>JANQQN010000175.1 GCA_028289325.1 Myxococcota bacterium | reverse complement strand
TTGATCCGACCCTCGGACTCCGCGGCCGACAGGCGGATGTTCACCAGCGCCGAACCGCCGATCGATCCCAAGGTGAAGCCCAACGCGCCACCGGTGCCGGCGCCGACCGCCGCCGGCAGATTCACCGCGTAGTTCGATGTGGGCTGGACGCCGGTGGTCACGTTGTTCTGCCCGTCGTCAGCGCCACCGGATACCCGCACCAAATTCGGAAAGCTGAGGCCGGTGGAGTTGCCGGTGGCCTGGGAAGCTGTGAACTGACCGCCCCACTGGATGCCCAGCTCGCGCGAGAAGTTCGAGCGCGCTTCGACGATCCGGGCTTCGATGAGGACCTGGGGGGTCTGGGTGTCGAGGGTTCGAACCAGGCGCTCGACCTTCACCAGCACCTCTCGGATGTCTTCCACCACCAGCACGTTGGTCCGGCGGTCGATGTTCACCTTGCCGCGAGGGGACAGAAGCGCCTGCACCTGCGGCGCGACCTCTCCGGCCACCGCGTAGCTGACCGGGATGAGGCGAACGCTCAGCGGCTCGAGCTGAACCCTCGACTTCGCGCGCTCCACCCGCAGCTCTTCCTCGGCCTGCAGAACGGTGATCGGCGCCACCCGGATAATGTTTCCGTTGCGCACCTTATCCAGCTGCTTGGACCGCAGGATGATGTCGAGCGCTTGGTCCCACGGCACGTTTCGCAGCTTGATGGTGATCTTGCCGGTCACGTCCTCCGCGGCCACGATGTTGAGCTTCGAAACGTCGGCCAGCAGCCGGAGCACGTTCTGAATGTCCGCGTCTTTGAGGTCGAGCGAGATGCGGCGACCGGTGTAACGCGCCTGCCGCTGCGACGGGGCGGCCTGGGAGATGACCCGAGACGCGCTGGCGGCCGACTGGTAACCGGTCGTGCTGCGTTGATCGTACGGCAGCCGGCGGGCGGCGGGGACGGCGCGGTTGCGGAAGTCCCACATCAAGTCGTTGCCTTTGCGCCAGTGGCGGTGCTCGGTCCCGGCCCGGATGTTGGCGATGATGGTGGCGGTGCCGGCCTCGTTGTAGGTGCTGATGCTGTCGACGATCCCAGGTGCGACTTCCCGAACGTCGAGCGTGCGCTCGAGGGCTTCGGGGAGCTCCGCGCCCAACAGGCGCAGCAGCGGCGCGCCGCCTTCCTTGCTCTCCGGAATGACCCGGGCGCTGGTGTCGGCCAGCTTCAACGTCAGCCGGACAAAGCCGTCCTTCGGCTCGAAGCGAACGTCGTGCACCACGGCGGCGGGGGGCGCGGCGGCCGCGGTGGGGGCCATAGCGGCGGCCGAGGGCGCGGTGGGGACCGTGGCCCGCGGCGCGGCGGCGGCCGGGACCTGCGGGACGGCGACCGGGACCTTCGGGGCGGTGGCGGCCGGGCCGGTGGATTCAGGGCGGGGCGCGGCGGCGGTGGGATTCGGCGTCGGCGCGGCCGGCGCCGGTGCGCTCATCGCGGCGGGCGCGATGCGGATGGCCAGCCCCTTGGCACTGGGGCGCACGTCGACGTTGGGTTTGGCGCCCCTCGTCAGGTCCAGCACGAAGCGGACGCTGCCGTCCTTGTCGGCGATCCGAGCGGCGCGAACGCCGTTACGGTTCACTCGGACCCGCTGCCACTTCGGTTCGATCGAGGCGTCGGCGACGTCGATCACCATCCGTGGGGGATCATCGAGGTTCTCCACCTTGACCCGGCTGTCGGCCACCGGGTCGCCTTTGGTCCTCGCGAGGAGGAGCACGTCTCGGTCCCGGACCCGGCGCTTGATTCGCCCCATTCGCGACCGAGGTCGGTTGGCGGCTTTTTTGGCGGGGGTCACCGCCCCCTCGGCGCCGATGGTCAGGACCACCGCGTTGCCGACCACGCGGGCCGAGTACGGAACGGTTTCGTCGAGGGCGACCTCGACCCGCAGAATCGACGACGCCTCGTCTGCGAACTGGGTCGTGGACACGTAACGGACGAGACCGTCGTCGACCTTTCGCAGCCCGACCGGGTTGCTCATCTGGGCGTTGTTCACGTCCAGGAGGACCCGGAATGGCTCGGTGAGGCGGAACACGGAGAACGTAGGCTCCCCCGAAGCCCGGACCACGACTTCACGCACGTCGCCGGTCCCCCGGATGTCGATGCTTTGTACGCGGACCGGGTCGGCGGCGGAGGTCACGCTCGGTACGGCGAGCAGACAGGTCGCGGCTACCGCCGCGAGCGTCCGTCGGATCGGCTGAATCGTCATGTTGGTCGTCCTCTCCGGGCGAGTCGTCGGATTATTCGACGCTTCAATCAACTTTCAGGTCCTCTGGCTTGGGCAGGCACATGGACGTCTTGTTGGTCACTTTGCGGCCCGTGTAGTCGCGATATTCTTCTTTGACGGTGACGCAGTCAGGCGTGATGGCCGAGACCCGTCCCCAGTTCTTTCCGATCAGTGTGCCTCGCGTCAGCGAGTGGCCTTTGCCGGCCGGGTCTTCGACCATGGCGTAGGGGGTCGCGATGCGGGAGATGATCGCCACGAGCTTGAGTTGGTCGAGCTCGTAGCGCTGCAGATCGGTCAGTTGCTCTTGCTCTTGCTCGACCTGCAGCTGCTCGAAGAGCGAGCGGAACGGGTCACGCTTGCCGATCGGCGAGTACGCGTACGCGATGTCCGGCTCCTGGTCGCTGATCACCGTGGGGGTGGCCGTCGCGGGGGCGCGTTCGGCCGGTGCCGCCGGCGCATTGTTGCCCACGAGCCGGTTCAGGCTGCGGGCGGCTTTGGACGGCGGCCGGGACGCGCTCGGAGGCGAGGCGTCGCTGCACGCGAGGGTCCCCGCTCCGACCGCGCACCCCAACGACATGACGAGTTTCAAGTTCATGGTCGGGCTCCGTCACTTCTTCTTAAAACCGGTCTTCGAACCGGCCTTCGCCGCGTTCTTGGTCTTGTCTTCGATGAATTTGAAGGTGGTCGCGGTGAATTTCGCCTCGAGGACGACCTTCTGATTCTCGACGTTGGGCGTTCCGAGCTCGATGTCGGTCACGTTGACGATTCGTGCGAGCTTGGAGACCTTATCGAAGAAGACGGCGATCGAATGGTAGTTACCGGTGATCGCCATTCGCACTGGAATCTTGGCGTAGAAGTTGACGTTGACTTCGGCGTTGGGTTCGAACTTTCCCATCTGGCAGTCGGACTGCTCGACCAGGGCCGCGACCTTCTGCAGAAGCTCGGGAATCTCGGCTTCGTTGGGCAAGAGGGTCAGCGCCTCGTTCAGCCGCTGTTTCAGCCGCTCGACCTCGATGCGGTACCGCGACAGGTTCCGGGCGATGGCGCGCTTTCGGACCAGCTCGTTCTCCAGCTGATTGATCTTCCGCTGGATGCGGGCGATGTCGTCTTCTTTGGGGCTGATGAGGATGATGTAGTTGGCGAGGACCAGCAGCACCACCACGACCACCAGCACCAACACCCGCTGCGGGAGGGGGACCTTGGATACCCGGGCGACGATCTCATCCATGCGAATCTCCTGGTCTCTCCGTCGCCTCAGGCCGAGTAGTTGACCCGACAGGTGATCTGAAAGGTGTAGAGCGTGACCCCGCGTTTCGGCGCCGACGCCCTCGAGTATCCGAGCTGGACGCCAGTGAAATACTTCGACTTCTGCAGCGCCTTCATGAAGGCAGAGACGTCTTCGTGGTCGATGGCCTGACCTTCGATGGTGACGGCGCCTTCCTTTTCGTTGAAGGACGTCACCCATACCCGATTCGGGATCTCGGATGCGAGGTCGTCCATCGCTCGTACCGGCCCGGACTTGCTCTTGCGCAGCTCGTCGATGACCCGCAGCTTTTCTTGGAGCTCTTTCTTCGTCGCGTTGAACTCGTTGACCTCCCCGATGATCTTCTGGAGCTGAGCGAGCTCGTCTTGCTTGAGCTTCTGGAGGCGAACTTTCGACTCGTAGGTGCTGGACACGCCCGCCGCCCAGACGATGCACACGATGATCGTGAGGACCACCAAAGCGGCGCCCGCCAGCAGCTGCTGCTGGATGGTCTGGCGCTTCTGGGTCTGCCGAACCGGGAGTAGGTTGATGCGAATCATGCCCGTGGTCTCCTCACTGCCGAACTACTTGTCCGCCTGATACCGCAGAGCCAAGCCGACGGATACCGCGGCCATCGGGGCTACGCTGTGCAGGAACTCCGGGTCGAAGCGGCCGGGGGCGACTTCGATGTTTCGGAAGGGATTGAGGACCTCGACCGGGACCCCCGTTCGACCTTCGATCGTCTTGACGAGGGCGGGGATCTTCGCCGACCCCCCGCTGACGAAGATCCGGGCGATGTGGGCGTCGGCGGAGGTCGCGGCGTAGAAGTCCAAGGACCGCTGGATCTCGTTGGCGATGGACTCGGACTCCGTCTGGAGCACCCGCTCGACCTCCTGGGGCACCACCGAGTCGCTGTCGGGCCCGGCGCCGCCCACTTTCAGGGCCTCCGCCTCGTCGTAGCTGACGTTCAGCGCCTTCTGAATGGCGTCGGTGAACTGCGTTCCGCCGATGGAGATGTCGCGGGTGAAGGTCGAAATCCCGTTGGCGAGAACGTTGATGTTGGTGACCGACGCCCCGATGTTGACGAGCACGACGGTCTCCGACCTGGGGACCTCGTAGTTGATCTCGAACTGGTTCTGGACCGCAAACGCGTCGATGTCGACCACCACCGGAGTGAGGCCTGCGCTGCTGATCACCTCGGTGTAGTCGTTGACCATGTCCTTTTTGGCGGCGACGAGGAGGACGTCCATCTGCCCGGCCTGGGTCGACTCCGTGTTGAGGATCTGGACATCGATATTGACGTCGTTGATGTCAAAGGGAATGTACTGCTCTGCTTCCCATTGAATCGATTCTTCGAGCTCTTCCGCGGTCATCTGCGGCAGGTTGATCTTCTTGATGATGACCGAGTGGCCGGAGACGGAGGTCGACACCTCTTTATGTCGAATTTTCTGGCGGGCGTAGATTTCCTGAATGGCGTCGACGACGGCGGTCGAGTTCATCAGGGCCCCGTCGACGATGGCCTCGGGCGGCAGCTGCATCAGATCGAAGGACTGCAGCTGGTAATTTCCGCGCTTGGCGCGCTTGAGCAAGCACAGCTTGACGGAGCCGGATCCGATGTCGAGGCCCACCGAGAGCTTTCCTTTAGCCATAGCGCGTTAGCGTTCCTTTCCCAAGGTCAGGTTGGGGACCCGCGAGAGGTCGACCTCGCCCCTTGTCCTCGATTTCTGTCTCGAGCGCGAGGTCGATCTTCCGCTTTCCGCCGCCTGCGACAATGGGCTCCGTTCATACACACGTCGACCGATGCTGAGGCGGTAACCTGTCCGCTCCGTCCGCAGCGGTAACGATCGGCCAAACCCGCTCGGTTTCGATCGTCGGCGTTTGTAGGATGGATCATCCGCGGTCCTGGTGGGAGCGTCAACCCGACGCGCGGAGAGTGGACCGAACAGACCGCCCTTGGATCACCCATCCGCGCCGAAGGCGAAACGGTCATCCGCGTGCGCTCAAACTCGAAGCCTGGTCCGCGATCGAGCACACGCCCGAATCGCGCCGCGTTGAACGGGCGTTCAGGAAATCCCGTGTTCTTTGAGCTTATACAGGAGCGCGCGGTGACTGATGCCGAGAAGCGCCGCGGCTCGTGTCCGATTGCCGCCCGTTTGGTCGAGCGCGCGCCGGATCATGAGCTGTTCCACCCGCGGCATGACCACCTTCAACGACAGCTCTCGGCCGTCGATCAGGCCGGTGAGGGCGGCGGGGGCATCATTGCGCGACGTCGCTCGAAACCGGTCGTCGAGGTCGGTCGAGGTCAGGCTGCCGTCACCGTCGGACAAGACGAGCGCTCTTTCGATCGCGTTCTCCAGCTCGCGGACGTTGCCCGGCCAATCGTAGCACTGGAGCATGTCGAGCGCGTCGTCGGTGACGGCGGGATTTCGAACGCCCAACCGGGCGGCGACCTGGGCGATGAAGTGTCGGACGAGAAGGGGAATGTCTTCGCGCCGGTCTCGCAGCGGAGGCAAATGGATCGCAACGACATTGAGTCGATAGAACAAGTCTTCTCGGAACTGGCCCTGCTTGACCAATTCGTCCATCCGACGCGCGGTCGCGGCCACCACCCGGACATCGACGCGGCGGGTGCGGGTGTCGCCGACCCGCCGGATCTCTTTTTCCACGAGCGCCCGCAGCAGCTTGACCTGCAGCTGCAGGGGGAGCTCCGCGATCTCGTCGAGGAACAGCGTGCCGCCGTCGGCGACCTCGAACAGCCCCTCGCGATCCGTCTGGGCGTCGGTAAAGGCGCCTTTCACGTAGCCGAACAGCTCGCTCTCGAGGAGATTCTCGGGTATCGCGCCGCAGTTCACGGCCACGAACGGTCGGGCCGCGCGCGGACCCTCGCGATGGATGGCCCCCGCGATCCGTTCCTTACCGGTGCCGGTCTCCCCGGTGATCAGGACCGTCGTGGGAAAGCGGGCCACTTTCCGCACGACGTCGAAGATCGCGGTCATCGCGGGGGCATCGGAGATGATCTCGTCGAGGCCCCCAGGGGGCTTGGCGCCGGGGCTACGGCCCGCGGTCCGGCGGTCGGCATCGGCAACACCGACCTGGTCCAGCTGCCGGCGTTCGACGACCAACCGCAGCTTGAGACTCAGATCTTCGGGGGCGAACGGCTTGCTGATGTAGTCGAAGGCGCCCCGTCGAAGGGCCTCAACGGCCAGGGTCTCGTCGCCGTAGGCGCTCATCGCGATGAACGTCGGGGTCCGGTCTCCCAGCCGCCCTGCCTCCTCGATGAACGCTAGCCCGTCCATGCCCGGCATCCGGACGTCGGTCACGCAGATATCGAACGTTTCCCCGTCACGCAGGGTCTCGAGCCCCTCGCGGCCGGAGCTGGCCGTCCAGACGTGAAACCCGTCTTTGGACAGGGAGAGGCTGAGCATGTGGCGGAGATTCTCCTCGTCATCCACCACCAGCACCCGGGTACCGGCCACGAGGGGACGGTATCAGAAATGTTAGCCGGCTTTGGGCACCACGAGCCGAAAGGCCGCGCCCCCGTCCGGACCGTCGTCGACGGTCAGGTCGCCGCCCATCGTCTCCATCAACGCGCGGGACACCGCGAGGCCGAGACCGGTGCCTTGGCCCGGGGCTTTGGTGGTGTAAAACGGGTCGAAGATGACCTCCTTCAGGTCGTCGGGGACCCCGGGGCCATCGTCGATGACAGAGATGATCACCAGCGCTTCATCCTGTTCGATATCGACGCGGATACGGCCTTCCCGTTCTTCCTCGAGGGCCTGGCCGGCGTTCAAGAGCAGGTTGACCATCACTTGGTGAAGGTGGCCGGGGTGGCCGTGAGCGCTCGGGATCTCCGTGTCGGCCACGGACAGGTTCACGCCTTTTAACGCCGGGTGTCCCCTCGCGAGCTCGATCGCATCTTGCACCACCCGGTTGAGATCGAACGGACCGGGCTCTTCGGGGCGTTCCTCGCCGGTCCGGGCGTAGGTGAGCAGCTTAAGAATGGTGTCGTGGATGCGGGAGAGCTCGGCCCGGCTTCGGTCGAGCACGTCGCCGGCTTGGTCTGCGGGCAGTCCCGCCTTCAGGAGCGAAAGATATCCCTGGACGGCGGCCAGAGGGTTGCCGATCTCGTGGGCGATGCCCGCCGCGAGCCGTCCGACGCTCGCGAGCTTGCTGGCCCGAATGAGGTTCTGCTGCATTCGCGCCAGCTCGTCGCGCTGCGCCTCCACGACCTCCCGCTCGTCGTTGAGCTGACGAACGGTTCGTCGAAACTGATGGGCGACGTCGAGGATTTCGTTGGGTGCGGGCACCGTGAGCCCGTCGGTCGACGACGCTTGGGTCTCCTGGGCCGCACGCCGGAGGGCGTCGAGGGGCGGCAGGAGCACCCGGCCGACCAGGATCACCAGCATTCCGGCACATCCCAGCGCGCCCAGAAGCACGAACGGGGTCATGCGGGCGACCTCGACGAGGGCGATGGACATCGGCACGCTCGAGTCAAAAAGAGCCACCAGGTAGACCTCACGACCGGGGACGTCGAGCGGGACGCAGACATAGCCGTGTCGAAGGTCGGGCGAAATGGCTTCCGACCGAACTTCGGCCAGCCCGAGTCCGAATGCCGATGACGAGCTTGATACGATGCCGATCGTCAGTTCCCCCAGCGGAGACTCGCCTCGTCGAGCGCCGGTCACCCAGGGTTGGGTTTGGGGAAGCGGTCGCTGGTGAGCGACCGCTTCCAGGGCCTTGCGCGCGGCCCGGCGGTAGGCTCGGCGCGACGCGGTCACCAACGAAAACCAAGAGATCACCCCCACCACGAGGGCGAGGACGACCATGAACAGGCTGGCGTATACGAGCAGCGGCTGGCGGAGGCTGGCGCGCTGGCGCGGCATGGCTACCCCCGGAAGATCGCGAGCCACGGCTCGAGCACCGGCTGGAGCAGCAGCACGGTGAGCGCGCCGAGGGCGAGGAACGGACCGAACGGAAGGGCGTGGGGGGGCGGGATCCACGCCTCTCCGTCCTCGTCCACGAAGTCGGGGGCGCGGGCCGTCTCGTCGGGGGCCGGGGGCGTGGTCGACGCGGGGCCTTCACTGGCCGCCGCGGGCCGCGGTGCGCCCGCGCCACGCTCGTCGTTTTGGTCCGGATCGCCGGGGGTCGGGTCTGCGTCGGCCGCCGGCCCTTCCTGCTCGCCCCCCAGCCGCGCCTTCACCAGGACCGCGATGCCGTAGATGGAGCCGAGGCTCGATGCCACCAGAATGACCGGTAGAAGGCTGCCCGGCCCGAGAAAGGCCCCGATCATCGCCAGCAGCTTGACGTCCCCGAGGCCCATGCCTTCTTGCTTACGGGCGATCTGGTAAGAGAGCCTCACGATCATCAGGAAGCTTGCGCCCAGCACGGCACCGACGAGACCGCTCCACCACGGCACATCGAAGGCCCAAGGACGGGCGAGGATCCCGATCCCTGTCCCCCAGATCGAGATCTCGTCTGGAATCTCGAAGTAGTCGATGTCGATGAAGGTGATCGCAATGAGGCCGGACACGAGCAGGAGGCTGGCGAACATCGCCGGGGTGAGCCCAAATCGCTGGCCCACCGCGATGAACAGCAGCGCGGTCAACAGCTCGACGATCGGATAGCGGATCGAGATCGACGCGCCACAGTTTCGGCAGCGGCCGCGAAGCATCAGCCAGCTCAACACCGGGATATTGAGCCAGGGGGGAATACGATAGCCGCATTTTGGGCAATGAGACGGTGGCGACACGATGCTACGGCCCTCTGGGAGCCGAGCGATGACGACGTTTAAAAAAGATCCGATCAGCGCGCCGAACAGCCCCAGCACGACGGACATCGGAATCGGATAATGGGCGAGTATCTCCCGCACAACGCTCCTCTACACCATCCAAACGAAAATCAATGCCGCGCAAGTTCCCTGTCAGCGCGCAGCCCGACCGAGTGGGTCGATTTGCGACCGACAACCGCCGTCACCACTTACATCCTCGGTCACCTCGGTGACGAAGATCGTCAGCTATGAGCGGTGCACCCACCCGTGACCAATGGCACGAGGGGTGCATTGGTCGCCGCCCGAACGCCCGCTTCGTCGGAGGGCGGACCAACGGGAGAGAAAGAAGAAGACAATGACCAAGCTGCTAAAAAAGGCCCGCAAAGGCTTCACCCTTATCGAGCTCATGATCGTCGTCGCCATCATTGGCGTTCTGGCGGCCATCGCCATTCCGAACTTCGTGCGCTACCAGCTGCGCTCGAAGACCTCGGAAGCGCGCACCAACATGGGCGGCATCCGGACCGCCCAGACCTCCTTCCAGTCCACCGAGGACAACTACGCCAACGTAACCACCGTCACCCCCCCTGCCCTCTCCGGAACGGTGAAGCAGGCTTGGTCCCTCGCCGTGTGCGACACTATGTGCAACCGAACTGCGACGGACATGTGCACGTCGTTCGAGTGCATCGGCTACCGGCCCGACGGCGACGTCTATTACCAGTACGAGTCCAACCACCGCGCCGCGGCGGCGGCGGTCACCCCCGAGTTCGCGATCGGCGCGGAGGCCGACCTCGACGGCGACATGAACAACGGTCAGTTCTCGTATGGCTCGGACAACCAGAACTCCGGCTCGGCGGTCATCGCCCCGGCCATGCTGGCCTGCGCAGCGGCCAACGCGGCGGAGGTCTTCGACTGCGCCCCTGGTACGTACTGAGGGCCCCTGCTATCTGGGCGGGGAGGTGGCGCGGGCGGCTGGTCCGCGCCGCCTTACCCATGTCAGGATTTATGTCGGCGATGTTAAAAAGACCTCCATCTAGGGCAGAACCAGGCTTCACCCTCATCGAGCTGATGATCGTGGTGGCCATCTTCAGTGTTTTGGCCGGCATCGCCATTCCGCTTTACCAGCGCAGCATCTTTCGGGCTCGACAGGCGGAGGCGGTCGTGGTTCTCGGGAACCTCCGGACCAATCAATGGTCGTACTTCGGGACCTTTGACTGCTTCGCCAACACCGAACAGCATCCCATCGGGACCGTGGGCGTTACGCCCCTCCCGTGGACCAGCGCGATCACCGTGTACCCCAACCCGTGCGACGGCACCGACCGCAGCCTCAAAGACCTGGGCTTGGAGCCCAGCATTTCCCGCTCTTATTACCAGTACCAGTGCGCGGCTCAGATTCCCGCTACGCCCACCCAAACGCATGAGTTCACGTGCAGCGCGCAGGCGGACCTCGACGGCGACGCGTCGGTGCAGGAGCTGCTGTTCTGCACCGACCAGGGCTTCACGGGCACCGGCATCGCGAGCCCGCAGACCGCCGCCAGCTGTCTGTTTCCTTACGGGACGTACCGCGTTTCGCTCGGGACCTACTGACGGGACTCTGGCATGGAGAGGCCCGCATGATGCCGCTGCTCCGCTGGCTTGCCCTGGTCGGGCTGTTCGGGTCGGCGCTGGGTCTGAGGCTCTATCGGATCGACGATCAGTTCGAGCATCGCCGCCACGCTTCAGACGTTCGCGACCTGATCCAGTCCCCCGGTCGGGCCCAAATGCGGGCCCTGTCGATGCAGCATCCGCTCGCGCTCGCCGACCTGTTCTGGTTGAGCTGCGTTCAGGAGCTGGGCCGGTTCGTGGAGAAGCATGAGCCCCGGGTCATTCGCTTGAAGACGTGGGCCCAGCTCGCCACCGACCTCGACCCGCGCTACCACCAGGCCTACTACGTCGTGGCCATCAACCTGACCGTCTACAACAAAGACGCCGAGGGCTCGGACCGGCTGCTCGAGAAGGGGAGAAAGAACCTCCCTCACAAATGGCAGTACCCGTTCATGCTGGGATACAACGCCTACTTTTTGGAAGGGGATTTGCGCAAGGCCTCCCGGCTGTGGACCGAGGCTGCGTACATGCCCGGCGCGCCGCGGTTCGTGCCTTCGTTGGCCGCGCGGTCCCGCTTTCAGGCCGGCGACGAGAAGCAGGCGGAAGCCCTGTTGCTCACGATGATCGACCACCTGTCGGGCAGACACAAAGAAGACGCGATCATTCGACTGAAGATCCTTCGCTCGGAGCCGATCCTTCGCGCGTACGACGAGGCGTGCAGGACCTACTTTGAGCAGAACGGCACGCTGCCGGCCTCCGCCGACGAGCTGCGGCTGGTGGGTCTGGTGAGCCATCCGGCTCGAGACCTGTTCGGTGAGCCGATCACCCTCGATGAGAACTGCCGCGCCCGAACCGAGATCATCTTCGTGCGGGAAGACGAGGCCAAGCAGCGGGCGGGCAGCAAAGGCAAGAAGGCCGGCAACCCGGGTGCGAACAACGAGGAGAGTCCGGACGGGAACCTGAAGAGTCAGGTGACGCCGGCCGCGCGGGGCGACGGACATGGACAATCTAATTGAGGTCGAAGGCTTCGCGAAGACGTTTCGAGTCGGATTTTGGCGGCGGCCATCGGTGGGCGCGAAGGACATCGGTTTTCACGTCGAACCGGGAGAAATCTTCGGCTTTTTGGGGCCCAACGGCGCGGGCAAGACGACCACCATCAAGGCGATGCTGGGGCTGATCACCCCCGACGCGGGTCGACTGCGGATCCTCGGCGTGCCGCCCCAGAGCATGCAGTGGCGCCAGGGCGTAGGCTACATGCCCGAACACCCCACCTTCTATGAGTTCCTGACCGGGCGAGAGGTCGTGGTGTGGTTCGGGCTCCTGTCGGGATTGAATCGGACCGACGCCGTGAGCCGGGCCGAGAAGATGCTGAATCGCGTGGGCCTCGGACACGCCCTCGATCGCCGACTTCGCGGGTACTCGAAAGGAATGCTGCAGCGAACGGGGCTGGCCACGGCCCTGGTCAGCGACCCGAAGCTACTGGTCCTCGACGAGCCGATGACCGGGCTCGACCCCATCGGAAGAAAAGAGATCCGAGAGCTCATTTTGAGCCTCAAGGACGAAGGGCGGACGGTCTTCTACTCGACCCACATTCTTCCCGACATCGAGATGACCTGCGACCGGGTGGCGATCATCGACAAGGGGGTCACCCGTCGCACTGGCCGTCTGCAAGATATCTTGACGGAGACTACGCGGGGCATCGACGTGATCATCGAAGATATGGCCCACGGCGACCGACAGCAATGGATCGAAAAAGGCGTCGACATCCAGCCGGGCGATGGCAAGCTCGTCGCGACCTTCGATGACATCGAAGACGCGCGCGCCTTCGCACAGGCGGCGCAGGCGCAGGGCGGCCACCTCATGCGGTTCGAGCCGCATCGGGACGATCTCGAGAGCATCTTCGTTCGGTCCTTGGGGCAGTCATCATGAACGGTATCTTGCTCGTGGCTTCGAACACGCTGCGGCAGACCATCCGCCAGCGTCTGTTTTTCAACATCGCGGTGTTCGGGGTTGGCATGCTGGCCCTGTCGGTCGTGGTCAGCTTTCTGTCCTACGGCTACCCGTTCCGCGTCGTTCGTTCGCTGGGGCTCAGCGGCGTATCGCTGGCCCTGAATCTGATGGCGCTGCTGCTGTCGGTGTCGCTGGTGTACCAGGAGATCGATCGCAAGACCCTGTTCGTTCTTCTCACGCGCCCCCTGACCCGGAGCCAATACGTCGTGGGGCGCTTCGTGGGGCTCATGTACGCGCTCGTGCTCGTGTCGCTGGGCTTTTCGACGGTGTACTTCATGGTGCTGATCGGCGCCGGGGGTACACCGTCGGTGCAGGACGCGGTGGCCCTCATCGCCTGTCTTCCCGAAGCCGCGATCCTGGCGGCATTCGGACTGTTGCTGTCGTGCTTTTCGACCCCGACGTTGTCGGCGGGCATCGGCCTCGGATTTTGGGTCGCCTCCGCGACTACGGATGACCTGGTCGGGTTGACCACGTCGGGCGACGCGTTCACGAAGGCCCTGGCCAAGGGCGTGTATTACGTGCTGCCGTCGATGAGCCGTTTCGATTTTCGAGAAGCTGCGGTTTATGCGGACGCGCTGTCATTCGGCGACGTCGCCTTCGTGATGCTGTACGGCGGCCTGTATGCCGCCGGCTTGGTCATGCTGGCCGGCGTGGTGCTGACTCGGCGCGAGATGGTGTAGCCGAGGCCTTCGGTCAGGGCCGCTCAAGCCTTCTGTGCGACCGCGATCAACAGGTGGCCTCCCCGTCGAAGCTGGGTCCGGTCGAGGCGACGATCGAGGTCGAGGAGCACGCGCGCGAGGGGCCGACGGGGAATGGACTTGGGGATGGGAAGCAAGTCGAGTCCGTGGGCGATCAGGATCCCGAAGGGATGTACGGTGTGCATTGACACCGCGGGAAACCGGCTCTCGATGAGCTCTCGATACGCTTTCGGGGTGTAGGCGCGGTGGTCATCGCTGAAGCTGTCGTTGTCCGCGCGCAACACAACCTTTATCGGCTCGAGCCAAACGTGTTCACGGGGATCGAGGAACACGGCGCGTCCGCCCGGCTTCAAGACGCGATACGCCTCGCTGACCGCGGCCTCGGGATCTGCCATATGGTGCAGCGCTCCGCGCGCGACGATCGCATCGAAAGTCCCGTCTTCGAAAGGTAGGCGCACGGCGTCAACCCGGACCACGGCATCGAGACGCCGCCGCGCGACGGCGAGGCAAGGAAGCGATAGGTCGGCCCCGATGACCGTAGCGCCCGCAGCCTTCAATGATTCTCCCGCCGATCCGGTGCCGCAGCCGAGGTCGAGCACGGTGCCGGTGGTCCCGATCATCGCGGGCAGGTCGGTGGCCGACAAGCGGTCCCAGTGGCAAGTGATCTTGCTTTCGTTTTCGTAATACGCGTTGACGGCGGCCGTCTGGGCCGCCACCTCGGCGTGGTGATTGTTGGTCAGCTGCGACTCGTCGACGAAATCGAGGATGTCGCCTTCGATCCGGCCCGACCATCCGCAGTCTCGACATGACAGCGGCCGATAGTTGATCTCTTTGCTCCCACACGCCGGGCAGATGAGGCGAGATGTGACGAGGGCGCTCGGCGCGGCGGGCGCGACCTGGGGCTCGCCTTTCGCCAACGAGGCGGTGGCCGGAGACATGCCCGGGGACTTAGCAGGGGTGGCACCCGGTCGCTACCCCGATTCCCCGACCGGGCATAGACCAGCGGTAGGGGGTCGGGGGGCGCCCCAACTGACGTGTCTGGATGAGAACTGAGATGGACGACCGAAGGGCCGGACCAAGCCCGGGGGACGCTGGGCCGATCCGGCCCTCCGGGGTCCAAAGCGGGAGCGTGCCCGGCGTCAACGCCGGCCGAGCACGCTGGATCCTTAAAGACGCACGGGCGCGAATTTACCTACAGGAAGATCATCATCTGAATGATCGCTTCATTGGCGCGGGTATCGGCGGTGACCCCGCCGTCGAGGCCCGGCGACTCCGGATCGCCAATGCTGCCGACGAAGACCGGCCGGTTCCTGAACGCGAAGGTCACCTTCGCGTGGTGACCCTGGAGGAACCAGTTGAGTCCGCCTTCGAACAGGACCATCGGATCGTCGAGGGCATCGAAGTTCGAGACCTGCAGAGCGACGTACGGCATGAACTCCCAGCCCCCGAAGAGGTTCGGCGGCAGCAGGTACGCGGCCTGACCGTAGACGTGTTGGCCGGTGCCGATGCTCGGGTACGCGTTGCCCGGACCGTTGAACGAGCTCCCGCCGGTGGCCACGTTGGAGATGCCGATGCTCCGGATGTGGTTCGGCCCGAAGTCGTACTGATAGAAGACCAGGTAGGCGCTGATCGCGCCCGAGGCATCTTTGTCGCCCAGCGGCATGTCCAGGTAAGCATCGATGCCGAAGAGCGCTTGATCATGGGTGCGCCGGTTCTGGATGTTGTCGGGGTCCAGAGAGGCCATCGCGTCCGGGTGGTAGTAGAAGCCGGCCCCGATGTTGAACACCTTCTTCCCCCCGATGTACGTCCCGACTTTGTAGGGCAGGGTGTTCGACTCAGAGTCGAAGAATTGGTACTCGAAGTAGCCCGCGTAGGACAGCGTGTTGGCCTGGCCGTTGTAGTCTGCGATGTCGATGCCCGGGGTTCGGTCCGACTGGAACGGTTTGTTGAGCGAGACTCGGTACTCGAACCCGCCGATCTTGCCTTTGGCCCAGATGCCCAGGAAGCGCGCGAATTGGTCCGTTCGCTCGATGGTCGGCCAGTTGGTGATGGGGCCATCGAGGGTGGCCAAGTTTAGGGTCGACTGGTTCGTCAACCGACTGATCCCGTGCCAGTAGTGCAGTCCGAAGCCGATGCTCAGGATCGTCTTGATCACGTGGTACTGCACCCAGACGTCGTGCATGAACAGCTGCGGCTTACGCGCGTTGTTGAACGTCTGGTTGTTGATCCCGAAGTGGGTCATGATCTGGAACTCGTTGAGCTCCGCGAACGCCAGGAACCGAGACCGGCGAAGCGCGATATCGAACAAGCCGTCCTTCTCGACCCCGTTGACCTGCGAGCCCGGGTTGAGCTCGGTGAAGCGAAGCCAAACCTGGTGCCAGGTGATGAATCGGATGAACTCCGTATCGCTGAGCTTGACGGTCAGACCCTTGTAGCCATCACGCCCCTTTTCTTCCGTTTGCGCCTCGGCCACCGCCGAGCCGGCGGTAAGCGCCAAAGCGGTCAAAGCGCTGATAATCAATCGACCATGCATATCCCCGTCCTCCTCCTGTTGATGAACAGAGCAGTGAAACAGGCGAAGGCCGCCCCCGTCGACGGCCTTCGCTCCCGAGATTTCGTTCTAATCAGTGGGCGGACGCGCCTCCCGCGCCCTTCGGAATGCGGATGCTCTCCACGAGGTCCTGCACGTCCTGCGGCGGAGGTGGCGTCATCTGGGAGACGACCGACGCCACGACGAAGTTCAACAGCATACCCAAGGTGCCGATGCCCTCCGGCGAGATGCCGAACAGCCACTGGTCCTTCGTGCCCCCGAGGAACTTGAAATAGATGATGTACGCGGCCGTGAAGATGATGCCGGACAGCATGCCGGCGATCGCGCCCTCACGGTTCATGCGCTTGTAGAAGATGCCCATGATGATGATGGGGAAGAACGACGAGGCCGCGAGGCCGAACGCGAACGCCACCACCTGGGCTACGAATCCTGGTGGATAGATCCCGAGCAGACCGGCCACGACGACCGCGACGGCGGCGGCGCCGCGAGCGGCCAACAGCTCACCCGCCTCGGAGATGTCCGGCATGATGACGCGCTTCAGAAGGTCGTGGGCGATCGACGTCGACACGACGAGCAGGAGACCAGCCGCCGTCGACAGCGCGGCGGCGAGACCACCGGCGGCGACGAGGGCGATGACCCACGCCGGGAGTCCGGCGATCTCGGGGTTCGCGAGGACCATGATATCGCGGTCGATGTACAGCTCGTTCTTGGCCGGGGTCGCCTCGTTGGTCACCATTCGCTGGTTGACCGGTCCCCGCTTATCGCCGTCGAAGACCGGCTTGCCCTTGATCGCTGCCCCGTCGCCCAAGTACTGGATCTTTCCGTCATTGTTCTTGTCGACCCAGGCGATGAGTCCGGTGGCCTCCCAGGTTTTGAACCACTCCGGAATCACTTTGCCGCCGTTGGCATCACCCGCCTGATACGACGCGTCGGTGACCGCGCCGATGAGATTGGTACGGGCGAACGCGGCGACGGCGGGGGCCGTGGTGTACAGGATCGCGATGAACACCAGCGCCCAGCCGGCGGAGATGCGAGCGTCGCGAACCTTCGGCACGGTGTAGAACCGCACGATGACGTGGGGGAGACCGGCGGTTCCGACCATCAGGGCCGCGGTGATGAACAGAACGTCGATCATCGGCTTACTGCCGTCGGTGTAGGGCTTGAAGCCGAGCTCCGCGTGAAGACTATTCAATTTCTGAAGGAGGGTGATCGTCTCTCCGTTCGCGAGCTGGGTGCCGACGGATCCGCCCAGTGTGCCCCCGAAGCCCAGCTGCGGAATGGGATTGCCCGTGAGCAGCATGGAAATGAAGATCGCCGGAACCATAAACGCGAAAATCAGAACGCAGTACTGCGCGACCTGCGTGTACGTGATGCCCTTCATGCCGCCCAGGGTCGCGTATAGGAACACCAGGCCCATGCCGATGACGATGCCCATGACGATGTCGACCTCGAGGAATCGAGCGAAAACAACGCCCACGCCGCGCATCTGGCCGGCCACGTAAGTAAACGAAACGAAGATTGCGCAGATGACGGCGACGATACGGGCCGTTGCGGAGTAGTAGCGATCGCCAACGAAGTCAGGGACAGTAAACTTACCGAACTTACGAAGATACGGCGCGAGCAACAGCGCGAGCAGAACATAGCCGCCGGTCCAGCCCATCAGATAGACGGAGCCGTCGTAGCCCAAAAAGGAGATCAAGCCGGCCATGGAGATGAATGACGCGGCGGACATCCAGTCCGCGGCGGTGGCCATACCGTTGGCGACCGGAGGAACGCCGCCGCCAGCGACGTAGAACTCCTTTGTCGAGCCGGCGCGCGACCAGATGGCGATGCCGATGTATAGCGCGAACGACGCGCCGACGATGATCCAGGTCCAAAGTTGAACGTCAGACATGGCGGTTAGTCCTCCCGAACCCCGAACTTCTCATCGAGCTTGTTCATCAGATAGACGTACACGAAGATGAGAACAACGAAGGTATAGATGGCGCCCTGCTGGGCGAACCAGAAGCCGAGCGGAAATCCACCCAGGGAAATGGCGTTCAGTGCATCCTTGAATAAGATGCCGCAGCCGTAGGAGACCACGAACCAGATGACGAGCAGGATCGTCAGGTAAGTGACGTTCTGTTTCCAATATAGCGAAAGATCAGTTTCGTTTTTCATTCCTCGATACCTATCCGTTTATCCGCGGGGCGGCTTCCGCCTCGAATGAGCGCAATCTAAGTTGCGAGCTCGTCCGAAGATGAAGTGGTAGGTCGTCCCCCTCCGCCACGCTCAAGAGCTTGTTTGCTGCGCTGCAATGCGTTTCGGGATCCGGGTTCCACGGAATGCGGGTCGGGCCTTGACGCATTGTATTCATCGCCGTGCGCTCCAGACGACGTCGGGCAGGACCCGATGCCGTGAAGGGCGTCACGCAAGGGATGGGCCAAGGATGTGGCGTCGTATTCATGACGCTTTCCGAGATAGACGCAAAGCGTCAGCGTTTCCCGCGGTAACGCCCGTTACTAATCGTGACAGACTGGTTGGGTCCGCAAGGTAACGGGCGCGTTGCGTTACGCGCGCGGCGCCAGGATGCGTCTGCCGACCTTCGGGGCGGGTGTTACTTGGCTTTGGGGCGTGGCAAGTTGAGTTTCTGGCGCCGCTCCCACAGCGCCTTGCGGCTGATGCCTAAGCGTTTCGCGAGCTCCGTTTCGCTTAATCCGCTCTGATGCCGCAGTACGAAACTCTTGAAGTATCCCTCGAGAGACTCGTCGAAAGCGGGGCCGTGGTCATCGTTGGCCGAGGTCTCCTGAGCGATCGGGGAGGAAAGGGTCCGCGACTCGATGCCAAGGAGGTCGGCGGTGATCACCTCTCGGTCACTCAGAATCACCGCTCGCTCGATCGCGTTTTCGAGCTCGCGAACGTTGCCGGGCCACTGGTGGGTGCGCATGGCGACCCGCGCGTCTTCGGAAAATGAAAGAGGGTTGCGGCCGACTCGCTTGATCATCTTCGCCAGCAGGTGATCGGCGAGGGGTTGGAGGTCCTCCATGCGCTCACGCAAGGGAGGGATTCGAATATCCACGACCCGAAGTCGAAAGTATAGGTCTTCTCGGAAGTCTCCCTGGCCAATCATGGCTGGGAGGTCGCGGTGGGTCGCCGCGACCACCCGAACGTCGACCTTTCGAGTCTGGCTGGACCCGACGTGTCGGATCTCTGATTCCTGGAGGACTCGAAGCAATCGGGCTTGCGCGCTGGGGGGCAACTCGCCGACCTCGTCGAGAAAGAGGGTGCCGCCGTGGGCGGTTTCGATCAGCCCTACGTGTTTGGCCGACGCGCCGGTGAAGGCGCCTTTTTCGTGACCGAACAGCTCCGACTCGATCAGGCCGTCGGGAATAGCGGCACAGTTGACGGCGACGAACGGCGCGTCGGATCGGGAGCTTTGGGCATGAATGGCGCGGGCGACGAGTTCCTTGCCGGTGCCCGATTCGCCGAGGATGAGCACGGTCGCTTCGGTTGGCGCGACCCGCGCGATCCGCGCGTTCACCGCTTTCATCGCTTCGCATTCTGCGACCATGCCGCTCACCGTCCACTGCAGATCGACGTCGAGTTGAAGCGCGCGTGACCGGCGAACGACTCGTTCTTCCTCGGTGATGCGGTTTACGACCAGGAGGAGCTCTTCGGGGTCGAACGGTTTGGAGATGTAGTCGCGAGCGCCCAACTTCATGGCTTCCACGGCGGACTTCACGCTAGCGAAGCTGGTCATCACCAGCACCGGCACCTCCCCCGAAGGCTCGATGAGCGTCGTCCCCAAGTCACCGGGCAGACGGAGATCGGTCACGATCAGGTCGAAGTTGTCGAGGCCTTGATCGATGGCCTCCGCGACCGTTCCCGCCTCGGCGACGACGTGGCCGTTTCGAGTAAGGAGGCGCCGAAGTTCGCTTCGGATCACCACTTCGTCTTCGACGACGAGGATTCGACTCATGCCGCGGCCTCCGGTCGCTCCAGCCATATTCGCAGCTCTGTTCCTGCGCCTGGGCTGCTGTCGAGCTCGAGCTGGCCTCGATGCTCGGTGATGATGCCGTAGACAATCGCGAGCCCGAGGCCCGTTCCTTCGCCCGCCGGCTTGGTCGTGAAGAAGGGCTCGAAGACCTGAGCCTGGATCTCCGACGACATCCCCGTCCCGTGGTCCTTCACGCTGACCTGGACTCGGCCATCGACCTGACGAGCGGTCAGGGACACCGAAGCGCCCGGCGGCGACGCATCACAAGCGTTGGCGAGCACGTTGACGAAGACCTGTTCGAGCTGCGGCGCGTCGCCCTGGACGACCAGGTCGAGGGGGCATTCGACCTCGAACCGAATCCGGTCTTCCTTTCGCGCGAGCTCCACCAGCCGAACCGCGTCGTCGACGACCCGGTGCAGCGCGACGCGCGCCTGGGGGCGGGACGAGAGCGTGGGGCCTTTGCGGCTGAAGGCGACCATCGTGCCCACGATGCGCTCGATCTTCTCGGCTTCGCTCACGATCAAGCCCAGTCGCTGGCGGAGATCTTCGGGATCCTGCTCGGCGAGGAGATTGCGAGCGAGGAACAGAATGCCGGTGAGTGGATTGCCGATCTCGTGGGCCACCCCGGCCGCGAGGCGGCCGACCGACGCCAGTCGCTCCTGGTGAGCGACCTGCGCTTCGAGCTTTCTCTGGTCGGTTCGATCCTGGACGAGGATGACCCGCCCCCCGGCGGCGTCCGGCCCGTCGAGCCGCGACTCGCCGATGGCGACGCACACGATGTCGCCGGCGTGGGCGACCCGGCGCTCGCCTTCCCCGCCGTCGCTGAGGAGCGTGCCCCATGGCGCGGGCAACGTAGGTAGCGAAGATCCGAGGCATTGCGCCGGCTCGAGGCCGGTGGTCTGGGTCATGGCCCGGTTCCACAGCACCACGTGGTCGTCGGCGCTGGTCACCGTGACCCCGATCGGGAGGTCTTCGAGCACGCGACGGAGATATCGACGGACGAGCTCGATCTGCGCCGCCTCGCGGGATAGCCGGGCGCTCGCCGGGGCTTCGGGCCGCCGCTCCAAGAACAGAACCTGGTCCGCCAAGCTCGACGCGAAGTCTAGCTTGCGGCCGAGGATCGCCCGCGCCAACAGAGGCCCTACCAGTCCCGATAGGTTCGACTCGAGTCGATTGGAGAGTCGCTCGAGGTCGGCCGGGGTGTGCTGCCGGTCCATGAAGATACCGGTGACCACCAGTGCTCGTCGCAGCTCCTCCGCCGCGACCGCCTGCCCCAGCACCTTGGCCATTCGCGCGAGCAGATCGGCCGGCGTCTGGGCCCGGGCCCGCTCCCGCACGGGAACGCCGGCGAGAGCGAAGATCGTCGCCGCGCGGGCCTCCTGCGGGTGGGGCAGTCGGGTCATAGACACGGCGATGCTGACCATGACGTTGGTCCCCAGACTTAGGGTCGTCGACGCGGTCCAGAGGTTGGCCCATGTCGGGCCCACGCTGGCGGCCACGGCCATGACTTCGTCCTGAAGGGTCTCGATGCCCAACAGAGGAAAGACGAGCAGGGCGAACCACACCGTGAACCCCACCCCGAGTCCGGCCAGGATGCCGCGCCGGGTCAGCCGAGACCAGACCAGCGTTCCGAACAGGGCGGGCAAGAACTGGGCGATGCCTACGAAGGAAACCAGCCCCAGCGAGGCGAGGTTCTGAACTCGGTCCAGGGAGGTGTAGAACACGTAGGTGGTGAACACCACCATGCACACGAGGGCGCGTCGGACCCAGGCCATGCGCCGGTACACGTCCCCGCTCGGCTGCCAGAAGGGCAGGACGAGGTGATTCACGATCATCGATGCGAGGGCGAGGCTGCAGACGATCATCATCGCCGACGACGCGGACAGGCCGCCCAGGAAAGCGAGAACCGCGAGGGCCGGATTCTCCTTGGCCACGTGAAGGACGTGGAAGTCGGCGTTGGCGCCGGGAGCGAGGTGCTCGCCGGCCCACAGCACCAAAGGCACGGGAAGGTTCAGGAGCACCAGCAGCGCGGGGAACGCCCATGTCGCGGTTCGCATCGCTCGGTCCGACGGGTCTTCAGTGAAGGCCATGTGGAACTGACGCGGGAGCATGAACGCGGCGGAAAAGGCCAAGACGGTGAGGGTCAGCCATGGGCCTTCACGGATCGGGGCCACGAGGGCGTCGATCGCCTCCGGATGCACGGTGAGCCACGCGTTGAGCTCGGTCGGACCGCGCAGAACATGGAACAGCGCGAAGCCGCCGACGGCGAGCAGCGCGCTCAGCTTCACCAGCGATTCCATGGCGATGGCCACCACCAGGCCCGGGTGACGGCCCCGACCTCCCGCGTGGCGGGCGCCGAACAACACCGCGAATAGAGTGATGAAGCCGCAGAACCCCAGCGCGATCGGCGGCCGCTCCTGCTGGTTGGCGATGATCGCCGCCGACGTCGACACCGCGCGAACCTGAAGGGCGAGGTACGGCACGCTGATGCTGAGCATGAACAACGTGACCACGACCCCCATCGTCTGACTCTGGTACCGCAGCGCGAACACGTCAGCGAGGCTCGACAGCTGGTGGTGCCGGACGATGCGGAGCATCGGCAGCCAAACCAGGGGGATCAGCAAGCAAGCCAGCGTGACGCCGGTGTAGACGGTCAAGAAGATGTAGCCCTGCGATTTCGCGAGGCCGACCGACCCGTAGAAGGTCCACGAACTCGCGTACACCCCCAAAGACAAGGAGAATACGACCGGATGCCGGGACAGCCCGTCGGGAAAGTAGCCCCGCTCGGTGCCCTCGGCGACCCAAAACAGGAAGCTGAGATACACGACGGAGGCGACAATCAAAGTTGCGAGCTCAGTCCCCATCGGTTCTCCGATGAGCCGCCCAGCATGCGATCCCGACCACTGCGCTCCACACGAGAAACGGGGTCCACCAGGGCCAGGTGGGCAGGGCCCACAGGTCGCGCAGCGGTGATACGAGGATGGCCACGCCGACACCGGCGGCGACCTTGATAACGTCCCCGCTGCGGTCTGGACCTGGTTCCCGTCGCAAAGTGTCCCCGACTCAAAAAGAACCAGAATCCGAGGTTTTTCGAAAGGGCCGACCGCCCGAGATGCCGTCGCTGATGCGGCGCAGTAGTCGATTGTTGCGTTGCGACAACCGGGATCAGAGCGGTTCGACAGCGCGGACCAGGCGTTGATACTTGGGCAAGAAAGCTTGCCAGCGGAGGTCTCGCTCGTTCTTGGGCGGTAGGACGAACGGTTCGGGCTCTATCGCGACCAGCGCCGCCTCGTCGACTTCGTCGATCAGCTCGGCGGGGAGATACCGCTGGGCGTAGCGCCGATAGACGCCGGACTCGACGAATATATTCATGAGATCCGGATCGAGGTGGTTCTTCCGCTTCATCGATCCCATGATCTTCATGGTGTCG
>JANQQN010000064.1 GCA_028289325.1 Myxococcota bacterium | reverse complement strand
GCGTGAACGGCCGCCGGACGTTGGGCTTTTTTGAGGTTCCGCTGCCGACGACGGGCCCCGCCTTCACCGCCCAGATTCAGCTGCGCGCGCAGGTTCTGGCGCTGGGTTCGAACCTGGTCGACCCGGTCCAATGCCAGTTGTCTTTCCACCCAGCGTCGCATCTTCGAGATGTGTTTGATGTGGTGCGTGTCGCGTTTCGCCCGCCGCTGCTGGCCCTCGGTGGCCACGAACAGCAGGCCGTGGCTCGTCAGGCGGCCCAGGGATCGCCCGGCAGCGACGGACGGCTCGGACTCCAGTCCGACCGAGACGGTTGCCCCTCGCGCCCCGGGCCCGATCTTGGCGAGCAGACGAGCCAAGGGGGCGGCCACGGCGTCGTCGAGGTGGCGGCGGATGGCCCGGGCCCCGTAGGCGGACGAGTAGCCGTCGCGCGCGATGCGTTCCAACGCGGAATCCGAGACGTTGAGCACGAGGCCGCGATCGACGATGCCTCGTCGCCGCTCGAGCTTGTCGAGGGCGAGGCGGGTTACCGCGCGAATCTGGTCGGGGTCGAGCGCCCGAAAGGCGATGATCCGGTCGAGCCGATTGACGAGCTCCGGGCGAAACGTCCGCTCGACCTGCTGGCGATAGTAGTCCTCCGCCCCTTCCGCGGACGGGTCGAAGCCGACCGTCTCTCGGCGGTGGGCGGCCCCGAGATTCGAGGTCATGATGATGATCGCGTTGTGAAAGTGGGCGGTTTCGCCGCGGGCGTCGGTGAGTCGACCCTCGCCCAACACCTGCAGCAGGAGATCAAAAACCGCTGAATCCGCCTTTTCGATCTCGTCGAGCAACAGCACCGAGAACGGTTGGGCCCGGATCTGTCGGGTCAGCAGGCCCTCTTGACGGTCGGTGCCGCGGATCAGGCGCTCGGCAGCGAGGGGATCCGAGAACTCGCTCATGTCGAAGCGGACCATGCGGTCCTCGCCCCCGAACAGAAAGCGGGCCAAGATCCTCGCCAGCTCGGTCTTACCGACGCCGGTCGGCCCCACGAACAGGAAGGTGGCCAGAGGTTTGCCGGTCGGCTGCAGGGCGGCTTTGATGACGCAGATGGTGTCCACGACCGCCTGCACCGCCGATCGTTGGCCCACGAGTCGGGCCTCGAAGGCCGCGCGGACCTCGGACGCCTTCAGCGGAAGGTCGTCGCGGAGCAGGAAGGTCGGGATCCCCGATTCGAGGCTGAACGCTTCGAGCACCTCCGACGCCGAGATCGGCGCCGGCGGGTCCGAAGCGGTGGACCGCTGTCGGGCGAGGCCTCTGACCGACGCGTACAGCCGAAGCGCTTTCGCGGGAAACGGCCGGTAAGGAAAATACCGGCCGGTGAGATCGACGATGGGATCGATGGCCCCGTCGTCGAGGCGGAGGCGATCGAGGTCTCGGTCGCCGTCGAAGGTCGCCCGCCGCTGCAAGGCCCCCTTCGCGTCGGCCTCGTCGAGCGCGTGGACGCGAATTCGGTTGAACGCCGAGAAGAACGCGGTTGCCCGGGGCTCCAGTCGATCGAGGAGGCGAGGGGTGATCTCCGCGACGACCCGGACCGCGCGCGATTCGAGGAAGGGGCGCATCGCGGTCGGCATGTCGATGCCGTGGGTCTGCTCTCCGAACAGATCCGCGAGGTCGTCGAAATACAGGATGGCGTCGAGGCGCTCGGCGGCGCCCATGACCCGGCGTACGCGTTCTTGCCACTGTCCGAGCCCGCTCATCCCCGCGATGAGCTGGGCGCCGGAAGTCGACCACACCGGGGTCTTGTCACTTTCACCGCGAAGGAAGGCCCACAGCAGCTCGGTCTTGCCCGTCCGGGACGGACCGACCAACAGCACCGAGTGTCGGGTGGCGCCGGTCAACAGTGACCGTAAGCGCGCGGTTTGGTCGGCGAGGTTCACGGGGGTCGGGCCTTCGGTGAACCACGGGGCCTCGTGGAGGGGACGAGCGACCGAACGCAGGATCTCTTCCGCGTCTTTGTGGGCTTTCTTCTGCACCCGCTGGCGCCGGGCTTTGGCCCCCGCGAGGCCCCCGGCGGTGCGGGGCAAGGACACATCGAGCGACAGCAGTTCCTCGTCGTCCGCCGGCAACAGATCCAGGTACTCGGCCGGCGAAGGCTTGGTGACCGCCGCCATCCGCTTCACCTCGGCGGTGATCGCGGCCTCGAGGTCCTCGCTTCGCGGGACGTAGAAGGTATGGTCGAGCTTCGGGACGATCACCCACGCGTCGGGCGCATTCGGCCGTCCGGCCTCGACGGTAGGAATGATGACCGCACAGATGTCGATCGGAACCGGCATCTGAAGCCGCCGCGGGAGGTCGAGTCGGGGTATCAAGACGCGGGTCGTTCGCACCTGTACCGGCTCGGGCAGCGAAAACCGCGCCAGCACCGAGGCCGGCACCCGCTCCAAGTACTTGACCAAGAAGCGGGCCAGCAGGTCGTCGACCTCGCCGTCGCGGCCCAGCTCCGCGCGGTCGAGCTCGGATACCGGGGCCACGAGGCGGGCGCCGGTCCACGTGGTTTCGGACCAGACGCGGACCCGCATAGCCAACGGCGAGCGCTCTTCGGACACGGGCGGAGATTACACAACTCGTGGACGAGGGACACCGCGGACGAGGCGGTGGTTACGGAGGGTCGATGAGCAACACGACCTCGTATTGCGCCCACGCATGATTCCGAGGCCGCCGATAGGCGGCCATGATGTCCAGCCGAGGGTTGGGGAGGTTCAGAAGGTTGGTGGGCCACGGGAGCTCTTCGAGCCGGTGCGCCCGCATCAGAATCGCCGAGACCTTCCATCGGGACTCGGGGCCGTATCGCTTCACCAGCCAATGGCGGGCGTCGGATGCGGACAGCTCGTCGGCGACGAGGGCCTCGGCGACCTGCCGCCGATCGTCGGCTCTGATTCCCCACTCGCGAAAGCCCCCGAACCCTCGGGTGGCCCGGGCGGCGACCAGCCGCTCGCCCACCGCGCGTTCCAGCTGGGCGAGATCGACCTCTTCGAAGGTGGCGTACGTCGCGACGAGGATCCCCATCACCGACGGTTCCGTCGATCGTACGATCGCGATGGCGATCCGGCGGGCATCGGGATCCATCAACACCTGCCGTCCGTAGGGGCGAGCGTACAGCGCCCCGAGCAGGTAACGCCCGTCGTCAGACCGCGAGGTCACCGCCGACGCGACGCGTCCGTAGCGCACCATCCCATCCACCTTCCAGCCGGCTCGCACGCCGAGCGCGATGGTCTTTTGTCGCTGCGAGTCGGTGGGCGCGGCGAAATAGTGGGGGGCCAACGCCGCGGCGGCGGCGGACTGCGTGACGTCCAGGCGGACCTCGGGCAATCCGGCTTTCTTCCGATACCCATTGATGGCGGCGACCACTCGCTCCGTCAATGCGTCCACCGAGTCGACGGCGATCGTCGATCGGCCGAGTCGAGGGACTCGGAACGTCGACCGCGAAGGTGGGCGCGGCGACACCAGCAGTCGGGTGACGCTGGTTCCCGAAATCTCGCCCTCGCTCAGGGCGCCCAGCTCGATCCATGCCTGCGCATCGCCGCTGTGGGCCGGGCAGCTGACGACGAAGTCGGGCAGGTGAACGCGTTGGTCGAAGCGGCACCGCGCCACCTGAAACTCACCGCGCGTCACGAGGGCGGTCATCGTGTCGGCGGGGGAAGCGAGGCGGCCCCGGGCGACGATCGCCCGCCCGCTGACCGAAGGGGCGACCACCTTCATTCGGATGGACCGGGTCCCGTAAGCGACGAGGGTGACGATCCGACCCTCGACCTGCACGGTGGCGATCCCCACCTCGACCGGCGTCGGCAGCGCTCGGACCTGAGCGACCATTCGCTTGAGGCGCGTTTCGGCGCGGCGGAGCCAGTCGGCCTCGTTGCGCGCCTGCGCTCCGGTGGCGCTCAACCAGCCGGACGTCACCGACGACCACGTGGCGCGGCACCGACCGAGGATGTACGCGCGCAGCTCGGGATCCGCCCGCACGCCGTGGGTGGCCACGAACGTGGCCAGCGCGCGTGCGACGCACTGCGCGTGGTCCGTCAGCGGGTGTCGGTCGTCGCCGGACAGCGCGGTCGCCAGCATCCGGGTGGAAACGTCTCGATCGGCCGGCTGCGGGGTCCATTGCCGAGGCCGGGGACCCGGAACCGAGAACTCGATCGCTTTGCTCCGCAGGGTGGCGTCGAAGGCGGGGGGCGTCTCGGCCGCGATCGCGGTCAGCGTCTCGAGCGGGGGAAAGGTCGGGTCTGGCGGATCGCTGATCGTACGTTTGAAGCCCTGTCCGCGGTCGGAGGCGACCGGTAAAGACGGACCGGTTGCGCAAGCCGACGCCGCCAGCACCAGCACGACCCAGCGGCGAGTGGTGCGTCGATGCATCACCGCCACATGTACCGCGCCTGGCCCGCGAATCGACCCTCAAGCCCCGTGTGGACCTCACATTGAGGCGCTCGCGAGC
>JANQQN010000099.1 GCA_028289325.1 Myxococcota bacterium | reverse complement strand
ACCCCGCCCCGCGGTCTTCGGCCGCGCCCACGAAAGGCGCCGCCGGCGCCGGTGCGGCCCGACACACCTCCACCGTCCGCTGCGCGCTCGGCCGAGCCGTCCCCGCCGCCCGCGCCCCGCCCGGCCGAGCCCCCGCCGCCCAACGCGCCCCCCAATCTGCCCGCCCCTTTTCTTCGGGCGCGCCGGGCGATGCGGCAGCTGGAAGAAATCCGCGAAGCAACCAGCGCTGAGGTCAACGCCGCCGCGACCATCCTCGGGGCGGTCGCGGATGAGCTCGGCCACGTCGACGTCAGTCTGTGCGTCGACCGGTATTTTTTGGGAGAGGGAACAAAGCACCGTCTCGTGCCATGTTGGCAACGCCTCGAAGAAGCTGTGCGATGACCGATACGCCAACGGGGCGAGGGGTTGACGGCCCGACAGGCTCGTTCTACCGGCACGCACCATGGGTCTATTCGATTTCATTACCAACATGTTCTCACCGATCGACGCCAACAAGCTGTTCGAGGCGTCCAAAGAAAAAGTGATCAGTCGCGCGATTCGGGAGATCGGCGACGCGGCGGAAGACAAGGCGAAAGAGAAGTTGCAAGAGATTGCCGCCGAAGAGGTCAACAGCCAACTCAAGTCGATGCTGGGGGACAAGGCGGACACGGTTCCCGCCGCGGTGAAAGATCCCATCGTCGATAAGACGACCGAGAAGGTCGTCGACGCATCGTGGGACTCGGTCAAGGAGCGCCTCACCCAGCAAGCCTGAACCGGCCCTCGCTAAAGCGGCACGCGGTCGGACCGACGCGCCGCTTTGGCCTTCGCCAGTTCCGGCGTCGCCCCCATCGATTCATACAGCTCGGTCGCCCGGTCGAGATGGCGTTCCCGCGTCGCGCCGTCGGCGTGACGGCCCAATTCGTAGTGGGCACGAGCTTCGGCGTGGGCGGCCCCCAACGTCTCGGCTCTCGTCAGCGCGCGTTTCCACAGGCGGATCGCCTGGTTCGCGCGGCCTTCGCGCCACGCGAGGCCTCCACGCGCGAGCAGGGCGTACGGCGCGGCAAACGGGATGAAACGACCGAACGTGGCGAGACGACCGACGACCTCCCGCAGCTGCCGCCGCAGTCGGCGCGATTCCCGGCTCGATGCGTCCGCGTTGCGCTCATCGAGGGCCAAGCACAGCTCGCTCAGCTCCCATAACGCCCCCGTGATGAAGAACACCTGCGGCCGACTGACCCGCATGAGGATCACCGCGCGCTCGACTTCGAGCTGAGCGGTCTCTTCATCACCGGTGTGCCAGGCCCCGAGCGCCGTCGCGCCGTGGGCCCAAAGCGCTTCGCCCTTCTCGCGCTGTCCCTGCGCCCATCGCTTGAGGAAGGGAAGCTCGGACCGGACCTCGACGTCACGGCCGAGGCGAACGTAAGACTCGACCGCCCCGCTTCGGGCGAACCCCTCCCATCGGACGTCGCCGCGCTCGGATGCGGACTGGACCACATTCAGCGAATGGGCCAGGCACTCTTCGAATCGCCCCTGGACGTACAGGCCGACGGCCCGAGTGAGACACGCCTCTTCCTCCGCTTTCTTGTCGCCGAGCTTGCGGGCCAACGAGACCGAGCGCTCGAGGCCTCGGTCCGCCTCCCCCCATCGACCCACGGTGACCTGATAGGCCATCAGCCGAGTAACGACGTATGTTGTGGTCTCGTCGGAGCCCAGCGCCTCGGCGGTCTGCATCGCGCGTTGGGCCAAGCGCTCGGTGAGGCGAGAAAAGGGGGTCAGACACGCGACGTAGGTCAGCATCGCGTAGCCTCGAGCCAGCGCCGGCCGAGGGGGGATCCGCTCGGCAAGATTGACGTTCCGTAGGTTCGCGTACACCGCGAGCAGCGTTTCATTGTTGCGCAGGGTGTGTTCCAGCAGACGGTTGTACGCGTACGCGGCCTCCGCGGTTCGGGTGCGCTTGAGCCCCGGACCGACCGCGAACCAGGACATCCAGCGCCCCTGCAGCCCGCGCACCATCAGCTCCCGCAGCACCGACAGCGCTTGAAGAATGGTCCACGTGGGCAGGTTCGGTTGACCGAAGTGCGCCAGCGCTCGCTCGATGTGGCGACGACCCTCGAAATCCCGACCGAGGGCAAGATTGGCGTCGGCGAGGCTTCGCTCCCACTGCCCGCGACGGGTCGGCCCGACGTCGATCCGGTTTCCGCCTCCGATCGACAGCAGGTTCCGATACAGGCGGATCGCCTGCTCGTGGGCGAACGCTCGGTGGGAGATCTCGGCCGCCTCCTCCAGCGCTTGCACGGCCTTGGGCCACACCTCAGCCTCCGACCAGTAACCCGCGAGGCGGGCATGGTCGATCCGGACCTCGCGCGCGGCCAGGGTCTGCAAGGCGACCGCCGCCGCCCGGTTGAGCGCCTTTCGGCGCTCGGCACCGATGGTCCCGTAGGCCGTCTCCCGGACTTTATCGTGAACGAAGCGCCAACTGTCCCGGCTCTCCTGGATGATCTGTCGCACCGCGAGCTGCTTCAACGCGCCGTCGAGACGATCGTCGTCGATCCCGGCCACCGTTCGCAGGAGGCTTCGCTCACTCTCCCGCCCCAGGACCGACGCGACCTCCAGTACCTCTTTTGCCGCGGGATCGAGCCCGTTGAGGCGCCGCTCGATGAGCTCCTTGAGCGACGCCGGCAGCGACAGTCGAGCGTACGACGCCTCCCGATCGCCGTCGACCTCGATACTCCACCGTCCCCGTTCCCGTCGCAGAAGGCCTTCGGCGACGGCGAGCCGAAGATACTCGGCCACGAAGAACGGATTGCCTTCCGAGTGTTTCGCCAGAAAGCTGACGAACCCCGACGGCGGTTCGCGGAGGGCCAACATGTCTCGCACCATGGCCCCGACGCTCTCGAGGTCGAGCCGGTCGAGCTCGACTCTCTGCACCGATGGCTTCAATAGAAGCTCGGCGAGCGCCGGCTGCACGTGATCGATGCGGCAGGTCCCGATCACCAACAATCGATCGCGCTCGAGACCGTGGTCCGCCAACCACACCAGAACCGCGATGGTCACCTCGTCCGCCCACTGCAGATCGTCGAGAAGAAGAAGAAACGCGCCGTCTACCTCGACCAGCCGCTTCAGGACGGTGACCGCCGCTTCTACGAGACGATTGCGCCCGAAGTCGATCGGCAAGCCAGGCAAGGACTGTGACGATGTCTTTGGGAGCTCCCCGAGGGCCGGCTCATAGGTCGACAGGAGCTTGCCCCGGCCCTCGCCGAAGATTCGATCGTAGGTCTCGTTGTCTTCACCTCGACAGATATCCGCCGCGTACTGCAGCGCGGGCCGCAGCGGGTGAAGCGCCGCGCTCTTAAGGTCTACGCGGGTATGATCGCCGAGACCGAGAGGCAGACACTCCCCGGTCACCAGCCTCATCTGGCTCAAGCTCGCGATCCTCGCCGCCTCGTTGGCCAGCACCGTCTTGCCTACCCCGCTTTCGCCGCTGATGACAATGATGCCGCCCTCGCCGGCTCGAGCCCGGTCGATCGCCTGCGCGAGATGGGTCCGCTGGGTCTCGCGGCCGGCGATGTCCGGACGGTACAGATACGGACGGCTGATCCCCGGCGACTGCGGATCCGGCTCCGCGCCCAGGCGGTCGAGGGCCCGGCTGACGTCGTCCGCATGACCCAGGCGATCTCGCGGCTCCCGGCTCAGCAAGGTCCTCACCAGCTGGTCGAGCGGCTCCGGCACCCCATCGACGAACATCCCCAACGGCGGCACCTCTTGGGTCTGCACCGCGAACCACCAATCGTCGTAGTTTCGCGTCGAAAACGGCAGGCGACCGGCGAGCGTCTCGTACAGCATCATCCCGAGCGCGTACAGGTCCGCCCGGGCGTCGAGCAGGTGTCCGCTCGCCTGTTCGGGGGCCATGTAGTGGACGGTTCCCACCAGCTTGCCTGAAACCTCGAGTCGCTCCCGGCCTACGGCCCCGCGGAACCGCGACGCGATGCCGAAGTCGGTGACCACCGGTCGACCCGACGCCAAAAAGACGTTGCTCGGCTTGAGGTCACGGTGAACGAAGCCGGCATTGTGCAGCACGGTCAGGGCCGTACATAGCCGCCGGGCCAGATTGAGCACCTCCGGCAGGCGAGCGGCGGCGACCGGGCTTCGCGTCTGCCGCGGCCGATGTCCTACGTACCGAACGCTGGAGCCGTCGTCGGTCGACATCAAGTCTCGGTGCTCACCGTTGCCGCTGCGCCCGCTGCGGCTGCGAGGCATCGTGGTGTCCAAGGTCATGTCGAACCCGTGTTCGTCGTCGCCCTCCCCAACGCCGACCGGCGGCGGCCACAGCGTTCGGTTGAAGTCAGACCAGGTCTGACCGGTGAGGAGCTCCATCGCGTACCACGGGACCCCGTTGTGGGCGCCGGAGTTGACGATGCGAACGATGGACGGGTGCGACAGCCGCGCGAGGGCGTTGATCTCGCCCCGTAGACTCGATAGCGCATGATGGCTTTCGGCACGAGCGGTCTTGACCGCGACCGTCTCCCCCGTCGAAACGTCGCGCGCGCGATAGACGACCCCCATCCCGCCTTCGCCGAGGCGACCGATGATCTCGTAGGGGCCGATGCGCGATTCCAACATCGAGTCGCTCGGAGGCTACTCGATGTGTCGCGTCGCGCGAAGCAGGACCGGGTTGCGACCGATAACACCCTTGGCGCCGACGCGGTGGGAACCCGGAACGTGTCAAGGTTGCGAGCGAAAGCGCTTTGCGACCAATTAGGCGCCGAGATGGAACGTCAGCGGCCCGACACCAGCAGCAACGCGATCGAGCTTTACATTCGAACTTACTATTCGCTGCTCCGAAGCAGCGGGGAGATACGCGTGCGGTCGCTCGAGGAAGCGCACCTGTACGGGGAATCTTCGCTGCATCTGGGCGCCCGCGAGACCGTTCCCGACCTGTCTGCTTTCGGATACGCTGCCGCGCGCCTGCCGCCCTCGATGCCGTCGATCGAGCGGGTGATCCTCGGCCAGTCTCCGGAAGCTTTCGAGTCGTTCGGATTCGAAGTCGACGCCTGGCCCCGGGTTCGTTCGCCCGGCCGTCGCCGCCGCATGAAGGACGACGGGGCGGGGACCCTCGCCCTGTTCATCGCCTCCGCATCGGACATCGACGACGTGGTGCCGATCCTCGCCGCCTACCAGATCGAGTGGAACAAGCTGCACGCCCGCCTTTCCGCCCATCCGTGGTCCACGTCGATGGACGATTCGGCCTGGGCGGAAACCCTCGACGTCCCCGAAGACGCGGTCACCAGCCTGTCGCGGGCGCTCAAAAGAGATGTCGGATCCCTGTTTGCAACGATCGCCAAGCGGCCGTTGGACCTGAGGCTTCGGCTCCTGGCGGGTTCTTTCAACCAATATCAACGCGCTGCCGAGCGGTGGTGGCGGGGCATCGAGCCCGTGTATCGACCGTCGGCGACCGATCGGCCCCGGCCGGTGTACTTCGTTTCGTCGAACACCCACGCCCTAGCCAATCTGCTCGGGGGCTACGCCCTCGCCCACCGCGACGACGTTCTGCGATCGGCGGAGCACGACAACCCCGAGAACATTTGGCCGGCGATCGAGCGGGCGCTCGACGACGCGCCCGACGATCTGCCGAACCTGCTGTACTTCTGTCTGCGCACCCACCTGCGGCGGGAGAAGAGCGCGCGCCCGGCGGTGCAAAAATGGGATGCGGAAGGCGGCATCACCACCGTCCACGACCCGGGCGAGGTCGAGGTGTCGGCGCAGGTCTTGGAGCTCGCGAAGCTTCGCCCCGAACACTTCGACCCTCGCCTGCAGATGCTGGGCCTGGATCGACTGGCCGGCAGCGACGCGGTGATCATCAACATCGACTATCCGCTGGGGATGGCCGCGTATCAGCTGCTGTCTCGCTTCGGTCAGGGTGTCGGCGAAGTGCGGGGGGTCTACGTGATGGGCAAAGCGGCGACCCTCAACGGCCGCGTCGGCGACGTCATGCTGTCCAAAGTCGTACACGACGAGCATTCGAAGAACTCGTACCTGTACCGCAACGCGTTCTCGACCGACGACATCGGCCCGTACCTGAAGCACGGCAGCGTCCTCGACAATCAGAAGGCCCTCACCGTGCGCAGCGCGTTTCTGCAGAACCGCAGCTACATGGGGGTGTTCTATCGAGAGGGATACACGGTGCTGGAAATGGAAGCCGGGCCGTACCTGTCCGCGGTCTTCGAGCTGGTCGACCCGCGCCAACACCCGCGGGACGAGATCGTGTCCTTAGCGGAGCGGACCCCGTTCGAGACCGGCATCATCCACTACGCATCGGACACACCGTACAGCCGGCGCCAGGAACTGCTATCCAAGTCGCTGGGCTATTTCGGCATGGATGCTACCTACGCCTGCGCGACCGCGATCGTCCGCCGGATTCTGGCCTCGGAAATCGCGCGCTGACGCGCGGTTCAGCCGCCGAGGCCGTCCAACTTGCGCTGCAGGAGTCGGGACTCGGCGGGGGTCCGAGCAACGTCGACGGCGCGTCGCAAGGCTTGCTCGGCCTCCGCGTGCTGGCCGCCGCGAGCCAGCATCTCTGCCCGCGCGGCGTGAAAGAACGGATACTTGGCCAAGGTGCGCGCATCGACGGCGGCCAACGCATCGAGGCCGGCCTGAGGCCCGTCGGCTTGCCCGATCGCGATTGCCCGGTTCAGGAACCCGACCGGGCTCGGAAAGAAGGTCACCAGGGCGTCGTACAGCCCCCGGATCTTGACCCAATCGGTCGCTTCGAACGACGGCGCAAAGCAATGGGCGGCGGAGATCGCCGCCTCGAGATGGTAACGACTGAGCGAATCGCCTTCCGTCGCTCGTCCTAGCCATTGCACCCCCTGCTCGATGAGCGCTGCATCCCACGCCTGGCGATCCTGATCCGCAAGCAGGACCAGGTCCCCCGCCGCATCGCGCCGCCCGGGCAACCGCGAAGCATGAAAACACATCAGCCCGAGCAGGGCCCGACTGGCCGGGCTCGGCAGGCGCGGATGCTCCGCGAGCAGCTTCGTCAAGCGCATGGCCTCGAAGCACAGGTCTTCACGGACGGTATGCTCGGGGTGGGCCGAATGATACCCCTCGTTGAACAGCAGATAGAGAGCGGCTTGGGCCCCCGCGAGCCTGGAGGTCAGTGTCTCGGCGCCCGCGATGTCCACCAGGGTCGCCGTTCGCAGAGTTTCTTTGCCGCGACTGACCTGCTTTTCGACCGCGGCCTTGGTACTGAGCAGCGCGTGAGCGATCTCCGTGGTCGAAAAGCCACACAGGAGCTTAAGGACGAGGACGATCTGGGCGCGGGCGCCGAGCTGGGGGTCGCAGCACGCAAACACCATTCTCAGCAAACTGTCTTGCACTTCGCCGGCAAGGTGGTTCTCGACGGTGTACACCAGCGCCCACTCGCTCTCGAGTTGACGGGTGAGCGCGGGCTCGAACTTTCGGTGGTTGCGCTCCTTGCGGATATGGTCGATGGCCCGGTTCTTCGCCACCTGCATGAGCCACGCCGCCGGACGATCCGGTCGTCGACCGAATCTCCACCGCTCGAGAGCCACGCACAACGTCTCCTGAACGATGTCTTCGGCCAGGTCGACGTTGTGCAGGCCCAAGATGCCGACCAGGCTCGAAGTCATCCGCCCCGCCTCGTGGCGAAAGAGGTGATCGACCAGCTCCGATGCGCCCGACATGTTGCCAACTACAAACGGCCGATGGGTCGAACCTCGGTCGTGCCCCCGGTGGCGTAGATCGGGCACCCCTTCGCGATCTCGGTGGCCTCATCCATGCTCGCGGCGGTCACGATGACGTAGCCGCCGACGAGGTCTTTGGCCTCCGCGTACGGCCCATCACCGACCTGCTGCCCATTTCCGGACACCACTCGGCCTTCGTTGCCCAGCGGGTCCCCGCCCTTGAAGCACCCCTGCTGACTCAGCTTCTCGATCCACTGCCCCCACTTATGGAGGTGTTGCTGCATCGCCTCTGGCGACAGCTTCGCCGCGTCGACCTGGCCTCCGCGAAACAGCAGCAAAAAATCGGTCATCGTTCCTCCTTTACGGCACCGTGTGCCGTTCGTGCCTTTTCGACGATCCGCCACCGGCCGCTCGGACACAGAGCGCGCAAAAAATTTCGCCAGGCTCGTCCTGGACTCATGGTCGGCTCTTCTGCTGTCTGCCCCGCATGCCAGCGGTCGACAACACTTAACGTGAGGTGGTGTATGATACATGCGCACGTAGAGCTCCAGGAGGACACAAAATGAATGAGCTAACAAAGCCCACCGGTTCTCCGTCGGCGCGCGTCGACCGGGCGGCGCCGGTCGATGAACCGCGAGCGACGGCGGGCGACGAGGCCGGCAAGGCGGTCCTCCGTCCGCCCGACCCTCCGGCCGGCGCCAACGAAGACGTCTACCACCAGCGCCGTCTCGGGGGCGCGGGACCGAGCGGACTGGTCAGCGCGCGGCTCGCGGAGCCCGCGGCGGCGTTCCGGTCCGGGGGTGCGGCGCGGTTCGCGAGGGTCCTCGACGAAGTCCGACGGCCGGGGCCGAATCGGGTGGAGCGCGCCAACCTGGCCCTCGATACCCTCCTCAACTACCTCGACCAGAGAACCGATCACGCCAACCAGACCGGTTCGATGCACGCCGAACTGAGCGCCACGCCCGTGCAGGAGCGCGTTCCGCTGCTCCGGCGAGCCATTCACATCCTCCGCAAGGCCGTCCGGGACGGCGTTCTGCCCCGCGACAACATGTCCGATCTCAACCGCCTCGCGAAGGTCAGCCAGGGGATGGGCTGGAACTTCGACCTCGACGACAACATCGCGTCGTTGGCCACGAAGATCATCATCTTCGACAAGACCACGGGCGAAGAACGAGCCCTGTCGACGACCGAGTTCGCCGAGGTCAGGGAGAAGATCGGTCAGCCGGGGGAACTCCAAGACTTCGAGGTCCGGACGGACGATGGCCCACAAAACTCATTTCGTAATTTCCGCGACGCCGAGGACCCCGGGGTCTTCTGGCGCGACCTTTCGGCCGCGATGGCCTCCAACAGCTGGCGAGGCCCGAGCTGGGCCGCGTTTCAGCGGGCGATGTCGTTTCCCGAGACCGCGAAGTGGAGCACGATCATCACCGCTCGCGGCCATTACCCGAACACCATTCACGCCGCCCTGCGCCGACTGGCCGACCAGGGCCACCTCGAGCACATCATGCCGAGAGAAAACATCTTTCCGGTCAGCCTTCCCGGTCTCGCCGTCGGCGGCGAAGCGAGCTCGCCATCAGCGGCGAAGGTTCGAGTGATGGAGAGCTACCTGGATCGACTGCAGGGCGCGCCGTTCGGACCGTCGGCGCAACCCGTCGTGCCGCCGGACGGCGGCCGGGGCAAGCGCTACATGCACCTTTGGGGCTTCTCGGACGACGACTACGGAACGTTCAAAAAGACCCTCGATGAGCTCGGCGGCCACGTAAGAGCGAACCGCTGGCCGGACGTCAAGATCACGGTGTTCTTCACCGGCGAGGGTCATCCGGAGGCCGAACCTCACGCGGTGGTGATCAAACCTGATGGAACCGCTCGACCTCGTCTCGCCAGCGAAGAGCGCGAAGTTGATCATGTCCTGAAAGGCATTGCGAGAGCTTCACAGCTCAACGGTTGAACGCATCCCTTCGCTAAGCGCCGCAGCCAGGTCGTGGTTCACGGAATCCGGGCCGCTCGAGGCTCGGTTACTTCGGTTCCTCGACGCCAAGCGCGCTCCACTGTATCTCCAGGTAGTGCTTCCAGTCCTCGCTCGGCGGGGGCCACCGGGTGAGGAAACGACGGCGCGCGCCGGGCGTGATGGCTCGCCAAAAGGGCAGCCAGACCTCATGGAGCCATGCTTCGCCGTAGCCTTGCCTCCATCCGCCCCAGGTCGGCCCGCGGTTGGGATACGCAACCCAAGGCGGCGACGGCTCTGTGGTGACGTCGTCGTCCATCGGATAACGCCTACGCTAGCACGGCGATTGGAGGTTCCGAGCCTGGAGCTGGATCGGAACTTCCGGATCGCCATACTAACTCGGCAAGCGGGGGCCGCCACAACCTGGGGGTGTCAATCCGCGCGCGCGCCGCGAAGCTAGATCGCTCCGAGGCGGGCGCGATCCTCGGCCGACAAGTGGGCGCGGTACTTGGCGGCGAACGCAATGGGATCTTCGAGCAGGAGGGCCTCTATCGCGTCGGCCTGAACCGCGTCGGCGTCGACCGCGTCTTGAACCTTCTCCAGAATTTCGATCAGCTCGTCGTCCATGGTGGCCTCCGTCGGCGCCTACGCGCCCGATGGTCCTTTGTCGAGGATCGAACGCAACGTGTCGACTCTCGACGCCGCCAAATCGTGTTGCTCGCGGGCCTGTTCGGCGAAGCGGCGGGCCTCGTCGGCGATCCGGCCGAGCTTCGTGGCCTCCGCCTCCGCATCATCCGCCTTCTGCTTGGCCCGAGCCAGCGCCGCCTCGGCCGACGCCAGCTGCGCCGCCACCGCCCCCGACCGGCGGCCGTCGGGGCTCGCTCGTCGGTCGTCGGACATCGTCGGCCCTTTCTTCACATAGGTCGCCGAGACGGCGGCCGCGGCCTCGGTCTCCTGCCGCCAAAACTCGCCGCGAGACATCTGCCACGGCAGCCGAAGCGTCTGGCCCGCCTGGCGCATCCCCCAGTACGTCGCGCCCCCCTGATAGAACCGAACCTGGTCGGCGTCGACCCAGCCCCGGACGGTCTGGGCCTTCTCACCGCGGCCCGTCGTCAGCTCGACCTCCACCCGATCGCCCTGAAAGCCGAGCACCCGGTGGTCGGTGATCTTCCTCGGTGCCCCGAGCATCTCGCTGCCGTCGGTCAGGTTGCGGCCGTGGGTGGTGGACACGCGAGGGTCCGTCTCGTTGTTGAACTGGGCCACCTGGCGGTCGCCGGTAGGCTCAGCGAACACCGCAAACGATGAACCCGGTTGGTCCAGGTACAGCTTGTCCGTGGGCAGCAGGTCGCGCAGCGTTCGGGCCTGCATCTTGTTGGCGAGACCGACCAACACGTCGAGGGCGAGGTCGACGTCCTCGTAGGCGTCGTGGACCTCGCTTTGGGTCCGTCCGGCGAGCTGCTCGGCGAGCTTGGTCAATTTGTAGCTCTGTCTGGGCTCGCCCTCGGCTCGGTCCTCTTTCTTCTTGAACGGCAGGGCGAGCTTCGCCAGCTCCATCGTGCAGATCGAAGGAACGTCGACCACCTCGAGGTTGAGGCCGGCGACGGCGTGCTCCGGCTTCGCGTACTGCAGATCCAGAAACGGCGCGTCGAACTTGGTGTTGTGCGCGACAGGCACAGCAACCTTGCCTTCCTGGTCGACCAACGACTTGAACCGCTCGAGCGCGTCCTGAAGGGGCGGCTCGTCCTTGAGCTTGTCCCGGGTCAGGCCGTGGATGTCCGCCGAGGTCTTTGGGACCTTCTGCTCGCTGCCGAAGGCGTTGAACCCCAGCCGGGCGCGAGCATTGAGCTCCCCGATCCGGTCTTCGGACCGAGACCAGGTCACCGTCCCGTCGGCGTTCTCGGTCTTCTGAAGCGACTCCCGAAGCGCGGCCATGGACACCGGCACATCGCCGAAGTGCGCCGCGAACCCCGTCGTCTCCAGGTCGTAGGCCATGAAGCTCAGGTCTTCGATCCGCGTATCCAAAGCCACGTCCTGAAAGACCCCTTGCCGATGGGCGAGCGGAACCAGCTGCAGCTTCTCGACCGGTCGACAGCTGGCGAAGATCTCGTCGAAGACCCGCTCTTTGATCTGGTCGACCACGGAAGGGTGGTGATAGAACCGGCCACCCTCCACGTTGCGCTCGAAACCGGAGTCGCTGAAATTGGCCGACCCGTGGGCGGTGCGAGGGTCCACCGGCTCGCCCCCCACCGCCGTTCGCCCCAGAATCATTCCTTTCGCGTGAAGCTTGATGTCCTCGGCGTCGATCGGCACCCCGAGCTCCTGGCTCAACTTACGGGCGATGTGCACGGCGTCCTTGTCGGTGAACACGCGGACGTCAACACCGGCCGTGGTCAGCGCCACGACCTTCTGGTTGACCTGGAGGTCATCGATCTCGAGCTCATGCACGGCGACCCGGACCGGGGGGCGATCGGCTTCGGGGACCGACCGGAGCTTTCGGTGCAGCTCGACGATCCGCTCCATGACCCCCTTGTCGGTCAGCGCAAACGCAGCGACCTCGCACGACTCACCCCGTTCGATGGCCAGGTCGAGGTTCTCGTAGACCAGGTTCTTGTACGAAACGTCGCGGATGACGGTATCATCCCAGCCGACGAATGCGCCCAGCTTCCGCAGGGGAGCGGTGGCGTGCTTGATGGCCAGATAGTGCGCACGGTCGATATCCTCATCATCAGAGGGGGTGGTGACCGTGACCGCCGACCGATGACGAAGGGCGGTGGTCAACACGTCCGACAGCGCGTCGTTGAGCCCCCACCGCGGATTGCCCGCCTCGGTCACGTGGGTGAAGCGAGCAACGTCGTGGATGCTGAGGCTGATGCTGAGCCCGGCCTCGGCGCGACGAAGCAAGACGTCCGGCGGATACGATTCGGCCGAAGGGACGCGACGGCGACCGCCGCCCCCGAGCGCGACTTTGGTGAGGGGAACATCGTGGTGGTTGGCCTTGGCCACCACCCGTTTGTCCAACACATCCCGCGGCACGCTCCGAATCATGGCTTCGGCTACGGATTCGAGCCCTTCGTGGGCCGAGGACCGAAACGACAGATACTTTCGAAGCGCGTCGTGGACCGCGGAGCCTTCGATGCGCATGGCGTAGTCGAGGTTGTTGGGCGAGTTGTTGCCCCCGTTGATGCCCCCTTGGAGCTCGACCAGCGTGCCGTCGGGAGTGTCCGCGATGACCGACTTCTCGTGCATGATCTGCGGATAGTCCCGGTCGGGATCGTGGGGCACGATCGTCGACTCGGCGACGGAAAGGTTCTTTCGGACGGTGGGGTCCCGCCGTTGGGCGGCCTTCAGCTTGTCCCACGCCGCTTGCTGGGCCCGGCGGCGGGTTGCGGTTTGCGGCGGATGCATCTCCACCTCGACCTTTACGTTGCGCTTGGCGGCCGCTATCAGCCGGTCGATGTAGTCCTGCCGCTCGAAGCCGTAGTAGCGGGTGACCAAGAAGTTGGAGGCTTCGTCGACGATCCGGTTGCGCTCGAAGTCGAAGGTCCCGGGCTGGTCCTTGTCGGCACCGGGGGTCAGCGCCCGCGACACGATGGGGGTGACGATGTTGGCGAGGGAGGTGACCGATGACGTCAACTCGAGCTGCCGATCGTCGCCGCCCCCGCTATCGGCAGGGGCCACGTTCTTCACCGCCCGGCCGGCGTGGCTCTGCCGTGCTTTGGGCCGCTGAAAGTGCGCCAGACCGAAGCCGCTGTCCTGCAGAAGAGCGAGCACTTCCTGTCGAGCCTCGGGCTTCATCGCCTGCCACTCGTCGTTGGTGATCGGGGACGACGAGTTCGGATCCAGGTGAAAGCGGATCCGCTTGTAGATCAGGGCGTGTTGGGCGATCGGGGCCAGCTCTCGAAAGCCCGGAAGGTCGAGCGGCGACGTGTCGGTTAGCCGGTCGGCCAGCTTGTCCACATCTTCTCGGTGCGCGGCGGGGATGTAACTCGGATTGACGGTGTTGTAGTACAGGTTGAACGGAAGGTCGTCGACGAGCCGTGCCCAGTTGAGGTCCAGCCGGTTGGAGAAGCCATCATCGATGCCCTCCTTCGCACCACCGTCCCCGGCCCCCCGACCCCGACCGGCCCCCGGACAATGGTGTCCCCGGGGCGCGAGATCGGCGACCGAAACACCGGTTCGGCTGAGGAGCCCCACCACCTCTTGGCGGGCGGAACGATCCAGGGCCGCCCACTTCTGGGCGGTGATCGGACTTCCGGCCAGCAAAGCCACCCGCTGCAGCGCCGGCTCGTGGGCGGCGCTGAACTTGCTCTTATACAGATGCAGGGGGTGAGGGAGAGCGTCGATGGCATTGGCCCACGCCCGGGAGCGGCCGTGGTCCGCGCCGTCGGTTACGCCCGGCTGGGCCTCGGTGGGGCGTCCGGGGTTCGGGGCTCGCGTGGTATGCATCCATCCTCCCTCGACAGGCATCGGCGCGTCTTCGGCCGCCCGCCGAACGCTTTTGATTATCGAAATCCGGTGTCATACAGTGTGCGATATTTAATGAAAATCGACATCGTCCGGACAAGCAGCTGGAATCACCGAAGAACCGGCGCCTACGGTCGTCGACGCGGACGAGCCCTCTGCGGAGATCCCGCCTACTTATTGACGAGATAGTCCGAGAAATCGAGCTGGCGACCCTCGTCCGTGCCGAACATCTTCACGCCGTCCTTCGTGAACAGACCGATCTTGTCGATGGTCGGAAACCGAACGAGGTCGAACGGCGTTCGTTCACCGCCCATGAGATAGATGAGATCGACATCGCCGGTGTTGCGGAGCTGATGAGCCACGCCGTCACAGGGGTAACCAACGAAGTCGCCGGGACCGACCCGGTGCCGGTCGTCGCCCAAAATGGCCTCTCCTTCGCCCTCGAGAATGAACACGAACTCCTCTTGGAACGTGTGGGCGTGGGGAAGAAAGCTCTCGTTGCCGGGAGGCAATCGAGCCAAAGACACGACCTGCCGCTCGAGGCCGGTGGCTTGGCTGATCGGGTGCAGATAGATGTCCGTGCGATCCGGGTTGTACGGATGGCGGACATGCATCGCCTGGTCCGCGGCAAGGGAGCGGGTCCTGATGATTCGTGGAGATGTCGTCATGGGCGGCAAGCGTGGCTCGCCTCGGACGAAAATGAAAATCGACGGCCCGCAAAAAAATCGACGGGAATCAGCCGAAGCGCTCGCGTAAATAAGCGATGATATCCGCGGACTCCGGCATCCATCGCGAACGCCCTTCGGCATCGCACCGCAGCACGGGCACCGTCGGTCGCCCTCGTGCTTCGATCAACTCGTCGCGGAAGCTGGGGTTCTCAAAGACGTCACGCAGCTCGACCGGGGCATTGAGTTCCTCGATAACTCGACGGACCCGGGCGCAGAACGGACAGGCCGCGAACTGGTACAACGACAGGCGCTCCTCCGGCTCTGCTCGGTACCGGTCGACCAGGCCTTCTGCGTAGACCTGTTTCCAGTCGGCGTCCGACCGGCGAGCCAGCATGTCTTCGTTCAGCTCGACCAATCCGCGCGCAATTTCGATGCGGGAAAGGTGGCGACCGAGGCGTTGGCTGAGGGGCTGCTGAAGGTAGGTGGCGTACCACAGCGACCAGTCATCATCGGCGCCGTCGACCTGAATGAAGGCTTCATGATGTGCGGTGGCGGTCCGCGCCAATAGCATCGCGACATCGTCGACGAGCTCGGTTCGGTTCATGTGTGTCTTCTCCTCGCGCGCCGACTTGCGCGCCCGAACACCGTACGGTCCCCAGCGTCGACGTCAACGTCTTATCGAAGGTTACCGAGATCTTCCGCAGCGACTGTCCCGACATCGAGATGACCGCCGCGGGTGTCGCACACGGTCGCCTACGCTGCCGGCACATACCTTGGAAGCGACGTCGGTCGCGTCGGCTACTGAAGCGAACGCAAAGAACCGACGATCTCGTGTTGACGTTCCGTATACTGAAATCCGACCAGAATTCCCGACGATAGGTCGAAGTACCACTGGCCTCCGTCGACGCCCTCGACCTCCAGCGCCCTGAACGTCGCATAGCGTCGAGCCTTTCGGACCAGGCCGGCGCCGGACATACCGCCGATCTGCCGCTCGGACGGCGGCAACCACAGCGTGCCGGGTTTTAGGATCCGGTTCTTGGACAGCGGAAACTCGAGCGTATCGAGCATGTCTTGGGGTCGAAGCTTGCGGTCGACCTTCAAGAGTCGCTCGCCGTGCTCGCTTTCGACCTGCAGCTCGAGAAATCCAGCCGGCCGCTTATGGAGCCTGACCCGCAGAAGGTATGCGGTCGCCCCGCGCGCCGACGCCTCACTGACCGCGAAGGTCAGCCGAGCGCCCGGCCGAAGGGGGGTATCGGTGTCTTTCCAGATTTCGGGGACGATGAAGACGCCGATGAACACCACGACGACCACGGCCGCGGTCAGACGAACCTTCAACGTCGAGGACACGCGGAGAAAATTGATCGCCTCCGCGCCGACGTCAATCCTCCGCGTCGGGGCCACCGTCCCGGCGAAAGATAGCTTGCGGCGAGCCCCGTCGCCGAGTTGGTGATATCGAGCACCCAAGCCACCGACCACCGACCAGGGACCGCATCGTTGCGGATCTCACTGACCGTCGCGATCGCGGTCGCATGACCGGGCCGCACTAGCGTCCGTGGTGCAGTTCGGGTAGCGTTCCGCCTGCGAGTCGATGTCCGACTGGTGGCGTACCGGGTAAATACCGCGATGGCCCTTGGGTCACAGAAGGTCGCCGTAACACGGGGATGAGGGACGTCCCCTACAAATTGAACGCCTCGCTGAGTCCGACGCTGGAGCGCGACGTTGAGGCGAGGTGCCGGCGGCACTGCCGGGGGAGGAATTGCTAACGTGAACAAAATTAACGGTCTCCCGAGGTGCATCAGCTGACTTGAAGCGCCTCTAAACCCGAGGCCAATCAACGGCGACGGTGCGTCTCTGAGAAGGCGTCCGTCGCCACTTTTTCGCCGGCAACCGAGCGCCCACTCTTCAGCTCGAGAACGCCACCGAACGTCCGTTCTTTGGGCGTCCCGACCGACCGCTCCTTCCAACGGTGATCGAAGAATCCCACCGCAGGACGCCCTGCGCGGCGACCGCGTCGCGTGTGTTTCAGTTCGACCTGCTTCGAATGACGATGCACCACGCGCCGGAACTCGGGCGTCGAGTCGCCGCCCGCGTAGCGATAGGATTGCGCAAATGTCGGAGCCCAAGCCCCGGGACGAGGACGACGAGCCCCGTTCGGCCGCCGACAGCGGGCGTCGCTTCGAGATCGTCGGCCGCCTGGCCGACGGCGCGATGGGGCAGGTTTACCTAGCGCGGCGCACCGACAACGTCCTGCCCAAACACGTCGTCCTCAAACGCATCCGGCCCGAGCTTCAGGCGGATCCGGACATCGTCCTGATGTTTCACGACGAGGCCCGGATAGCGTCGCATATGAAGCACCCGAACATCGTCCATCTTCACGCCGTTGGAGAGCTGGACGGTTCGATCTTCCTGGCCATGGAGTTGGTGGAGGGGGTCACCGTCGAGCATCTCCTCGCGACCCTGGTCGAACGACGACACTTCATTCCCGTCGAGCTGGCGCTGACGGTGGCCTTTGGGGTGCTCGACGCGCTCGACTACGCCCACCGCTTCCAGGACCCCGAAGGACGCCCATTAAATATCGTCCATCGGGATGTATCACCGCAAAACGTCATGCTGACCTACTCGGGTCGGGTCAAACTCCTCGACTTTGGCGTCACCCGGGCGGAAGGGCGCTTGCACCAGACCTTGCCAGGGCTGTTGAAAGGCAAGCTCGCTTACATGGCCCCCGAGGCGGTCGATGGCCGTGGGCTCGACGCTCGCGCCGACCTCTTCTCTTTGGGCGCGGTGCTCTACGAGCTCTTGCTCCTCAAGCACCCCTTCTTCGGCTCCACCGACGCGGTGGTGCTCCGCTCGATCCTCGAGGAGCCACCGGTCCACCCGGCGGAGCTCGACCCATCGTTTCCGGAGCCGGTCGCGCAGCTGCTGCTGTCGGCGCTGGCCAAGGATCCCGACCATCGGGTGCAGAGCGCTCGGGCCATGCGGGACCTGGTCGTCGCCTACCTCGAATCGTCGAGCACGGCATCGACGGCGGGACCTCCGGCCCTCGGTCGTTTCCTTCGAGACCTGTACCGGGATCGGATCGAGCTGCACGAGCATGCGAAGGCGGTCGACGACGACGCGCTGATGCTCAAGGCCCTACGAGGATTCGTCCGTCGGCGCCACCACCGCCCCCCGGCCGCGAATCAGGAAAGCTCGAGCGGCGCACCGGGCTCCACCGGCGCCATCGCCGTGCCCCATTCACTCGTCGACCTCGACTACGCACGGGTGCCGACCGCAGATCTCCCGGTGATTCGGCGGGCGGACGATGCGCCGTTCGATCTTCGCCGCTCCTCCCTGGAGGACGTGCTGACCGACGCGTATCGACCGTCGGATGCCGCCGGCCCTGGCCGGCGGTCGTTCGACACGAGCTTGGGTCGTTATCAGCTCCTCGACGTCGTCGATCAAACCGCCCGCCGGCAGCTGCAGATGGCTCGGCTCGTCGGTCCCTTGGGATTCACGAAGGACGTCCTCATCCACCGCCTTCCCCAGGACCGACGCGCCGACCCCGCGTGGACCGCGGCTCTGGTCCGTGAGGCCAAGGTTCGGGCCAACTTCAACCATCCGCACATCGAGGCCCTGCTCGACTTCGGTGATCAGCCCGAGCCGTTCTTCGCCGTGGAGCCTCACGACGGATGGCGCCTCGATCAGGCGCTGTCGGCGGCCGCTCGCGGCCACCGAGCCCCACCACCCCTGAACGTCATCGTCCGGTTGATCCTGGATATCATCGACGCCGTCGATTACCTGCACACCCTGGCCGATCCGGTGGTGCACCGCAGCGTCGAGCCGAGCGCGATCGTTCTGCACCAAACCGGGCGGGCCAAGCTGTCGGGCTTCGACTTTGCTTGCCCCCTATCTCAGCGAGCGCCGTCAATGTCGGAACCTCGACGCGCCAGCGCGGACCGCCTGGCCCCAGAGATTGTGTCCGTCGCCCACGGGGTCGAGGGCCTCCATACCGATGTCTATGGGCTGGCCCTCGTCGCCACGGAGTGCCTCACGCTCACCCGGCCCTTCCTCCGCGATGAACACGAGGCGATGGTGCAAGCGGTGCTGGTCGGACACGACGATAGCGTCCTCGACGACGTCCCGGCCCCCGTGCGCTCGATCATCAAGCGGGGCGTTGCGGTCGATCCCGCGCAGAGGTTCTCGGAAGTTTCACAGTTCGCGGCCGCGCTCGAGCGCGCGGTCCCCGCGGCTGACCGGACGGTTGTTCGAGATTGGTTCGCCGGCCGCTGAGCCGCATCGATTTTGATCGCATCACGGCGCCCGCGGTCCACGAACATGGACCGACCGGCAAGAGCACATATCCGGCTAATACGATAGCCTCACATCTCTCATGTGAGAGTATTATTGATCCAAAGGAAATAAGTTCCCCCAGGTGGGGGGAAGTGGAGGCGCGGCGCCGTCCAAAATGAGAAGAGCCTGAGATTTCTGGGGTTTTGGACTGAAAAAAGCGCCCGATTGCGTAGGCCGTGGCCGCGTACGACCGCACCTCCCTGGCTTCGCCGATTCCCTATGGGCGCTACGAGCTCCTCGAGCCGATCGGCGCCGGCGGCATGGCCGAGGTCTTTCGCGCCCGGCTGCCCGGGGTCGCGGGCTTCGAAAAGCAGGTGGTCATCAAGCGACTGCAGCCGCGGTTCCGAGAAGACGAGCGGTTCAAGCGCATGTTCGTCGAGGAGGCCAAGCTCGCGAGCCAGGTCCAGCACAAGAACGTCGTTCAAGTGTTCGAGCTCGGCAATCATGAGGGCGAGCTGTACATGGTGCTCGAGTACGTGCCCGGCACCGACATGAAGCGGTTGCTGCGGCAGGCCAGCGTCAAGCGACTCAGCCTCCCCATGTGGCTGTCGGTGCACATCGCCATCGAGATGCTCGAGGCGCTCGCCTACGCCCACGATCTCAAGGATGGGGGCGGTCAGCGTCGAAACATCGTCCATTGCGACGTCACGCCGGAGAACGTGTTCCTGTCCACCGGCGGCGAGGTCAAGCTCGGCGACTTCGGGGTCGCCCACGATGAAACGCGGTGCGAAGAAGATTTCCCCGGCGAGATCCGCGGCAAGCTGGCGTACATGGCCCCCGAGCAGCTGTCCGGCCGACAGGTCGACCAGCGCGCCGACGTCTTCTCGGCCGCGGTCGTGCTGTGGGAGGCCCTGACGCAGCGCCGGCTGTTCCGAGGCCCCACGGACGACGACACGGTGGCCCGGATCTGTCAGGAAGACCGGATCGCACCCTCGGTGTTCAACAAGGACGTACCGGCCCAGCTCGATTCGGCGGTGCTCGCTGCCCTTCGCGCCGACCGAACCCGGCGTACGCGGACCGCCCGCGAGCTTCAGCGGGCCCTGATCGACATACAGACCGATCTCGGGCACCGGGTGGCGCTCGTCGACGTCGAGCGTGCGCTCCGTAAGATTCTGAACGCGGACACCCCGCCCGGAACACAGGCCGAAGACCCGGCCAACGACCCCTCGAAAGTCCCGACCGTCGAAAGTGAGATCCCCAGCGATGGCCGGGAGCGATTTTCACCTCCGGACGGCTCCCGACCCCAAGTTCGATGGGCCACACGAGCCCCGGACCCCGATCCTGAGACCGACCTCCCAGAGGTCCGCGCCCGGCAGCGCTCGATGGCCGCGTCGCGGGACATCAAAGCGCCCGCCGAGGCCGCGAACGCAGACCGCCGAGCCGCCTCCGCAACGCCGCCGTCGTCACCGGTGCCGGGGTGGGTGCGAACCCCAGCCTCCATATTGGGACCCGCCCGGCCCGCGACCCGCGCCCCCAAGTCGATTCGAACGCCGACCGCGGCCCAAAAAGCCATCCGGATGTCGGACGCCGCCCAAAAAGCCATCCGGACGCCGACTTCGATGCTGAAGGCCGTCCGAACCCCGACCCCGGGGCCGAAGGCCAGCCGAGCGACGACCCCGGCCCCGACGGCGGTGCGCGCCACTCCCTCATCGCCGGGCGTCTCACGGCCCTCGACCCCGGTCCCGAAGCCGACCCGAACCCCGACCCCGGTGCCTTCGCCGACGCCGAGACCGGCGGCCCCCGGCCCGGGTCCGACCCTTCGCCGCCACGACGGCCGCGCTTCGCACATCCCCCGTCGCGCCGCTTCCGTACGCGAGCCGGCCGCCCTGCCGCTATCCCTGACCGCGGGATGGACGGCGGCCCTCACCGGCGCCGAGCCACCGCGCTTACCGCCCGGTCATCTTCCTCGGGATCCGTCGCCGCTGGCCGTCGCCCCGATGCAGGGCGGCACCGCGCAGGTCGAAACCGCGGACATCTTGCGATCACCGCTGCCCAAAGGAACGCCGATTCCTCGTCGCATCCAGTCGGGCTCGGTCAGGGTGCTCGCCCAAGCGCCCGACGCCGAAGGTCCCGGCGTATGGCTGCGGCGGCCGGGCGGCGCAGAGACCGGACCGCGACCGGTCCCCGACGCGCTGACCGTTCTGCGCCGCCTCCTCCTCGACAGTCCCGTCCTCGACGCGCAGGTGTCGGTCGACGGCAAGACCTGGCACGAAGGGACGACCCTCGCCCGCCTCCTCGGGGAGGAAGTGGTGCCCGCCGACGGCCTGCTTCCATTCACCGACGACCGGGGCTCATTGGCGCAAACAAGCCTCGTGGCGATCTTCGGACGCCTGTCCCGGCGACGCCAGTCTGGCCGCCTGATCATCGTCCTCGACCGCCCGGGTCGACCCGAACGTTACGAGCTGCACGTGCATCGCGGGCGGCTGTTCCATGTTGCATCGAGTCGAAGTCTTTTCGCAGCCTGGCGGTCTCTGCTCGGGAGCCCCCAAGTGGAGCAGCCTCAGCTCCGGTCCTGGGTCGGGAAGGTCATCGAGCAGACTCAACCCTTCGAGCTCGTGGCCGCCCCGCCGGCGGTCGAGGCAGTCCGAGCCCAGCAGGCCCACTACGCTCAGTCCGACCTTCAGACGCTGTTCGCCCAGCACGCCGGGCGCTACGCGTTTGCGGCTCACCCGTCCCCGCCGTCCCCGAACGGATCGGGCCATGCCCTGCTCACCCTTCTGCCTTCCCTCATATCCCGAGCCTGTCGAACCTCGGACCTCGAGCGCAGACTTCGCCACCAACTGGGCACGCCCATGGAGCGAAGCCCTGGTTTCGAGTCGGAAGCCAGCCAGCTCGGCTTGTCGCTGCAGGACGCGGCGGCCCTCGACCGATTCACGGACGGGTCACCCCTGAGCCGAGCGCTCGCCGAACCATCGGATCCTCGCCAACGCAAGCTGACGTTGGTCCTCGCTTACACCCTGCTCGAGCTCGGCCTTCTGCGTCCCTGCATCAAAGTAGCGCCTTGACGAAAGCCGACCGGTCCGCACATCAGATCTGTGAAGAAGCGGATCGAGGCGCCTCACCAGCTGACCGATGCTGACTGGAAGGCGCGCCTGACCCCCGAGCAGTACGCCGTGTGCCGGGAGCACGGCACCGAACGCGCATTCACCGGCGCGTACTGGGCGAGCAAAGACAAAGGGGAGTATGCTTGCGTCGCATGCGGCGCCCCGCTGTTTGCCTCAGAGACGAAGTTCGACTCCGGAACGGGGTGGCCCAGCTTCTACGCACCGATCGAAGATAACGCGGTCGGCGTGACCGTCGACAAGAGCTACGGAATGGTTCGAATCGAGGTCCACTGCGCCGCCTGCAAGTCACACCTGGGGCACGTCTTCGACGACGGGCCTCAGCCCACCCGCCAACGCTATTGCATCAATTCGGTCGCGTTGTCGCTGAACAAGGAAGACGCCGGCGAGTAGCGCCGCAAGCTACACTGCGCAACTCGAAGCCGTTGTCTTCGGACGCCGCGCCACGTACATTTGCGCGCGATGTCCGATGACTCGAAAGCGTTTCGGCAAGCGCTCGGTCAGTTTGCGACCGGCGTGACCGTGGTGACGACGGTCGGGAGCGATGGCGTCCCGACCGGCCTCACCGTCAGCAGCTTTAACTCGGTCTCGCTGGAGCCACCGCTGGTGCTTTGGAGTCTCGACCGACTCGCGCATTCGATGCCTGTCTTTCAGGTCGCCCCCTACTTCGCGGTGCACGTCTTGAGCCAGGACCAGATGAACCTCTCGAACACCTTTGCGCAGGCCGGCGGCGACAAATTCGCGGGGCTGACGTGGAACCCGGGGATCGGCGGCGTTCCGCTGTTGCCCGAGTGCTGCGCGGTCTTCCAGTGCGAAACGGCCCACCGATACGACGGCGGCGACCACGTGATCTTCGTAGGGGAAGTTCAGGCCTTCGATAGCGCAGAAGACCGGGCCCCCTTGGTCTTCTGCGGCGGCCGCTACACCCGCCTCGCCCAAGACTGAATCGACTTCAGTCTCCGACCACCCGTTTCGCGCCGTGGGCCCGAAGCCATTCGGCGGCCCGCTGGGTGAGGTCGCCGAGCAATACGATGTCTTGGCCCTCGACCACCGCCCCGCAACCGAGCTGGCGTTTCATGTCTTTGGCGAGCGCGGCAAGCCCGTCCGAATCGAGCTGAAAACCAGACACGCGGGTCGCGGTCTTGCCCCCGCGGCCCTTCTTCTCCTTGTGAAGCGCGAGCTTGCCCTTGAGCACATACGGGCGCTCGTTCGGCGGCATCGTGTTCGGCGCGGGATCAACCTCGCGATCGGCCTCGGTTTCGCGCCCGGGTTCGACCTCGGCCGCGGGGCCCGCCATCTGTGCTCTGAGGGTGGAAAGGCCCGACAGAGCGGCGTTGAACGGCCCGTCGGCGGTCCCCGACGACGGCGGCGCCTCGGTCGGCTGTCGGTTGCGCTTGCCCACCTCGAGCAATGTGCCAGCCAAAGGCACAGCGCGTAAAGCACGGATCGTGGTTGGAATTCGACGCCCCGCACGAATAGATGCGGCATGCGTTGGCTGCACCCGGAGCGAGACGCGCTCCTCGAGCTTTCGCTCGACGACGTATTTTTGGTCCCCGGCTACTTCGATGGGCTCTCGCGGCTGGAAGTCGACATCACGCCGCCCGACTTCGCGGGGGGGTCGAACCCCGTCGTCTCGGCCAACATGAATGGCGTGACCGGCAAGCGAATGGCGGAGACGATGGCCCGCTACGGCGGCCTCGGCGTCCTTCCTCAGGACATGGACCGCCCGACGGTGGAACGGATCGTCCGCCACATCAAGCAGGCCGACGCGCGGTACGACACCGCGATCACCATCGGTCCGACCGCGCCGCTGCGGGAGATCGCGGGCCTGATCCGAAAGCGAGCCCACGACATGGTCGTGGTCACCGACGAGGCCGGACGGCCCCAGGGCATCATCACCCACGCCGATCTGCGGGACCGTGACCAGTACACCCCCGCCAATCAGCTCATGGCCCGGCGCCTGGTCACGCTTCGCGCCGGCGCACCGAACCGCGACGCCTTCAACCTCATGGAGCAGGAGCGACTGAGCGCGGTCCCGGTCGTGGATGACGCCGGGATCTTGCAAGGTATCCTGACGCGAGACGACGCCGTTCGGCTGGAGATCCTGCGCCCGGCCCTCAACGATCGCGGCGAGCTCATGGTTGCGGCCGCGGTCGGCATCTCGGCCCAAGCCGAGGATCAGGCCGCGGCCCTGGTCGAGATAGGGGTCGACGCCCTCGTGCTCGATACTGCCCACGGCCATCAACGGCGCATGATGGACTCGATCCGCGCCGTGCGACGGGCGGTCGGCGCGGGAGTCCCCCTCGTGGCCGGAAACGTATGCACGACAGAAGGAACGCGAGCCCTGTGCGAAGCGGGCGCCGACGTTATCAAGGTCAACGTCGGACCGGGCGCGATGTGCACGACAAGAATGCAGACCGGCGTCGGTCGCCCCACGTTCAGTGCGGTCGCCGCATGCGCGGCCGAGGCCCATCGCCACGGCAATCACGTATGGGCCGACGGCGGCGTGCAACACCCCAGAGACGTCGCCCTGTATCTCGCCGCCGGCGCCTCACGGGTGATGATCGGCACGTGGCTCTCCGGAACGTACGAGAGCCCAGGAGACATCAAAGAAGACCGCGAAGGCTCCCTGTACAAAGAAAACTACGGCATGGCCTCCGCCCGCGCGGTGCGCTTTCGAACCGCCAATCTCGATCCTTACGAGCAGGCGAAAAAGGCGTTCTTTCGCGAAGGGATATCGACATCTCGAATCTACCTACGCAAGGGGCAAGAAAGCGTAGGCGCCATCATCATCGATATTTTGACCGGACTGAAGTCCGCCTTCACCTACGTAGGGGCGCAGGACTGGGCGACTTTCCACCAGGCGGCCGTGGTCGGCGTGCAGTCCACCGCCGGCTACGGCGAGGGCAAGCCCGTGAGCATCCTTTCGGGAATTTCTAGATAAGAACTTGATTGCCCCTACACGTCTCTTTACACGGCTCGTTGGGGGCAACATGTCCAATACGCCCAAGTATCGAATCCAAGCGGTGTCAGAGGCGACCGGAGTACCGACCGCTACCCTCCGGGCGTGGGAGCGACGGTACGGGGTACCGGCGCCGAAACGAGCTGGAAACCAGTACCGCCTGTACTCGGAAGAGGATGTAGCTCTGATTCGACGCATGGCCCTGCTCTGCAGCCAAGGCACGGCCCCGTCCCAAGCTGCGAAAATCGTGATGGCCGAGAGCCAACGGCCGCCGCCCATCCCATTCGTCCCGCACAGCGAAGCTCCGCGCCAGGTCGACCCTTACGCGGAGGCGGTGGATCGCATCCTGGCCGCGGCCGCGAACTACGACAGCTGGGCCCTCGACCGCGAAATCCAAAAGGGCCTGTACCTCGGCCCGGCGCTCACCGTGTTTCAACGCGTATTCGCGCCGGCGATGAGGCGTCTGGGTCAACAGTGGGAACAAGGCACGAGCAGCGTCGCCGAAGAACACCTCGCATCGCAGGCCCTTATGGGCGCGGTGAGAAACATCGTCCGGCTGAGCCAGCGACCGGATGCCGAGAGCCAGATCTTGCTCGGCTGCGTCGACGGTGAAGGCCATGAGCTCCCTCTGTACGGCGTCGCCATTCTCGCCGCGCAAAACGGCTGGCGACCGATGGTGCTGGGGGCCAGCACCCCGCCGGATGCGGTCGCAGCCTCCGTCGAGTCCGCCAATCCGGAGGCCGTTGGCCTGTCGATGACCGTAGACCAGCCTCATCGCGACATGGCCGGACTGTTTCGTGATTATGCGCGAGCCTGCGGCCGCACCCCGTGGGTGGTCGGCGGGCGCTGCGCGGCCCAGTATCGCCGGGTCATCGAGGCGGCGGGGGGCGGCGTGGCTGACTCGGACGCCGAAGCCATCACCGAGTTTCTCGACCAAGCGCAAACCCGACTCGCGTCCGGCGAGCGCTGACAAAGCGTCCACCGTCACGCTCATTGGGTGGTGAACGAAAACCTAGCTAGCCAAGGATAAGGACAGCAAAAAGGGCGGTTCCGACGGGGGCGCCCTCTTTGGACGCCCCCGTCTTTCGAATCAGGGCGACAGGACGCCGTCGATGACGTGGACCACGCCGGTCAGCGTGCGGATGTCCGGGCTCGCCACCGAGATGACGTTCGACTGCTCGTCGATGAGGGAGATCGAACCGTCGGTGCCGATCGACACCTCCAGCGTTCCGCCCTCGACCGTGGTCAACATCTGACCGTCGAACAGATCGGACGACAGGGCCTGCCCCGCCACGACGTGATATCGCAGAATGTCGGCGAGATCGGCCGGCGGGTTGTTCAGGTCGATGCCCGCGTTCGTGAACGCCGAGTTCAGGGGCGCAAACACGGTGATCGGCGCCTCGCCGCTCAACGTATCCGGATCGACGGCGCCGACCAGGGTGGCGGCGATGAGCGCGTCGACCAGGATCGACAGGTCCGGCGTCGCCTGCGCGACCTCGACGATCGTGGGCGGCACGATGACGTCGTTCATGACGTGGACGATGCCGTTACGCGCCATGAGGTTCAGGGTGTCGCTGAGGTCCGCGCCACCGATGGTGATCGGCGCACCCGCGGCGTCGATGTCCAAGACCGTATTCGCGGCCGTGCCCAGGGTCGACGTGGCAACCACCGCGGCGGAGTCGAAGGTGCCCGGGACGACGTGGTGAAGCAGGATATTGGCGAGCACGTCGGTCGTCGGATTGATCGCTCCGAGGTCCGCGAAGGCTTGGTTGGTCGGCGCGAACACGGTGAACGGGCCGCCGGCGGCGAGCGTCTCGGCCAGCGACGTATCCACCACCGCGTCGACGAGGGCCGTGAACTCGGCCTCGACCGCGATGTCCACGATGGTGGGCTTCGGAATCAACACGCCGTCGATGACGTGAATGACCCCGGTCAGGGTCCGGATGTCGGTGTCCACCACGTTGACGGTGTTGCCGCTCTCGTCGGTGAGGGTCACGCTGGTGCCAGAGATGTTGACGGTGATGTCGCCATTGAGGGTGGAGATCGTCTGTCCGTTGGACAGAGACGTCGACAGCGCCTGACCGACCACCGCGTGGTGGCTGAGAACACGGTCGAGCTCGTTTTGGGAGATGGTGGCGAGGTCGATACCGGCGGCGGTGAACGCGGCGTCGGTCGGCGCAAACACGGTGATGGGGTCGGCGCCGGTCAACGTCGAAGGCGCAAGCGCGTCTTGAACGCTCTGCGAAGCCTGGCCCACGGCCGCCGCCAGGGCCGAGAAGTCAGCAAGAGCGCCCGCGACCTCGAGGATCGTGGGCGGGACGATCACCCCATCCATGACGTGGACCCGACCGTTGCTGGCCACCACGTCGATGGTGGCGCTCAGGGTCGCTCCACCGACCAGGATCGGCGTCGAGCTGGCGTCGACCACCAGCGGCAGGTTGGCGGCGGTGGTCAGCGTCGGGCTGGTCGTGACCTCCGAGCCCGGCACGTCGTCGGTGATGACGTGCTGAAGGAGGATGTTGGCGAGGATGTCGGTCGACACCGCGCTCAGGTCTACGTTGAGGGCGGTGAACGCATCGTTGGTCGGCGCGAACACCGTCAGGGGCCCGGGGCCGGTGAGGGTCGGCGCGAGACCGGTGTCCGTCGCCGCTTGGACGAGGGTCGACAGTCCGCTCGCGGTGGCGAGCTCTACGATGTTCCGAGGGCCATCGTTGTTGTTGTTGTTGTTGGCGCTCGGCCCGTCGTCGTCGTCGCTGCAGGCCGCGGCGGCGAGTCCGGCGCCCATCGCGAGCGCCACCAAGCTCCGGCGCCAAGCGTAGGAATGAATGTTCATGTTTGCCTCCGTTGTGGTCGGCTTCGGCTTTACCGAAACCTGGTCATTGCCTTGTTCAATTCTAAACAAAACCTGAACAAGACTTGAGCGGTCTCATGACGACAGGAGGCCGAGAGGTCCAGTATTTTTTGTCACGATCCGCAATAAATGACCGGATATCGGGCTCGTAGCTGACCGACAGGCCGGGCATGACCCTACTCGAACCACGAGCCGATTGAACAAGTATTGAAGAGGGGTGAGCCGCCCTGACCAGGGCGACGACGGACGCGGCGAACCGCCTATCGGCGCAGGATCTCCGCCAAACAGGCCTCGAGGTCGGTGAACTCGAATTGAAAGCCGTGATCCAGCGCAGCGGCCGGTACGGCGTTTTGGCCCCCGAGAAGCGCGCTGGCCGCTTCTCCGAGCGCGGCCCGAAGCGCGAAGCCAGGCACAGGAAACGGCGTCCACCGCCCCAAGACCTTACCCAAGGCCGCGGTAAACGCCGCGTTGGTCACCGGATGCGGTGCCGTGGCGTTGACCACGGCCGGGAAGTTCTCGTCGTCGAGGGCGGCGCGGATCATCGAGGTCACGTCACGGACGTGAATCCACGGCATGTACTGCTCACCGGAGCCGATCCGGCCGCCGGCCCCGAGCTTGAACGGTGTAACGAGCTGCTTGAGCGCCCCGCCGCCCTCCCCGAGCACGAGCCCGATCCGGATCCGAACCACCCGCACCCCAAACGCCTCCGCTTTGCGCGCCGCCGCTTCCCAATCCACGCACAGACGAGCCAGGAAATCGTCGGCGGGGGGCGCATCTTCGGGCCGGGGCGTCGAACCCGCGTCGGTGCCGTAATAACCGACCGCCGACGCCGACACCAAAACGGTGGGTTTGCTCTGCAGGCCCCCCAGCTGGTCGACCAACTCCGATGTCCGGTCGACCCGGCTCTCGACCAACCGACGCTTCTTCTCGTGGGTCCACCGGGCCGGCAGCACCGGCTCCCCAGCCAGATTGACGATCGCATCGACGGCGCCGAGCGCCGCCTGTACCGCTTCCGTGTCCGAACCTTCGACAACTTCCACAGATTCGCCCAAGGTTGTACGGCCTCGTTCAACGTTTCGGGTGGCCACCACGGGCGTATGGCCCGCCGTTCGCAGCTCTGGAACGAGCTGGCGGCCAATAAAACCCGTACCGCCTGTCAAGTATACCCTCATTTGTATAACTCCTGATCAACTTTTTGCAGGCCTGATCCCGGGAAATCAGACACCCAGCCCGTCCTGGAAATTAATGTTCGTCTAAGGCTTGTCAAAACGAGCGGAGGTAGTTAGTGGTCTTTGCAGGGTCGCAAACCCGCTGGGGGCCCAAAACATTGGACGGAGTCCGACGAAAAAGGTTCGACAGAGCGGGTAGAGCTTCGACAAACTGTAAAGAGAGAGCATGACCATGGACGATTCGAGCGCAGCCCACAGCATCTACATCCGCAAAGCGCTGAAGGCGCCAAAGCTTGGCCGTGAAGAGGAACTTGATTTGATCCGCAAGTACCAAGACCAAGGCGACCAACGCTCCGGTGACAAACTCGCGCGTGCGCACCTGCGGACGGTGGTCTTTCTCGCTCGCAAATACCAGCGCTATGGCGTTCCGCTGTCCGATCTGATCTCGGCCGGCAACGTGGGCCTGGTTCACGCCCTGGGCAAGTTCGACCCGGAGCGTGGGGTTCGATTCCGAACCTATGCCGATTACTGGATTCGCGCATACATGGTCCGTCACATGGTCCGCAGCTGGAGCATGGTGACCGGCGGATACTCCGCTTTGGAGCCCCGCCTGTTCTTCAAGCTCCGTCGCGAAGCGGCCAAAGCCAAGAGCCTGTTTGGCGACACTCACAAGGCCGAAGAGGCCCTCGCCGAGCAGCTGGACCTTCCCGTCGAACGATTGAGCACGATGCTCCGACGGGTTCAGGAGCGCGACGTTTCTCTCGACGTTCCGCTCACCGCCGACGCCTCGACCACCCGCCTCGACCTGCTGGTATCCCAGATGGCCAACCAGGAAGATGTGGTCACCGGCCACGAAGCCGAGCAACGCCTGAAGAAAGCCGTCCGCGAGGCGGTCGAGACCCTAGACGAGCGCGAGCGCTACATCGCCGAGAACCGCCTCCTCGTCGATAGCGAAGATCGACTGACGCTTCAGGACATCGGCGCGAAGTACAACGTTTCGAGAGAGCGCGTCCGCCAGCTCGAAGTCCTCATCAAGCAGAAGCTTCAAAAGCGGCTGGCCAGCAAGTGGAAAGCCGAGGAGCTGCCGCTGCCCGACGCGGCCTGATCGACCACGGCACCGCTCCGCCCTACCACGCGAACGCGGCCCAGCGTTCGCTGACCTTACGCCACGCCGCGTGGGCCCCTGGCGACAGCCCCATGAAGTTAATGAAGCCGTGCAGCATCGCGGGCAGCTCCAGATGTTCGACCCGCCCCGATGACTGCTCGAGTCGCTCCGCGTACGCCCGTCCTTCGTCCCGAAGGGGATCGAGCGCGGCGGTCACCACCAGCGCAGGCGGCTGGCCGACCAAGGAAGGAGCCAGCAGGGGGGATGCCCACTCATCGTGGGCGTCGGTCGGTTGGGCGAACGCGTGCTCCTGGAACGAGGCCAGGACCCGTTCGCTCAGCAGCAGCCGTTCCGCGAACGCCCGTCGCGATTCGGTCGGCCGAACATAGTCACAGACCGGATACACCAGCAGTTGCGCTACCGGCTTCGGCCCCCCATCTCGAATCGCTCGCCGACAGACCTGAGTCGCTAACATCGCGCCGAAGCTGTCCCCGCCGACCGCGATTCGGTCCACGGCCCACCCGAACCCGTCTCGATGTTCGCTCACGGCTCTGAACGCCGCCACCGCATCATCGAGCGCGGCGGGGTAGGGATCCTCGGGCCCCAGCCGGTAATCGACGGACACGACCGCCCACCCCGAAATTGCGGACAGCCAGCGGCACCCGTCGTCGGCGGTATCCAGGTCGCCGATAGTCCCTCCGCCGCCGTGATAGTAGACGAGGACCGGGGTCGGGGTGTCCGGGGAGCGGGGTACGTACAACCGCGCCAAACGACCGGCCAGGGTCAGATCCCGAATCTCGTGCAGCTTGGGGGCAGGCCACGCAGCTCGCTGCGGCGCCCGCCCCCA
>JANQQN010000097.1 GCA_028289325.1 Myxococcota bacterium | reverse complement strand
GAGCAGCTTCAGGCCGCGCTCCGTCTGTATGAACGTGCACTGAACCTCGTGCCGGTCGACGCTTCACTGGCGCGCGGCCGGCTGCGAGCGCGCATCGGCACCGTCTTGCATCGCATTCCCGGCCACGGCACGACGCCCCTTCACGACGCGCGAGAGGCTTTCGAAGAGGCGGCGGAGCTGCTCACGAGCGCAACGGCGGCCGAACGGGCGGAGAACGACATGAACCGCGGCCTGGTCCTGCAGGCCCTCGCGGGGGCCAGCGAAGCACGAATGAGCGACGCGATCGCCGCTTACCACGATGCCCTGAGAACCTTCACCAAAGGAGAGTATCCGACTGAGTTCGCCATCATTCACAATAATCTGGCCACCGCTTACCTATCCGTGCCGATGACCAGCGAACACTTCAAAATGCGGGAAGCGCTGGCCGTGCAGTCGTTCCAACAAGCGCTGGAGGTGGTGAACATCATTGACCACCCGGTCGAGTACGCCATGCTGCAGAACAACCTTGGCAACGCGCTGCAGTACGCGTCCGCGAGCAACGTCCTCGCAAACACCCGTCGCGCCGTCGACGCGTACGACGAAGCCTTGAAGGTTCGGACGAAACAAGACGCACCGCTGCCCTACGCCAACACGATCGCCAATAAAGCCAATGCGCTTCGTTACCTCCCGGATCCCGACGCACCGGCGGTCGGGACACCGACCTACGCCGAACGCGCCATCCAGCTCTACCTGGAGGCCGCCGACGTGTTCACGGAAAACGGCGACACGGAACGCGCGCGATACTGCCGGGAGACCGCGGCGGAGATTCGCCGCGACACCGCGTAGGCCGTTCTTCACGAAGAGCAACCTCGCCTTCGCGACCGAGACCGTCTCGGTCACAGCTGAGGGCTCGGCTCGGCGAGCGGCGACGGGCTAGGCGCGTCTTCCTGCTTCAGAAACCGCCAACCGAGGCCGAAGGCCCCGATGCCGCCGAAGAGATTCGCGGCCAGAACGCTGGCGTAGACCGCATCGGGGCCCAGCACCGCCGCCCCGGCGCTGGCGAGGGGCAGCATCACGATGAACACCCGAGCCACGCTGACGGCCATCGCCTTCATCGCGTGCCCCACCGCGTTCAATGCGCCGTTGGTCACGATCAGCACCCCGAACCCACCGTACCCCCAGGCGGCCAGCAGTAGGTATCGTTCGAGCCCGGCTGCCGCCGTCGCGGAATCGGTGAACACGGCCGCAAGCTGACCTCGAAACGCCACCAGTAACACGGCCACCATCGTCCCGTACGCCACACACAGCGCCAGGGAGAAGATCCAAGCCGTGCGGGCCCGATCGATCTGCCGCGCGCCCCAGTTCTGCCCCACGACAGGACCGATCGCCGATGACATGGCCAACAGCGGCACGAGGGCGAGACTCTGAACGCGACCGGCCACCCCGAACCCGGCCACCAACTCCTGGCCAAGCCCGGCCAGCATTCCCGTCAGCAAGGTCAATCCCAACGGGTTGACGGAATTGGAGAACGCAGCCGGCGCCCCGACCCGCCCCAGCTCGACCAAGCCGGACCACCACCCCGCACCGAACAAATGCCGCAGACGGATCTGCACCTGCCCCAGGCGAACCATCACCGCGCCGGTCAACGCGGCGGCCCCGAACGCGACCACCGTCGCGTACGCCGCGCCTCGGATCCCGAATGCGGGCAGAGGCCCCCAGCCAACGATCAGCAAGGGATCGAGAATCCAGTTCACCACGGCCACGATGAGCAGGATGAAGGACGACTTGAGCGCCGCCCCCTGACCACGAAGAACACCGTTGAGTCCCATCGCCACCAGCACGAGCGGATAACCGACGGCGTAGGGCACCACGTAGTCGTCGATCTGCGGCAACACCTCGGGATCGGCGTTGAGAGCCCCGAACAGAGCGGTTCGGACGAGCAGGAGCGTTGCCGCGACCAGGACCCCGCTCGCTGCCGCGAGTAGCACACCGTGCAGGGCCAGCATTTCGGCATCACTGCGCCGGCCGGCCCCCAGCGCCCTCGACACCACCGAGTTGATGCCCACCATGACCCCGACGCCCAGCGATTGCAGGGCGACCTGGACCGGAAAAACGAAGCTGATGGCGGTCAAGGCGTCGGTTCCCAGCCGGCCGACGAAGTACGCGTCGATGACCCCAACGGACATCGTGGCCCCGATGCCGAGAATCATCGGCGTCGTCTGTGAAACGACGTGACGTCGCACCGATCCCCGGACGAGTTTCGCGTCGTTGGACATCCGGTGCTGTCTTAGCCGGTTCGTCCGGCGGAGACACGCAAAGACTATTTACGGGCGATGATCCAGATCGCGTGCACCAACCCCGGAATGTAGCCGAGCAAGGTGAGCAAAATGTTCAGCCAGAAGTGCAGGCCGATGCCCACCTGAAGGAAAACGCCGACCGGCGGCAGGAGAACCGAGAGAATGATGCGCAGCAGATCCATGGAAGCCTCCTACGGCAGTACGCCACGGGGCGGTAAATCTCTCTGCGGGGTAGATCACATCCGCCGGAAACGCTTAGCGGGCGGTCCGATGACGTCATATTGCCGGTCGCTCATGCCCTACGACGACTTGAATGCTGCACCGCGCGAGGACGTTACCAGGATCAGTCCGAGCACCAGCGCCAGGACCGGATAGATGGCTGAAGCCCGGTAGATGACGTCGAATGACGTCGACGCGCGCAGGGCGCCGAGCAGGAACGAGCCCCCGCCGACGCCGATCATCAGCGACGCGATCAGCATCGAAGACACAAGCGCCTCCCGCCCCGGAAACCGCTTCGTGGCGATGGCCACCGTGAGCGGAAAGAACGCGGAGCAGAAGAACCCCGCCACCACGAATAGGGCAACGCCGACCACCGCGCCGTTGGCGCTGGGCAGAAGGATGAAGGTGCCGGCCATTCCGACCGGCAGCGACAGCCAGATCCATTCGGCCCGGACCCGAGCCACGAGGGCCGAGAACACCACCCGCCCCACCGTCAGCGCGCCCCAAAAGCCCGAGATGGCGATCGCGGCCACCGGTTCGGCGACCCCCCGGGCCTCGTTAAGAAAGATCGATGCCCAGTTGCTGAACGTGCCTTCGGCGATCGCGTACAGCACGGCGACGACCCCGAAGCCCGCGACCACCGGCCACCGTAATTGCGCGGCAGGAGCGGTCCCCGCCTGTTGCTCGTCCGGCTCGGGCAGGGGCGCTACCACGACCGCCAGCGCGATGGCGATGTTGCCCACGAGCACGGCGGCGGGAAACGTGGACCATAGCCCCGCGCCGACGAGGATACCGACCAACAGCGGCCCGAGGCTGAAGCCGACCCCCATGACGCTGTGAAGGGCCACGAGCGCGGTATCCGCGCTCGGAGGAAAGAATCGGCCCGGATAAGTATTGAGGGGGGCAGCCGCGAGACCAAAGCCGAGCCCCATCGCGGCCGTGCCCCCGAGCAGCAGAGCCAGGGCGTAGGCGGAAGGGAACCAAGCCGTGGCCAAGAGTAGGCCTTGGGACGCCGCCGCCGCCACCGCGGCCACGATGAGCAGGGCCTTGAGGCCGATGCGACGGGCGAGCACCCCGCCCGCGACGGAGCCGACGATGGTGAACGCGGTCTGGGGAAGAAAGATGCTGCCGTAGGCTTCGTTGGACAGCCCGTGCATCTGGCGAAGAACCGTCCCGCTGGCGGGAAACGCGACAACGGTCAAGCCCTGCAGGAGCGTCGCCAAATACACGGCGAGCACGGGCAAGCTGAAGATACGCATGCGGGTATCAGATGCTCAAAGCGCGCCGCGGGTAACGCCATCGCGGACGATTGTACCGGAGGATCGAGGCGTCGAGCGCGGCGCGGGCGGCGCGTTTCAGGTCATCCATCGTATCTGTGTCGTTCGTCATGGCACGTGGGGTCCCCGGGCGACGGACCGCTCTAACGAACCTGGATGCGGGCCTTGGAAAAAGGTTACCGGCCGCGCCGGCGCCCAACCGCGCCGGCGCTCAGCCCTGTTTCGCGCCGCCCTCTTACGCGCGGCGGGGGTCAAAACGCCCCGGCGCTACCCACGGTCGTGCCACCCCCACCGGAGGTAACCGCGTTGTTGCCACCCGGCTCCCACTGCTCGATGACGCCGGTATTGCTCTCGTTGGCCTTCACACACTTCCACTCGATCGAAGTGTTGGCGGGCACGCTGACCGTTCCGTCCCAGGTCGGGTACGCGTTCGGGTCGAGCTTTTGGGTGGCCGCGTTCTGGATGCTCCAGTTGCCGAGCTCCGCCACGTTGCCGACCACGTACACCGACTGCCCGAAGTACGTCGTTCCGTTGGCGCAGGTGAACGAGACGTTGGCCGCGCCGCCTCCCGATCCCGACACCTGGGCCCCGACGTGCAGCGCGATGGCGCCGTTGGGGTTGATGGTGGTGGCGATCGACCCGCCGGAGATGGTGTACGGGGTCCCCGAGCACGTCCCCGCGTCGTAGTCGAAGACGTCGTTGGCGACATCGCAATACTGCCCGTCGGGCAGGCCGGTCAACGCGTTCAACGACCGACTGTTGCCTTCCCGATTGATCGACACGAAGCCCTTCGAGCCCCGACGGAAGCTGATGTGGTTCGACGAGTAGACCGTCCACCCGACGATCGGCTCCCCCACCACGTGGTTCCGGAAGCCGACCATGCCCGCCGCGGCCGGCCACCGGTGCTGGCAAGTCCAACCGCCCTGACCGCAGGTATCGGTGGTCGGTCCGGTGTACACGCTCGAGGTCACCCCGTTCGAGCCGGGCGGCCCCACGCTGGAGTCGTTGAACTCGTAGCCGGACATGATCTTCGGATAGCCGTAGCCGTGGGCGAGAGTGAACGCCATCGCGAGCGCGTACTTGGCGCCGTCCTTGTAGCTCAGTCCCCCGCCATTGCGCTCTTCGTCATGGTTCTCGACAAAGATGACCGCGCTCGATCCCGCGATGAAGCCCCAGTTCGCGCTTCCGATGCCCCCGTTGTTGTTGAGCCACGAGATCTGGCTGTCGAACGCTTCTTTGATCTTGTGCCCCCACTCGAACTCCGTGATGTCGCCGATCCAGGTGTAGTCGGACGCGGGGGAGGCGGCGTCGACGATGACCTCCTGGAACGTGTAGCGGTCCGTTTTGCTCTCGTCGAACGCATCGACGATCCAGTCGAGCTGGTTACTGTCGATGTGTTTGGCGGCATCGACCCGGATGCCCTTGACCCCCAAGGACACGAGGTCGTTCATGTACCCTCGCAGCACGTTCTGGACGTAGGTGGTCTCCGTCGCGAGATCCGCGAGTCCGCTCAACCAGCAGTTCTGCACCGAGAACTGGTTGTTGAAATCGATGTTGCAGTCGTTGTGGTAGTCCTGGAATCCGAACAACCCGGTCACCGACCGATATCCGCAGGTCGTCCCCACCGATCCCACGCACGTGCCGCCGGTCTGCGCGGGATCGCCGGTGGTGTGGTTGATCACCACGTCGACGTAGATGTCGACGCCCACCGCCGCGCATCTGGACACCATTTCCGCGAACTCCGCTCGCGTTCCCGATCGAGAAGTCACGACGGTGAAGCCCACCGGTTGATAGCGTTGCCACCACGGATAGGGGGCTCCGAACGGATTCTCGGACCCGATGACTCGATGCTCGGAAGCCGGTGAAACCTGAACCGCGGCATAGCCCGCGGGGCCCAGGTGAAGCTCACACTCGCGGGCGATGTCCGTCCACTTCCACTCGAAGAGATGAACCATCGCCGTTCGTGCCGGCCAGTTGTATGCGTGAGCCTCGGACGTCGCACATAGCGCCGCAAGGCCGATAGACATCGTGATCGCTCTTTTCATCGAGGTCCTCCCGGTCGTCGCCCGTGCCTCGCGCAATCCGCGTTGACGCGGCCACGACCGCCGACGGTGAGGTACGATGTTGCTCATGCGGAGTCAAACCAACCGGTCGTCGTTCCAATCATTGTAATCGCCGGTAACCGAGGAAACGTCCGCGCAGCTTTTGTTATTCAAAGCACTGCGCGCAAAAAACGACGACCGGTTGGGACTCGCGTTATGTCAGGCTCTCACTCCTGCCGATCGCGGCTCGGGAACATGTCGTCGAAGCTGTGCTCCGGCAAGTGCCACACCCACTCCGAAGGCAGCTCGATCGGCTCCGCCCGATTCAGTCTCGGTTCGACGTCGTACCCTACAGAGGCGATTCGGGCCGAAACCGAGGCCCCGATGGTGAGCCACACCATCACGATACTGAACAATAAAATCCGGACTACCCGCCGGCCGTCGATCCATCGATTCGAGTTCGCAGTCGCTGTTGTCATGTCAACCTCCGGGGTTGACTGTCGTGCGGTGACTGCTGAATAAACAGATACAGAGGATCGAAAATGGAACATACACAGATCCGACCCCCCGAGCGCGCCGTGTTCCGCTACCAGTCGGTCGTCGAGCTGATCCGCAAGCAGATCGATGCGGGAACGCTTCGACCCGGCGATCGGCTTCCTTCGCTTCGAAGCCTGGGGTCGAAAATGGGTCTCAGTGTCCCCACCGTGCGGCAGGCGTACCTCGAGCTCGAGCGGCTGGAATGGATCGAAGCCCGGCCGAAGTCTGGCTACTTCGTCCGCCCCCGGACCGCGAACGCGCTGGTCCGCAAGACGTCGCGACGCAACGAACCGGTCAGGGTGTGCTGCCGAGACCTCCTCGACGATGTCCATGACGCGATTCATCGGCCGGGGATCCTTCCGCTGGGCGTATCGAACCCCACGATGGCCCTGCCCGCGACCAAGACCCTGCACCGAGCCATGAAACGGGTAATGAGCGCGGCCGAGGAGCGAGCGTTCGCCTACGCGCCCACTTCGGGCGACCCATCGCTCAAGCGGCAGCTCGCCTATCGCTATCTCGCCCAGGGGCTCCAGGTCGACCCGGACGAGATCATCATTACCAACGGCGCTCAGGAAGCCATGGCCCTCGCCCTGCAGTGCGTGGCGTCACCCGGCGATGTGATCGCGGTCGAGTCCCCCACGTATTTTGGGCTGCTGGAGCTGATCGAAACCTTGGGGATGCGTGCGTTGGAGATCGAGACCTGTCCGCTCGAGGGGGTCGAGGTCACCGCGCTCGAAGCGGCGCTCGACGGCCACCGCGTCGCCGCCTGCATGTTCTCGTCGGCGATCAACAACCCGCTCGGGTCGCGCCTGCCCGCGGACAATCGTCGCCGGATCGTAGAGCTGCTGGAGGCTCGCAACGTTCCTCTGATCGAAGACGATGTTTATGGCGACCTGGTCTTCGACGGCGATAGGCCCCTACCTGCCCGCGCGTTCGCCAAGAAAGGCTCCGTCATCACCTGCTCGTCGTTCTCCAAAACCGTCGCGCCCGGCTACAGGATCGGGTGGGTGGTTCCCGGCGAATCGGGCGCGGAGCTGGTCAAGCTCAAACGAGCGGTATCGTGCTCCTCGGGCCTGCTGCAGCAGCTGACGTTGGCCGAGTTCCTGGGCTCCGGCGATTTCGATCGCTACCTTCGGCGCCTGATTCCCGTTCTTCGCGATAACGCGGAGCGCATGTCCTGCGCCGTCGCCCGGGCGTTTCCCGACCACACTCGGCTGTCTCAACCTCGCGGAGGCTCCGTGCTGTGGGTGGAAGTGCCGGGCATCGACGCGGTGGCCCTCTTTCGAGAAGCGCTGGCCCACGGAGTGAGCATCATGCCAGGCACCGTCTTCGCGGCCCGGCACCGATACCGAAGCTTCATGCGCCTCAGCTACGGACATCCATGGTCCGACAAGATCGAAGCGGGCATCGAGCGCCTTGGTGCCCTCGCCAAGGCCCAGCTTTGAGGCCTTCTCGCGAAGGCCTAGGGGTAGAGTCCGCGCCGCCGTCAACCGACCGCAGGTCGGAACCAGCCGTGAAAGCCGAGAGGAATCGTTCGATCCATGGTGGCGAGCGCCACCGGACCGTCTTTGATTCGCTGCGCGTCGAAGATCGCGACCCCGGATCGTTGCCGACCGACGTCGAGGAACGTCCCCACCAGCCAGCCCACGTCGGGGCCTGCGTTTCGGTCTTTCGGAACGAACACATGCTCTTCGACCAAGACCCCGCGGCCGAACCGGTAGTGGTCGGATCGCCCCGTCTTCGTGTCGTGGCGATACAGCGCGTTCATCCACGGTTGGTCGCCGTTCCGACCCGCCAGATATACGTTTCGACCGTAAGCCTCGCTCGGTCGCGGGTCGACGATCGGGAACTCTCCCGCCGCGTCGTGGACCTGCGCCTTGACCGCCCCCGAGGGGGCCACGTCGACGGTCGCCAGCGGGGCGGGGAGGAACTCTCCGCGTCCCCACAGCAGCTCGCTCATCGTCGTGTTCATGACCGTCGCGTCGCGATGCCACGCGGCCTGAAAGCGGACACCCCCGTTGGCGGTGTCCACGGCGCCGACCATGTGAAACACGAAGGCGGCCGGCGCCTCGACGAGCTTGGTGCGGCTGAAGTCGCGCTTATCGACCAGCAACACCCGTCCCCCGAGCTCCGGCCGCCACCGATGCGCCTGGACGTAGGGCGCCTTCTTTTCCCGGTCGTAAACGTTGGGCGACAGATAGAACACCAGCCAGCGACGGGTCGCGGCGAAGCTGTGGATGTACGCCGCGAAAGGCAGGCGAACTTGACCCGTGCGGACCAAGCCCTTGCCCGCCTGCAGACGGTAGACGATCAACACTCCGTTTTCGACCCACTGCGCGAGGCCGAAGTTCCACCAGCTCCCGTCCGGATCGACCACCGGGTGCGCAGAAAAGGGCAGCCGCGCGGTCTCGGGCGACCACTCGACCCGCCGCTGAGTCTCGAGGGTGTCGAGATCGAGCGCGTACGCCGAACCCGCCTCCCACAGCGCCAGCAGCTGGTCGTCGAAGGGTACGACCGAGATATTGGCGGGGTTCGACGTATCGTTGTCGCGGCTAGGGTGAGGGTTCGGAACGCGAGATCCGGCGCCGCCGTACAGGAAGCGCCCCGCCGCCCGCTCGGACTTGTACTTCTCGGTCAGCACCTTTCGCGCCCGGTGCGTGACCCCGCGGGGCTCGATGGCGAAGGCGTGAACCATGCCGTCGCCGTCGAACCAGTGTTGATACCGAACCCCGCCACGCTCGAGGCCGGCGGGTCCGTTACGATAGAATGTCCCGTGCAGGCCAGCGGGGATTCGGCCCTCCACGGTCATCGTCTGCGGCGCGAGGCGTTCGGCATCCGCGGATCGGAATCCGCCTCGCCACGGCTCGTCTTTCAGCGCGGTTCGATAGGCCGCGTAGCAGCGCTCGCCGACGTGAGGGGCGCTGTCGGCCCACGCCGAAAAGGGCGCGCCCACGGCGGCTCCGCCCGCGGCCGCGGCCGCGGAACGCAGAAACTGCCGGCGAGTGGTGATCGCGTAGCTGTCGTTCAAGGTCATGGCCACGCTCATCGCACCTGCAAGGCGACCGTCGTTCCGGCAGCGGACCGCGCGACCGTCGCGTCGGCGAACGACGGCGGACCCATCATCGATGGCTTGCCGCTGAAGCCGTAACCTTCGGTCGGTACGCCGACCAGGTTGCGGTTGAGCTTGCCGTTGCCGTCTTCGTCTTGGAACAACCGGATGGCGATCTTTCCCGGCGGCAGGTCGTGCAGGTCGAAGCGCATCGTCGCCGCCGTCACCCGCGCCCGCACCGCGACCAGCGGATTCCCGGATGCCTTCCACGCCTGTTCGCTGTCGACGACCTCGAAGTTGAGATAGCCCTTGCCCGCCGCCAGGCCGGAGATCCGGACCGATACTGGACCGCCCGCTGCTCCGTCTCCAGAGACCGCAGCCGGGGTCGCCGTCGGCGAGGCGGGGGCGGCGGCAGCGCCAGCGCAGCCGACGAACAGCAACATGGTCATGGTCCAGGTTCGAGGAGAGACGAGCATCGCCTTTGTAGTGATCATGGGCGTAGCCTACCGGCGACCGAGCGACGGCGACGGGTGCCGGAAGTCATGTGCCCGAGCCCGGGCCGTCGAAAGTGACTTTCGGCAGGTTGGTGAACCCCCTCGGGAACGAAAGAACGAACGCGTGGCGCACGAGCTCGTCCCCGACACCGACGGCCGCTCGCGGCGGGTCCAGCGATGGCGCGCCGTCGCCGCGTACGTGACGTGGCTCGCCTTGTCGATCCACGTCGGCGCCCGATTGCTCACCTGCGACGCACTGAGTCGAGCGCAGATGATCGGCTTGGCCGCGTTCATCGTCTGCCTCGCGGTCGGAAACTACCAGCTTCGTCGCCCGCTGGGCGGCGGCCCTCACCCCGGGTTCCGAGCGTTGACTGTCGTCCAGACCATCGCCGCCCTCATGGCCGCAAGGCTCTTGAACATCGATACCCTGGCCATCCTGTTGATCGTGATCGTGGCTCAGATCGCGGAGCGCGAAGGTACGCTGTTCATCGTGGGGTGGATGCTCGCGGCCGACTCGGCGCTGGCGGCGATCTATCTCGAGCAATTCTCGCTCGTCGGCACCGCGATCCGCGTGGGTTTGCAGGTCGGATTCCAGGTGTTCACCGTTTCCGTCAGCCTCGCATTGGCCGAGACGCGACGGGCCAAGGATGCTCTGGCCGGGCTGAACGCAGAGCTGATGGCCACCCGCCGGCTGCTGCGGGAGAGCACCCGTTCGCAGGAGCGTTTGCGCATCTCCCGGGAGCTTCATGACGTCGCCGGCCACCGGCTCACCGCCCTCAAGCTCAACCTGGAGTCCGCCCTGCGGCCCCGCTCGGACCCCGCGGCCATACCCGAAGCGCTTCGCGACCGCCTCACCTTGTGCCGGGATCTGACCGGCGAGCTGCTCGACGACATCCGGTCCGTGGTCCACCAGCTACGGGCGACCGACGGCGTCGACCTACGACGCGCGCTGGAGCCCCTGACTCACCAGCTGCCCGATACCCAGGTCGACCTCGACATCTCTGAGCAGCTGTCGATCTCCCGCATCGACGTGGCGGAAGCGATCATCCGATGCGCCCAGGAGTCGATCACCAACGCCCTCAAACACGGCCGCGCCCGCCACGTCCGCATCGCCGTCGCTCACGTGGACGAACGGGTCGAGCTCACGGTTCAAGACGACGGAGGCGGCGGCCCGACGGGCGCGCCGGGCCACGGCATCTTGGGGATGCGGGAACGGGCGGCCCGGCTGGGCGGGTCGCTGGAGATCTCCGGCGCCCCGCGGCGAGGGTGGCAGGTCCGCCTCGTGGTCCCGGTAGGGGAATGATCATGAGCATCCGGATCGCCGTCGTGGACGACCAGGACCTGGTCCTGAGAGGGATCTGCGAGCTGCTGCAAGACGAGTCGGACTTCGAGATCGTGGGCGCGTTCCTCGAGGGCCCGGCCCTGCTCGCGGCGCTGCCTCGCATTTGCCCTCACGTGGTGGTGATGGACGCCCGAATGCCCGGGCTCTCCGGCGTGCAGACGCTGACTCGGATGCGCGACGAAGACGTCGGCATCCCGGTGATGATGCTGACCACCTTCGACGACCCCGAGCTGCTGCTGGCCGCGACCGACGCCGGCGCCCAAGGCTTCATGCTGAAAGACAGCCGGCCCGAAGACCTCGCGGCCGCGATCCGAACCCTTCACCGAGGCGGGCGCCACCTGGAGCCGATGGCCACCGAGGGCGTCCGACGCCGCCACGGGTCCCCCGCCGCGCCGGTCGATGCGCCAAAGATGTCCGATCGCGAGCGGGAGGTGCTTCGGCTCATGGCCGGCGGCTACTCCAATCGAGAGATCGCCCAGGCCTTGTTCCTCGCCGAAGGCACGGTCAAAAACTACGTGTCCGAGATCCTGGCCAAGCTCGAATGCCGGGATCGAACCCGGGCCGTGCTCAAGGCGATCACCTTGCGCCTGGTGTAAGCGACGCCGCGGCGTTACGAGCAGCAGCCGTCGGGTCCTGTGCCGCCCTCACGAACCTTGTAGCCGATGACCCGCTGCCGAGCATCGAGCGCGATGTCGCAGCAGGCTTCCAGCACCGCCCGAAGCTTCCGGCGCCCTCGCTGCACTCGCGACTTCATCCCCGACACCGAAACGCCGAGCATCTGCGCCGCTTCGCGCTGGGTCAGGCCTTCGAGCTCGGTGAGCGTGAGCGCTTCCCGGTACGGAGACGGCAGCATCGCCACGAACAGCCCTGCGAACGCGGCCACGTCTTCCTCGGCCCGGCGCTCGTCATCATCGTCGCGATCATCAGGCACGTCGACCAACGCGTCGGCGGTCGGTGGTCGCCGGCGCCCGGCCCGCAGATGATCGATGATGGTGTTTCGTGCCACCTGATACACCCACGGGCCGAGGCGTTGATCATCCTTCAGCTTCGGTAGACCCCGCTGGATCCGCACAAAGACTTCCTGCACCACGTCATCGACATCCCGGTCGGGAACCCGACGCGCCACGAAAGGGCGGAGCTTGGCCGCGAGCGCGCGCCAACCGTGGGCACGCTCGAGGTCTTCGAGGCTGAACGATTCGATCATGCGTCATCCGCCTCGCAGCACGTCGACGGGCAGCAGCCTTCGCCGGGCTTGACCGCTTCGATCGTCGCCGAAGCTACGTAAGCCTCGACCCCGGATCCCGGCAGCCACTGCTCGATGAACGCTCGGCTTTCTTCCTTTACGGAGACACGGACGTCGACGAACCCTGCGTCGCCCAGCATCCGCTCCACGGTCGCGACGTCCGCGGCCCCGCTCACACACCCCGTGAACGCCTGGATCTGGGACTGAAGCGCCTCCGGCAACGGGGCGATGGACACCACGTCGGAGATGGCCAGCCGCCCCCCCGGCTTCAACACCCGAAACGCGTCCAGGAACACCGCCGGCTTGTCCGGGCTGAGGTTGATGACGCAGTTGGACAGAATCACGTCGACCGCTCCGTTTTCGACCGGTAGATGCTCGATCTCGCCCAGTCGAAAGTCGACGTTGTCGAGGCCGAGCTTCGCCGCGCCCGCCCGGGCCTTCGCGACCATCTCCGGCGTCATATCTACCCCGATCACCGCGCCCTTCGGTCCCACCTGACGCGCGGCGAGAAAGGCGTCGAAGCCCCCGCCCGCGCCCAGATCAAGCACGGTCTCTCCCCGCTGTAGCCCCGCGATGGCCTGAGGGTTTCCACACCCAAGGCCCATATTCGCGCCCTCCGGAACCGCGGCCAGGTCGTCGGCCGAATAGCCGAGCGCCAGGCTGGACGCAGGCCCTGGTCCGCACGCGCCCGGCGCGCAGCATCCCTGCGTCTCGCCGGTGGCGATCTGGCCGTACTGGGCGCGAACCGCGGCCCGGACATCGTCGTTCGTGAATTGGGTCATGGTTTTGATACCTCCTGTCCTCGAAGACGTCCGCCCCTCGAAAAGGACGCAGCCTAATCGCGAGGCCCCGCCCCGACCGCCGGATCGAGCTCGTCGAGCAGGGCCGACGCCGCGGCGCGCATCCGTGGACTCGTGGTGCGACTCACAAGGAGCTCGGCCGCCGTTCGGGCCTCGGCCGCCGCCTCGTGGGTGGCCAGGTACCGGGCCCACAGCAGCAGCACGTCGTCCCGATAGGGGGCCAACGTCAGCGCATTCACGAGCGCGAAACGAACGTTTTGGGCCCCGAAGGTCGGAAGCCGAAGGCCCGCGATGGCGATCAGCTTGAACGCCTCGACGCTGTCCGGATCCTTACGGTTCGCGCGCAAAGCCAAGTCCAAGGCTTGTTTTGTCGGGGCCTCGGGCGCCAACTCGCCGGCCGGGCCCGGCTGAAGCAGGATGTGGGCCTTCAACAGCAGCGGTCGGGCGTCGTCGGGGCGGCGACCGAGAATCTGGTCGACCAGGGCCAGCGCTTCACGACGCCGACCGATGTCGTACAGATGCTCGGCGAGGGCCAGATGGGGCAATCCGACTTGCCGAAGGTCGGCCAGCATCGCCCGCAGGCCGTTGACGTCCAGCCGACCCACGGCCATGTGGGCGAGCAGATAGTCTCGTTCGTTCCTCGCCAGCGGCTCGACCCGCGTCTCGATCGGGAGATCCGGGAGAAGAAATCTCATCGCTTTCAACTGCCGACGGTCCCAGAACGCCCGGAGCCGATCGTGGAGCGCCGATAGCGGAAAGCCGAAGCTGTCCTCGAACTTCTCGGCCGTCGGCCGCATCCGGAACGCTCGGAGGTAGGTCTTCAGACCGTCTCGGTGCTCGCTCATCAGATAGTGCACCAGCAACCAGGATTGCGGATACAGCTGCTTCAGCGAGACGTCCTGGGGGGCCAAGAACAGGGCGGCGGAATCGACCCATCGCCCGTGGTCGAGCGCCGCCGATCGAAGGGGGAGCTGACCGCCCACCACGAGGTGGCCGGACGGTTCGAACTCGACCGCCGAAAGATACTCGGCCATCCCCTCGTGATACCAAAGAGGCGCCGGCAGTCCGCCCCGACGGTGCATCAAGTGATGGACGTACTCGTGCAGGGTGACTTGCAGCGCATCGATGTACCCTCGGTCATCCAGCGAGAACACAGCCACGGGGCCGTAGCGCGTTTGTCGAAAGTAGCCGGCGACGCCCCGCCGTGCGGCCAGGGCCCGGTAGTCCCCGATCCTTCGCGGCGCAATGAGGCGCAGCGGAAGCCCCGCGTCGCTGGTTTCGATCAGCGCCGCCGCCTGGCAGAAGGTCCGGAACCGCTCCAGCGCCCGCAGTCGCTCTTCGGCGATCTGGGGGCTTCCGTCGGTGTAGATGACGAAGTTGGGGCTGGTCACCACCCGCCATGACCGGTTCTTGAACCGGCCGGCCGGGTTTCCGGTCGTGATGCAGCCGGCGGCTAGACACCCGAACAGCGCCAGCGCGAGCGAGACGAGCCGAGTCGCGATCATCGAGCCCCCGGCGACGGCGCGCCCGACCTAGTCCCGGCGCACGAAGTCGCGAATCGCGGCCACCGCTCGCGCGGCGCCATCGCCAAAGAAGGCTGTCA
>JANQQN010000077.1 GCA_028289325.1 Myxococcota bacterium | reverse complement strand
AGTTGGCCGACCGCGCGTTTCCGGAGCTCTCCGGCGGCGAACAGCAAAAAGTGCTGATCGCCCGGGCCCTCGCTACCGGCGCCCGGACCCTCCTGCTCGATGAGCCCACCTCGGCCCTCGACGCTCGACACGTCTTGGTCCTCCATCGGGTCCTTCGCCGCCTCGCGGAGCGGGGCTTCTGCGTACTGGTCGTGCTCCACGGGCTCGAGGAGGCCCACCGGCACGCGGATCGCGCGGTGCTCCTCGCCGACGGGCGTGTCCACGACGCCGGCCCGGCCGGCCAGATCGTGGCTCCAGGTCCCGTTCGGGAGATCTATGGCGTCGACCTGCGAGCGAACGCAGGGCTCGGGCTCTTCCTCCCAAAGGAGGTCTCATGAGCCCGAACGCGCTCAACATCTTCGCGGTGCTTCTGTCTGTCGGCCTCTCGGCGGCGGGTGCGGCGCTGGTGGGACGCGAGGTTCCCCCGCTCGAACCCGAGGCCGAATCGATGACCACGCGCGACGCGGACGCGCTCGTCGACGCCCGGGGCCGAAAAGTGCGGACCGGGCCGTACCGTCGAATCGTATCTCTGAACACCGTCGCCGACGCGATCCTGCTCGAGCTGGTGAAGCCCGAGCGGCTCGTCGGCGTGACCACCTACACGCTCGAGGCGAACCCGATCGGCTACCGATTTGGGGCCAAACACGGCATTTCTCGCTCGAAGGACGTCGAGTCGGTGCTCGCGCGCCGACCGGACCTCGTGATCGTGTCCAAGTTCGCGGACGAGGCGTACCTTACGCGGCTGCGAGAGCTCGGCATCGAGGTGTTCGACCTCGGCGAGATGCGCGGCGTTCGTGACACCGTCGCGAACATTCGAACCTTGGCCGCACTCCTCGAGCTGCCGCGACGCGGGCGACGGATCGCCGAAAGCTACATTCGAAATCTCGCCGCTCTCGAAGCCGCGGTGTCGGATCACCAAAAGCCGTGGGGCATCTATCTCAGCGTGCTCGGAGACAGCTTGTTTGGCGGAACGGTCGGGTCGAGCTTCAGCGACCTCCTCCACTACGGAGGGGTACGAGACCTCGCGGCGGCGCGGGGCTTCTCAGGCTGGCCGCGCTACAGCCCCGAGCAACTCATCGCCCTCGACCCGGCGGTGATCGTGACCTCGAAAGGCCGAACGCGGATGATCTGCGGGCACGCGCTGTTGGGGCGGCTGTCCGCCTGTGACAGCGAGGGCAGGATTATCGAGATGCCCGAGAGAAACCACAGCGATCCGGGGCTCGGGCTCGTGGACGCCGCTCAGGATCTACAGACCCTGGTCCACCGGATAGAACCCAACCTGCATCGGAGCGACAAAGGGGACCCATGAAGAAACGAGCGCACGAAGACGGAACCTGGACCGAGGTCGACGACATCCCGATCGTGACCGGTCGGCTCTGGGAAGGCTCGGGACCGCCCAAGCTGAAGCGAGCCCACGACCTCGAAGGGCTTCCGATCGAAGAGGTCGGCACGCTCTACGCGCTGTGCCGCGACCTGTTTGTCGGGGCCTGGCCTCAGATCATGTTCGGCCCGTGCGTGCAGGGGGCGGTGTTCGAGCTGAAGCTCGACCAGCCCCCTGAGCTCTCGATGCTCGACGGGTACCTTACGGTGGGCATCGGACCGCCTAGCCACTTCCACCTCTGTATCGGCCCCCACCGCGGGCTCGGACGTAACCTGACCCCACCGAGTTTGGCTCGGGCCCGGCAGTGCCGCCGAGCGAGCTTTCTTCGCCTCGTGCATCCCGATCGAGGCCCGCGAAGCTGGCAGATCGAATTGGTGAACGGAAACGACGAGCAGATGATCACCTTCTTTCTGCCCAGTCCCTTTCTCACGCCCGACCTGAAGCCGCGCCGAGACCCCGACTGGGGCCGACTCGACCTGTGGAACCGTTTGCGGCGAGACTATCTCGGCGAATCGGCCCCGCAGCCGATCCCCGAAGGCGCGCGGGCCGGAGGTCCGTGCGGATGAGCTCGCGACCCATCTACATCCTCGAGGGGAATGAGCGGCGCACCCTCGTCGTCGTAGCGATGACCGGGGCGACGATGATCCTCGAGCTCGCGGTCGGGTGGTGGACGGGAAGCATGGCTCTGTGGGCCGACGGCTTTCACATGGCGAGCCACGCCGGCGCCCTCGGAGTCACGCTGGTCGGATACGGATATGCCCGAAAGCACGGGGCGAGCGAAGCCTTCGCTTTCGGTACGGGCAAAGTCTTCTCTCTCGCTGGTTTTGCGAGCGCGGTCGCCCTTACCCTCGTAGCGGTGCAGATGATGGGGGAGAGCCTCGCTCGGCTCCTGGCGCCCGTGCCCATCGCCTACGCTCAGGCGCTTCCAGTGGCGGTCGTCGGCCTCGTCGTTAACTTGGCAAGCGCTTGGCTTCTTCATCACGACGAGACCGCCCCTGTCCATGATCACCACCATCACGACCACCACCACGGACACCACGATCACAACCTCAGGGCCGCGTTCCTGCACGTCCTCGCGGATACCGTGACCAGCGTAGCCGCGATCCTCGCCCTCGTTGGGGGGCGGATCTTCGGACTCGACTTCCTCGATCCGCTCTTGGGCATCGCAGGCGGCGTCCTCGTCGCGCACTGGGGCCTGGGGCTCATGCGGGCGTCGAGTTCCGTACTCCTTGACCGGACCCGCGAGCCGTTGTGCAGCCAGATCCGAGCCCGCCTCGAATCAAATGGGATCGGAGTGACGGACCTTCGGGCGTGGCAGCTCGGCCCCGGTCGGGACGCGGTGCTCCTGCACGTCGCAAATCCCAGCCACGTAGCGTCGGCGCGAGAAGTCCTCGACGGCTGGTCTTCGATTGAGCTCGTCGCCGTCGGTCCGCATCCCGCCACGCCCGCCGCCGATCGCGAGTCCGCTCCATGAGTCGCGATCCCGCCCGGTGCCCCATTTGTGGACACGACAATCACTGCGGCCTTAGCGCAGGAAGAGACGATTGCTGGTGCTTCGACGAGAAGATCGCTGAAACGTCGCTGGCCCAAATCCCTGAAGACGCCAAGGGTGTCGCCTGCGTGTGTCGCTCTTGTGCGCTCGGCGAGCCCGACTTCGAGCATGCGCAGGAAGAGTTGCAGGATCCTCCAAGCTGCGCGGAGGCGAAGACATCGCGATCGAGACCCGTTCGCTGAGATTATGGTCGCCGACGCACCTCGTTGACGTTCGGGCGGACCCGAAGCACCGTGCCGAGCACCGCGAAGTAGATCTCGTCGGCGATCGTCGCGAGCCGCTGATGAGCGCGCCCGGCGACGTCCCGAAACACCCGCCCGAGCCGAGAGTCCGGCACGATGCCCATCCCGACCTCGTTGGTCACGACAACAACATGAAAGCGCCGCCGGCCGAGGACGTCGACCAGTTCCTCGACCGCGCGATCGATCTGCGCTTCTTCGTCGCCACGAAGGAGAAGATTCGAAAGCCATAGGGTCAAGCAGTCGACGAGCACGACTTCGGTATCCAGGCGGCGAAGAGACTCGGACAGCTCGATGGGCACCTCGACCGTCTCGAAGCGATCGGCGCGCTCGGCGCGGTGGCGGGCGATGCGCGCCTTCATCTCATCGTCGAACGCTTGCGCGGTCGCCACAAAGGTCCGCCGCGTGCCGCACTTGAGGGCAAGGTCGAGCGCAAAGCGGCTCTTGCCCGATCGGACGCCGCCGCCGACAACGACCACTCGCCCCGTCGTCATCCGACACCTCCAAGAAGCCCCAGTTCTTCTCGAAAGAAGCGCTCGAGCGGCAGCGACTCGAGCGCGTCGGCCGCCTGGTCGTGGGGATCGTGCAGCGGCTTAATATCCGTCGACGCCGCCTTTTGGGGGGCCGCCCACGTAAGCAGAGCCTGGGCGGGATCCGGCGCCTCGAATAGACCGTGGACCATCGTGCCGCGGACGGATCCGAGCAACGCCCCGTCGAGCCGACGACCGCCTGCCGCGTCGAGTTCAGCGAAAGGAGCGGCGCCGGCGCGGCCCTCCACCCGACCGTGGTGGATCTCGTAGCCTTCCGCGGTAAGGTGGCCCGGCAGGCCGAGCAACCGCGCGCAGACTCGCGTCGTCCGCTTGTCGGGAAGAAAGCGGGTCTGCACCGGCAACAGACCGAGCCCCTCGTACCGATCGTCGCCTTCCCATAGGGCCTCACCGAGGATCTGGCATCCACCGCAGATGCCAAGAATCGGCTCGCCGCGGTCGCGCCGCGCCGCGAGCGCTTCGCCCCACCCCGTCTCACGAACCCAGTCGAGGTCCGATAGCGTGTGTTTGGAGCCGGGAAGAATCACCAGGTCCGAGCCCAGACCTTCCCGAGGGTTCCGCGCGTAACGGACGGTGACCCGAGCCTCGAGCAATCGGAACTCGTCGTAGTTCGACAGGTGTGGGAGGTCCACGACAGTGATCTCGATGCCCGGCCAAGGAGCTCGGTCTCTTCCCCGGCGACCGCGTAGGCCCATGCTGTCTTCCTCCGCGCCTTCGAAGTCCGCCAAGAAGGGGACGGCCCCTAACACCGGCACGCCGGTCCTGGCCTCGAGCTCCGTGTATCCGGGCTCGAGGAGACCGGCGTCGCCTCGGATCCGATTCATCACGAAAGCCCGCACCAACGCACGCTCCTCCTCGGATAGAAGCGCCCAGGTGCCGAAGAGGGAAGCGAAAGCCCCTCCCCGATCGATGTCCGCGACCAGGAGTACCGGCGCCTTTACTGATCGCGCGACGAACATGTTCACGAGGTCTCCGTCGCGGAGGTTGATCTCGGCCGGGCTCCCTGCACCTTCGACGACGACGAGGGGGTAGCGAGCCCGCAGTCGCTCGAGGGCGTCGAGAACCACCGCCCGCAGGCCAGCTTTCCGCTCGCCGTACGCTCGCCAGGACAGCGTCGCGGTCGGCCGGCCGAGAACGACGACCTGGCTCACGAAGCCCGCCTCAGGCTTGAGCAGGATGGGGTTCATGTCGACGTGGGGAGCGATTCCCGCGGCCTCCGCCTGCGCAGCCTGAGCGCGCCCGATCTCACCGCCCTGTGGGGTCACCGCCGCGTTCAAAGCCATGTTCTGCGCCTTGAACGGCGCGGCGGAGATCCCTCTTCGCCGCGCCCACCGAAGGAGGCCGGCGACCAGGAACGACTTGCCCGCGTCCGAGCTCGTCCCCTGGACCATCAACACCCGGCCCTGGCCGGTCATGTCTCCGCTCTCAACGCGGCCATCAACCGCTCGGTCGCATCACCCTCGCGGGCGGCGACCCGAATGTGCCGCGGGAGTCCGAAGCTCGTGCAGTCCCGGACGCGGATCGCGTGGCGGGCGAGGAGCCGGCCCTTCACCCTCGACGCCTCGCCCACCTCGAGGAGCACAAAGATCGTCGAGCTGGCGCGCGGTGCGAAACCCGCGGCGGCGGCGGCAACGATCAGCGCCTCGCGCGCCCGGAACAGCCGGGCCCGTACTTCGCCGAGCGACGGCTCTGCATCCAGCGCGGCGGGGACCACGGCTTGCGCGAGTCCATTCACGGTCCAGGGGGGACGACGCGCCTCCATCCGCGCCACGAGCGAAGCGGGGGCGATCGCGTAGCCCACCCGAAGCCCGGCCAGCCCGAAGTCCTTCGTGAGCGACCGCAGCCGGATGACGTTCGCGGGCAGGGGACGGTCGAGGTCCGCATACGCCTCGCTCAGACTTACGAAGGACTCGTCGAGGACGAACACGACGCCCGGATGGCGCGCCGCCCAGGTCTCGACCTGATCTACCGGGGCCAGGACCCCCAGTGGGTTATTGGGGTGGGTCAGGTAGACGATATCGACTTCCGACAAGTGCTGCCCCGCGTCGCGCCATGTTCCAACGGCATCGAAGGACGCCACGATCGTTACGCCCTTCGCTTCGGCGGCGGCCCGAAACTCGGCGAAGGTCGGCTCGAGGACGAGAGCGGCCCGCGGCTCCAGCGCATCGAACAGCGTCCATAGGAGCTCGGTTGCGCCGTTCCCGAGAATGATCCGATCGGGATGAAGGCCGAAGCGCGACGCGAGCGCCGCACGGGCGGCCGTAAATCCCGGATCCGGGTACGGACGAGGGTCCCAAGCGGTCATCGCGGCGCGAATCGAGGGCGCGACCTCAAAGGGAACGACGTTGACCGAAAGGTCGAGCAGATCCGCCTCCGTGAGCCCGAGATCCGCGAGCTCGGCTGGCTGAGTACCGCCGTGTTCGGTCATGAGAACACCACCACCGCGAAACATAGCCCCGCCCCGAATAACCCTGCGCGCGTGGCGATCCGACATGCGTCCGCGATGCGCGCGGGCGAGCATCGACGCTCGGCGTCACCGAGGACATAACAGCCGCGTTTCGTGAGGCGGGCCCCCAGGAGCCCGGCCATCATCGCCATCGGCTGCCCCGCGTTTGGGCTCGCGGTCCGGCCTCGGTCGCGCACGAAGAGTCGCCAACCGCGACCGCGGGCCTCGGCGGGCCCCGCGAGCCACAGCAGAACCGCGGTCAGTCGCGCGGGGACGAAGTTGAGGGCGTCATCGAGGCGAGCGGCCGCTTTTCCGAACCACTCTCGCTCGTCGCGATAGCCGTACATCGCGTCGAGCGTGTTGACGCTCCGATACGCCACCGCGCCCGGCCACCCAAGAACGGCGTACCAAAACAGAGGTGCAATGAAGCTGTCGGACGTGTTTTCCGCCACCGATTCGATGCCTGCGGCCGCGAGATCCTCCGCGTCCAGCGGCCGAGGATCCCGAGAGCAGAGGCTCTGGAGCGCGGCGCGGGCCGCGTCGAGATCGCGATGGAGGAGCGCCAAGCGAAGGACTTCGGCCGCGCGGATCAACCCGCTCAACGTAAAGCAGGCGGCCAGGACGAACGCGTCGAAGGCCACGGTCAAGGCCACAGCCGGCACGAGCGCTCGGGCCAGACCGACCGTGGTCACGGCACCGGCAGTCATGAACCCGACAAACGCGATCCCCGCCGCCATCTGCCAGTGCGGCTTGGCGGTCGGCACATGAAGCCGCGCCGCGAGCCAGCTCGCCGCGCGGCCGAGCCAAGCCACCGGGTGCCAGGCCGAAGGCCATTCGCGGTGGACGGCGTCCACGACAAAAGCGATCGCCAGTGGCGCGCCGGCACTCAGCTCCGCTGAAGCCAGCCCCATAAATGGACCTATTTCAATAGCCACGGCTCGCGCCCTCCGCACGTTCGCGGGCGCGACAGGGGGCCAGAACTCCGAGCCCAAACGGTCTCGCGAGACGGTCCGGCCCCGAGTCACCCCGCTCGGGTCGGTTGTCGAACGCGACGGCAGGTCTCCTGACTCGCGGGTCTTCGCGCTCCCCATCCCTTCCCAGCCGAAGCCAGTGGGCGTTCTGAGGACGCTCGCCGCTCACAGTTGCGGGGGCAGTCGCGGAATCGGCCTGAGAGCCCCACCGCGTTCCCTCTTCGTCGCCGGAGATCCAACGGAGCCCCAGCGAACCGTCGCTGGCGAGACAGTGAGCGCATTCCGCATCGACGTCAATGGTGGAAGCGAAGACGAGCCCCCTGATGATGAGTGCCGTCGACGGAACACCGTGGTATCTCGCCGACTATGGAGCGGCTCGATATCCTGGACTCCGTATTTCCGGCGCCGCGTGAGGACGCGCGGCGACGAGCGCAGCAGCGTCAAGATGCGCTGACGAAACCTCGCGGAAGCCTGGGAAGGTTGGAAGACATCGTGGTCCGGCTTGCGGGATTTCAGGGGCGGGCCCTACCGGTCGCTCGGCCGGCATCGATGCTCCTGTTCGCGTCGGATCACCCTGTCGCCCACCTCGGCGTGTCTGCGTACCCGCAGGCCGTCACCGCGGCCATGGTCAGGAATCTCGTCGAAGGGGGCGCCGCGGCGTCGGTGCTCGCGAAGCATCTGAACGTCAGCTTGGAAGTGATCGACGTTGGGGTCGATGGCGATCCGTGGACACCGCCGTCGACATCCGGATCGCTGATCCGCGCAACGCGAGCCGGGAACACCGGCGACCTCATCGAAACCGATGCGCTCGACGAAGCCGCGCTCGACGCGGCCCTGCGCGCCGGACGAGAAGCGGTAGACCGACTTCCGGCCGAAACCGCCCTTGTCGTCCTGGGTGAAATGGGCATCGGCAATACAACCGTCGCCTCGGCGCTGGTCGCGGCCATGGTGGGCGGTGATGCGGGCGCGTGGGTCGGCCCCGGGACCGGAGTTGCGGGTGACGTGCTCGAAAAGAAGCGACAAATCGTGCGCCGAGCCGTCGCACGGGTAGGGGCCGTGGAGCCCGCGGAGGCGCTGCGACGGCTCGGCGGGCGAGACATCGCAGCGCTGGTCGGCGCCGCGGGTCGAGCCATCGCGCGGGGTATGGCTGTGGTCGTCGATGGGTTCATCGTCTCCGCGGCCATGCTCGCGTTGGTCCGGCTTCGACCTGATGCGCGTCCGGGCCTCATCTTCGCCCATCGATCGGCCGAGCCCGGTCATCGACGGCTGCTCGAAGTGCTCGACGCAGCGCCCTTGCTCGACCTGCAGCTTCGACTCGGCGAGGGCTCGGGTGCGCTCGCCGCCGTTTCCATTCTTGACGCCGCGTGTGCACTGCACGCGCAGATGGCCACCTTCGAGCAGGCCAGCGTCCCCGATCGTTCGCCGTGAACGCTCGATTCGCCCGACGAAGCCTGCAAGCTGCGTTCGTCTTCCTTACCCGGCTACCGCTCGGTGGAAAACGACCGTTCGAGGCCGACGAACTGCGGTGGTCATCGGCGTTCTTTCCTCTGGTCGGTCTCGCCCTCGGGGGCGGGCTGGCCGTCGTTCACGCAGTCTCGAGCTGGGCTGTGGGGGCGTGGGGCGCGGCGGTGGTCACCGTTAGCATCTCGCTGATCACGACCGGTGCCTTTCACGAAGACGGCCTCGCCGACACGTTCGATGCGATCGGCGGCGGCTATACGCGGGAAAGAATCCTCGAGATCCTAAAGGACAGCCGGGTCGGCACCTACGGCGCCGCCGCGCTGACGCTTGGCCTCATGACTCGAGTCGTGTGTCTGGCTTCGATGGCAACGGGGGCGGCCCCCGCTCTTATGGTGATCGAGAGTATTTCTCGAGCACCACCGGTCGTCGTACTGACGGTCGTGCCTTACGCAACTCGCCCTGACGCAGCGAAAAGCCGCGACGTTGCCCAGGGCACGGTGCGGCAAGCGTTCGTTGCCGTGGGCACGGCGGGAATCATCCTTGTCGGTGCGTACATCTTCGGTGCGATCAGTGGGGGCGGCGCGATGGGCATCGTGCTGCTCGTTACGACAGTCGCGGCGCTGTCCGCCCGTTATCTTTCACAGAAGGTCGGAGGCATCACGGGAGACTTCCTCGGCGCCATTCAGCAGCTCGTCGCCCTGGCTCTGTGGTTGGTTTGGGCGGCGCCCTTATGAATGGTCACCTGCAGGTCTTTCGACACGCGCCCCCCGTGGTCCAAGGCCTTTGTTACGGGCGGCTCGACGTGCCGGTGAAGATCCCGGCCGACGAAGCTGCGGACCATATCGCCCGCCAGGTCAACGTCCCGCCCAGCAGGATCTGGACATCCCCCAGCCTTCGCTGTCGGGAACCTGCGACTCGACTCGCCGACCGCTGGGCCATCGACCTGGTCGTCGATGCCCGGCTCTGGGAGCTCGACTTCGGCGCATGGGAGGGAACACCGTGGTCCGACCTGGCCGGCGACCCCGCGTTCGAAGCGTGGGCCCAAGATTGGAAGCATCGCGCGCCCCCGCAGGGCGAGTCATTGACTTCACTCGAGACTCGCGTCCGCTCGTGGTGGACGGCGACGCAGCGCGACGGCCCGGCCCTGCTCCTGGGCCATGCGGGCGTGATTCGTGCGCTTCGCGTGCACCTGGGACGCATGACCTGGGATCAAGCCATGGCCTCCCCGGTGCCCTACTTGTCGCCGTGCTCTTTGAAGTAACGGCGACGCCTTTGGTCTTCGCCCACGAGCGCTTGACTCTGCGCGTCTAGCCGATGCCGGATAAGGTCGAACGTCCAGCGACAATTTGCCGCAGGCGCCGCTCTTGTCGCTCAGGCCAGCCGGTGGCACGTCTCGCCGCATGTTCAGCTCCAAAACACTTCTTGCCCTCGTCGGTGTCCCCAGCATGGCTGTAGCCGTCGCCTGCGGCGACTCGAACGACGAACAGCCGGTCGCTGTTCGCTTCGCGCCGCTGTTTCAGGGGGCCGAAGTCGGATGCACCGACAGCCTCTCGGGCCTCGGATCTGACGGCGAAACGACGGTCGGTATCGGTGATCTCCGTTTTTACGTCAGCAACCTGAAGATGTACGACGACGACGACAACGAGCTAACCGTCACCCTCGACGACAATGAGTTCCAGTATCGAGACGACGTGGGTGCGGTCGCCTTGCTGGATCTGACCAGCAACCAGGTGGGAACGTGCGCCGATACCGCGATCGCCTTCGCCGAAGGCACCGCCCGCACCAACGACCGAATCTCCGGCTCGGTGTCCGGGACGCCGAGCCGAATCTCGTTCGATGTCGGGCTCCCCCAGGCGTTGATGAAGTCGGTCATCGCAACCAATACCGCGGAAGGCGCCCCGTCTCCTCTCGCCGAGATGTACTGGTCGTGGGCCTCAGGCTATCGTCACTTCGTCTTCAACTTCACCGTCACCAGCGGCTCCGATAGAGGCGAAGGTTATCTACACATCGGCAGTCGAGATTGCGGGGGGGACGGCGCTCGCGCTCTCACGGATCGCGAGTCTTGCGGTCTGGTCAACACGCCCCAGGTCATGCTCGATGGCATTGACCTCAGCCGCGACGCGATCGGGATCGACATCGAGGCGCTGCTAGGCGGACTGGACTTCATCGCGCCCATCTTCGACTCCGAGCCTCCGTTCGACATCCTCGGGGAAGGTCCCGGCGTATCGTGCCACTCGAGCCCGACGCAGAGCGACTGCACGCCGATCTTTCAGAACCTTGGCCTCGATGCCACCACCGGAACCGCGGACCCCGCGAACAACGTCGTGTTTCTAAAGCAATGAGCATCCGACGATCCGCCGGCGTGTGCTTCGCGATCGTTTTGTTCGCGTGCGGCGAGAATGTCGGCGAAACGCCGACCATTGATGTTACCGAAGCCGAGCTTCGTGAGCTGTTGCGCATTCCAGCGCATCTGCCGTTGCCGCCGTACCCCGACTTCAACGTTCCCACCGAACCCAAGATCCGCCTCGGTCGACACCTATTCTACGAACAGCGGCTCTCGGCGAACGGAACCCAGTCGTGCGCGAGCTGTCACGAGCAAGCACTCGCTTTCTCTGACGGCCTCCAGGCCCCGATCGGCTCCACCGGGCAGCCCTTGGTGCGAAACAGCCAAGGGCTTGGCAATGCCGTTTATCACTCTACGCTGACCTGGGCCAACGATGGCTTTTTGCATCTCGAAGACCAGCTACGAGTCCCCCTGACCAACGACAACCCCGTCGAACTAGGTCTCACCGATGGCGTGCGCGACGAGGTCCTCGCGCGCTTTGATGAAGATCCCGCTTACGGCGTCCTCTTCGAGGAAGCGTTTTCGGACAGCTCTTCCGGCGCCACGCTCAACAAGGTCATCTTTGCCCTCGCCTCCTTCTTGCGAACCATGGTGAGCGGCGACAGCCCATTTGACCGCTATGTCAACGGCGAAAGGTCCGCCTTGACCTCGCAGCAGGTCGAGGGACTACGTCTTTTTAACGGCGAGAAGTTTGAGTGCTTCCATTGTCACGGCGGCATCAATCTCAGCACGTCCTTTCGAGACCACGACACCGACGCCGGCACCGTACGTTTCCCCTTCTTCAACAACGGACTGTACAACGTGGATGGGGAGGGTAGTTACCCGGCTCGGGATCAAGGGTTGTACGATCTGACCCTCGATCCCAACGACCGAGGACTCTTTCGCCCGCAGGGGTTGAGGAACGTTGCCGTCACGGCGCCGTACATGCACGACGGCTCCATCGCGACGCTACGTGAGGTCGTCGTCCACTACACACGCGGCGGGCGAAACATCGAATCCGGCCCTGACGCCGGGGACGGTCGGCTAAGTCCTCTCAAGTCCGGATTGGTGCGGCCGTTCGCGGCCACCGATGCCGAAATTGACGCCGTCGTCGCGTTCTTGGAATCGCTGACCGATGCCACGTTTATCAGTGCCCCCCACCTGGCCGACCCGGGACCGCCTTCTCTGTAGAGCGCTGCCGCTCACGTGCCGAGCAGGCGTACGGTCCGACGGGCGATCTCGGCATGCACGGCGTCGATGGCCTCGGACATGGCATTCGGCGCATTGACAAAGCTCGTGATCACCACGCCACCGCCTCCGGCCGAGTTCTGCGGCGCCATCGCGATCGCGACGTCATTGCTCTGATCGTTAGCGCTCGTCCCCGTCTTGTCGCCCACTCGCCAAGTTGGTGGAAGTCCAGCCCTCAGCCGCTTCCGACCGGTGACCGACGCGACCAGCCAATCGCGCAACGTGGCGCGGGACGTCGGCGTCAAGACGTCGCCGAACGTGAATGCGGCCAGGCTCTTGGTCATCGCTCGCGGGGTTGTGGTGTCACGAGGGTCGCCCGGCGCATTCTCGTTGAGTTCGAGCTCGTACCGATCGAGACGGGTCGTATCATCGCCGAACCGACGCAGATCCGCGGTAAAGGCCGCCGGTCCTCCGATATGACGAAGCAGTAGATTGGCCGCGGTGTTGTCGCTGGTGGTCACCGTGGCCTTGCACAGCTCGCCGATGGACATGCCGCCCTTCGACACGTTTTCTTTGGTGACGGGTGACCAGAAAATGAGATCGCTTTCGGAATAGGCAAGCCGCGTCGATAACAACAGCTTCTTATCGTCGACCCTCGCCAAGACCAGCGCCGCCAGCAGCGACTTGAACGTCGAGCACATCGCGTGTCGCTCGGTTGCGCGATACTCGAGCCATCGACCGGACACGGTTTCTAGCGCAGCCATACCAATGCGTCCTTGGGCCCGCCCTTCGAGGTCGGACAAGTCCATGTGCACCGCGCGGCAAGTGACCGGCCGGTGGGCGCAAGCGCTGAGAAGAACCAGCCCCCCGCTCGCTCGCAGCAAATCGCGTCGGGTCATCGTAGACGGGTCGCCTTCGTACATGGGTCGACGACGCTGGTTATCGATCGGCGGTCGCCCAGTCAAGCCGCCGCCTCGTTGGGCTCCCCCTCCGTACGGGGCCAGGCCGCCGTCCGATGGGTCAACGCCAAGGGCCGGATAAACAAGAAGATGACCACCAGATATAGACACCCCGCGTTTGGGCAGGACCGTGGCTGGCGGACGCGCGGCGCCACAGCGAAAACCGTGTCCTCGGCTAGCCGCGGGCCCGTCGTTGGCGCCTATCGCTGCTGGCGCCAGCGTAGGCGGCCGTCCTTCGTGGGCTGATGACCGCCCTTCGCCGAGGCGCTACTGTTGCCCGAAGATGACCGAGATTCGAGGACGAACGGCATTCATCACCGGCGGGGCCAGCGGCCTAGGATTGTCGATGGCCAAGGCCTTCGCCGAACGCGGCGCGTCGATCATGCTGGCCGACATCAACGCCGAGGCTTTAGCCACGGCCCGAGCCACCCTGGCGTCGTCGGGCGCCGACGTGGAGACCGTAACTTGTGATGTCGCGGACGTCGCCGCGGTCCAGCGAGCCGCCGACGCCACGCGGACCCGGTTCGGCAAGGTACACCTCGTGGTAAACAATGCGGGCGTGTCGCTGACGGGCAAAGCCGGCAAGATCGCGATCGAGAACTGGCGGTGGGCCGTCGACATCAATCTGATGGGCGTCGTTCATGGAGTGGAGGTCTTTGTCCCTATTCTGCGGGCGCAGGGCGAAGGGGGCCACTTGATCAACACGGCGTCGATGGCAGGACACGCTGCGCAGCCGGGGGCCGCGCCGTACATCGCGACCAAGTTTGCGGTGGTCGGTTATTCCGAGGCCCTGCGCGCCGAGCTGTCCGGTGACGACATCGTCGTGAGCGTCCTTTGTCCGGCGTTCGTCAAGACCAACATTCTCGAGTCTGAGTTCCTGAGGCCTTCGATCACCATGACTCTAGACGACGCAAAGAAGACCGAGCGTTTTCGACGCATGCAGGGCATCATCGGGGCGGGGCTCGACGCCGACCTGGTCGGCCAATGGGTCGCGGAGTGCGTGGAGCAAGACCGGCTCTACATCTTCACTCATCCCGAATACCTGCAGGCGATCAAGGATCGGTTCGAGGCCATTATGGCCGACTACGATGCGGTCATCGAAGACGGTCGATTCGCGTGATCAAGACGCCGACTTCGATCGTTTTACGAGTGGCCGGTGGCGCTCGCCCAGAACGCCTGGAGAATCTACGACATGTTGCGCGTCGACGAGATTGTCGAAGGAGGATACCACGCTCCTCAACCGACTCGGGCCAATCGTACAGAGAGAGTATCGGGAATCGGGTTATCCGGTGACGACGGACGTGTTTCGGTTATCGGATGACGGCATCAAGGCTGTTGGAAAGTCCCCCGAGTAGCGTTTCAGTCGAGCGAAGGTCACCGCCTTGGCTGCTGCCAGGCAGCGCTACGACCGCAGGGCGATTGATCGTTCGTCCGGCATGACCAGTGGTTCTCGGCCGGGAACACGGATCGCGTCGACGAATGCGTCCGTCGACGCCTGGGGACGATGAACGACCATCGACACTACGACGGCGAAAGCGAGGTTGACGATCATGCCGACCGCCCCGAAGCCTTCGGGAGATATGCCGAACCACCACTGGTCGCGAGTACCCCCATAGAACTTGAAGTATGCAATATAGGTGACGGCGGTGGCAAAGCCGACGGCCATTCCCGCGATCGTTCCGGCTGCATTGGCGCGCTTCCAGACGACGCCGAGCACCAAAGGCGGAAAGAGTGTCGAGGCCGAGATACCGAACGACAGCGCCACGACCTGGGCGAGCACCGGTATGGGATAGACAGCGAAGAAGCTCATCCAGACGGCAACAACACACGCCATTACGCGTGCGACATTGATCGCGGTTCGGCCCTTGATTCGACGCGCCTTCGCGTCGAACACGCCCATAATGTCATAAGAAATGCTGGTGGTCGTCACCAGAAGAAGCGCGGCCGCCGTGGACAACCCAGCCGCCAAAGCGCCGGCGATAGCGAGGTAAAAGACCCAGGAGGGCAAAGACGCGATCTGGGACATCGCAAACACCGCGGTATCTCGATCGTAGTACACCTCGTTTCGAGAAGGATAGGGATCGTTAAGAAGGAGGCGCTCCCCGCTCTTGCCCCGCAGCTCGCCAAAGAAGCGCGGTCGCCCGCGGAACGCCGCCCCGTCGCCCACATACTGAACGCGCCCGTCGCCGTTCTTGTCGAGCCACGCGACTAAGCCAAGGTCTTCATAGGTCTTGAACCACTTCGGAACTGAGTCCGCAGAGCCGCTGGCGTACGGAGCGCTGTTGACGGACCCGATGAGGTTGACGCGGCTGAGGACCGCGATCGCCGGCGCGGTGGTGTACAGCAACGCCACGAATAGCGTGGTCCATGCGACAGCCCGCCGCGCGTCGCGCATGGAGCGCGCAGCAACGAAGCGATGGACGACATGGGGCATGGCGGCGCTTCCCGCCATGAGCGTAAGGGTGATGAATACAACGTCGAGCGTCTTCTTGCGCCCGGATGTAAACGACGCAAACCCGAGCTCTTGGTGCAGACTCTCGAGCTTGTGCAGCACCGCGACCGTCTCGCCTTCCGCGATCTGCGCGCCAACAGAGCCGCCGAGGGTCCCGATCCATCCGAGCTGAGGAATGGGGTTGGCGGTGAGTAACAACGACAGGAAGATGGCCGGCACCAAGTAGCCGAACAGCAACAGCGCGTATTGAATAATCCCGGTGTAGGTCGTGCTCCTCATGCCGCCCGCGGCGACGCAAGCGAACACGACAACGCTGCCGACCAAAATGCCGGAGGTGCGGCTCAAGTCGGTGAATCTCGACAGGACAACGCCAATGCCGCGCATCTGACCGGGCAAGTAGATGAGGGCCACGATGATAACGCAGACAGCCGCGAGGACGCGGACGGACACCGACGCGTACCGCTCGCCCAAAAAAGTCGGTAGGGTTATCGAACCCGCGCTGCGGAGGTACGGCACGATCAAGGTCGCCATCAGCACGAAGCCGCCCGTCCAGCCCATCAGATACATCGCCCCGTCTTGGCCCACGAATGACAGCAACCCGGCCATCGACATAAAGGACGCGGCAGAAATCCACGCGGCCGACGTGGCGAGCGCAATCGCGAGCGGCGAAAAGGACCGACTGCCCGAGTAGAAGTCGTCCTCCGTCTTCGCCCGCGCCCAAACCGCGATCAGTACAAAAGCGCCGAACAGCGCAAGTATCGCCTCGAGCATCACTGTCGTTCCTCGTCACCAAGTTGCCGATCGAGTCGCTCTGCGAGCGCCGCGTAGACGGCAGTGAGGATGACGAACAGGTAGATGCCGCCCTGCTGGGCGATCCAAAAGCCGAGCGGCGCGCCGCCCACCGAAACTCGGTTGAGCTCATCGGCGTCGCTCCTTCGATAGCTGATGAAGAAGGTTCTCTCCATGTCGCGGCTCTGGCGCGATGTTACACAGTTGCTTCTGTGGAGCCAGCGACGACCCCGCCCCACCCCAGCGCCGTTACGATCGGGACTCGGCCACCTGTCGATCAGGGCAGCCCGGCGCGCGTCCAATGTCCTCAGGAGATCAAGGCGATGAGTACGCCCGCCTGGAGAACGGCCACGGCGGCCTGAGCAAACTCACTCGAGGGGCTCGCCGCCCGCGTCAAGGGCAACCTTGAACGGATAGCAGTTGATCACCGCCAGATCGACGATGTCGGCCTCACCCTTGAAAGGTGCCGGCCGAACATCGACAACTTTCGCCAAGATCAGCCATGTCTCCTCTTTCTTGACCGGGCACCGGGGATTCGGTCGAAAACGCAGCCTTCGGTTCGTCGCGTACCAAGTCTGAAGGTACTTCGCTTCGCCGTTCTTTTCGATATCCACGTGCGGCACCACGTAGCGTCGACCGCGAAACGAAAGGACGTATACGGAGACGTTGACGATATCGTCGTACTGATCTTCAGAGTACGACGGCAACTCATACGTCATCTGGCTGAGCTCGACTGCGGGCTCGGTGGCATCGACGACGGTGGGGGCGAGAACGGTTCGACCCACATAGCCATCGATCGGGCCTCGCGTCATCAGGGCATGCAGATCGATGCCCGCCGTCTGCGCCGAGCCGATGTCCTGGCGCAGCTCCGCGGGCCGCCGAGCCATCGTGCGCGCGATGACGTCCAACCCCGCCACGCCCGCATCCCGGAGCATCGTAAGCCACCGGCCATAGAGCAGCGGCACCAACACGTCGAAGTCGGGACGCCGAGCACAGGCTCGCAGCCGGCGCAACGCCGTCTTCGGCGAAGCGCGGATGGTGTACCGCGCCGCCCGCTCACAGTCTTGAGGGCTCGGGTGAGACGCTGCCCACTCAGCGAGTCCCTCGGCCGAGACAAACTCGGTCCGCCGGGTATGGCTCGCTTTCGCCGATGGCTCGGAGGTCCACTTGAACGCGCCGTCCATCGATGACGTGCTGCATCCCAGGCCCCATCCCAACGTCCAGGTCGCGATGACCAACGCTCTCACGGCATCGAGATACCACCTTTCGCCGGGCGTTGGCCACCGATGTCCGGGTCGTTGAAGAGCTGGTCAACGGAGAACGGGTTCTTGTCTTAGACGGTTTGAGGTGAGCGACGTTGCTCTTGAACCTCTGAAGGAGCTCCGCGTCGCTCGGCACTTGGTAGGCGTTTTCGATGAAGTTCGTCGCGTTGTCCGTGTAGGTCTCCGCCAGAGCCGACTCATAGACTTCATCGAAGGCGGACTCCGGGATCTTACCGTCCACGCTCTGTTTGAGCGCGCGGTGGACATCGGGGCGTTTCTCCGCTTGCGCAACGCTTTCGTCCCAAACCTTGTTCAGGTCGCGGCGAAGCTGCGTATATTCGGTATCCGACGCGCTACGAACCCCGTCGTCTTTCATCTGCTCGAAGATGCTTTCTCGCTTGGCGCTCAACGGTGCATCGCGAGATCGAAGGCGATGCACGCTGCCGGTTCCCATCGAACCCGAGCGAGGCAAGCTCCGTGCCGCTCGCAAGCGCCAATGGAGGCCTGCGAAAGCGCGCGATCTTGTTGGGATGTCCGGACATCGCGGTGTTCGGTAGAGCGAACACCTGTCGGCGCCTTCGTCGAGCGCGCCATGGTGAAGGCGGCTGGGCGAAATCGACCTGGGTGACGTAGTCTCCTTCCATGACCACGCCCGAGCACCGCGCGCTTCTCGCGGCCGCGACCGACGAGATCGCGTCGCTTCACCGCCTCTTCGTCGACTGGTTCACCGGAACCATGGCCAATGAACCTTCGGTCTTCGACGCCAACTTTCTGGCCCGATTCGACCCCCACTTCGTGATCATCCCTCCTGCCGGACGGGAGCTGTCTCTGGAAGACATCGCGGCGAGCATCCGTTCAGCGCACGGTACCAACGTCGACTTCCGCATTCAGATCCGCAACGTGCGTATCCGTGTGACGACTGATGACCTCGCCCTCATTACGTATGAGGAGTGGCAGAAGAACGCGAAAGCATCGACACCGCCCAACAACGCCCGAGTCGGCACGGTGCTCTTTCGGCGCGACGCCGACGGGCTACGGTGGCTACATCTTCAGGAGACTGCGCTGCCGCCAGAGCTCATCCGGGCCGACCCCTTCGATTTCGACCGCTGACGCGACGAGAGCCACGGCCCTTCCACGTGGACCAAGGCCAACGTGGACATGGATGGTCAGGTCAGGCGGAGTCGTTGACCTCGAGACGCCGAACTAACCGAGGTCGACGTCTCCCAACCGGCGACGAAGCAGCGCCCGAATCGCGCTCGTCGGCGCGAGGGCGAGCGCCGACGAGCGGTGAACGGCCGCGGTGGGCAGGTCACCAGCGCGCCGATGGAGATCGGACAGAGCCGCCGCCCAAAGATAAGATCCGGCCAACCAAGCCGGCGGCTCGTGACCATGGAGGGCGGTCAACCCGGCTTTCGCTCCTTTCCACTCGGCTATCGCGAGCGCCCGGTTGAGGCGGTGAAGGGGGGATGGTGAAACCCGTTCCAATAGCTCATAGGCCTCGACCACTTTATCCCAGCGGGTGGCGGCCAGCGACGGAGCCAGGCAGTGTTCGGCCGCGATGGCGGCTTCGGCGTGATACCTCGAATAGCTGTCCCCTTCGGCGGCGGCGGCCAGCCACTGGATGCCCAACTCGATCTGCCGCGAGTCCCAGCGCCCTCGATCCTGTTCCTCGAGCAGCAACAGCCCCCCCTCAGCGTCCTCGCGGGCGCCCATCCGAGCGGCATGAAGGTGCATCAACGCGAGCAGGGCGCAGCCGGCGGGAGACTGCGTCACCGGGTGCGTCACCAGAAGCGTCGTGAGGCGTATCGCCTCTTCGCAAAGCTCGCGACGGATCGGCAACGATCCCTGGGACGCAAGATGCCCTTCGGTGAACATCAGATAAAGAACTCGATGAACGCCGGGCAGGCGGGCCGTCATCTCCCGCCTGCGTAGGTCGTAGTCCGTGGCCGACTGCTCCCGAAGAATCGTGCGCGCGCGCTGGATGCGTTTGTAGACGTTCGCTTCCGTCGTGAACAACCGAGCGGCAATCTCCCCCACAGAAAAGCCGCAAAGGGTCTTCAGGGCCGTAGCAAGCTGCGACTCGGGAGGAAGCGCTTCACTGCAACATACGAACAACATGCGGAGAAGATCGTCCGGCACTTCCTTCGCGAACTGAGGCTCATCCGGTTCCGCGACCACGTGAGACTCGGTCTGGCCGGCCAGGATTTGCTCCCGGCGCGCCTTTTGGCGCAGCTCTGCCAGAAGCTGGTTCCGGGCCACCCGGAACAGCCACGCCGACGGGTTCTCCGGCTGGCCGTGCCGGGTCCAGACCTCCAGCGCCCGCATCAAGGCGGCTTGAACCGCATCCTCGACCGCTGCCAGATGGCCGACGCCAACCTGCCGAACGAGGGTCGACACCAGCCGGCCGTACTCGTGCCGGAAGAAGTTGTCGATGAGCTGGAGAACCCTCAAGGCACGACGATTTCGATGACCTCGACCCCTGAACCCGGCCGCACCAGCCCGGGGCAAGCGCTCGCAACTTCGATCGCCTTCTCCAGGCTTTCCGCGGCCACGATCATGTAGCCACCGACCAGCTCCTTGACCTCCACGAACGGCCCATCGGTGGTCGCGACGACCTTTCCTTCCCCGAGCTTCCCGCCCATGTCCGGCAGGTTGTCTTTGAACTTCTCCTGCCACGCGCCAAACTTGGCGTACATCTCCTGCATCTGGGCAGGACTGGGCTTGGTTCCGCCTTCGGACTGGTCACCGATCGGAAGCGATCGCTGCAAACATAGATATTTCTGCATGGTTTTTCCCTCTGCGTCTGTCCGGTCTCCGTGAACGAACACCCTATAACGCGCGAGCATGGGTGAGTTGGACAGCGGCTGGTCGTTTTCTTCCCGGCCCCGTCGGCGCCGACTGCACAAATGCCCAGGCACAAATGGGTGCGCAGATGAGGGGCCAAGATCGGTCGAGCCTCATCCGGCGTCGGCGATGCGCAAACCAAGCCGCGACAGCGCCGGCCGCCGATTCAAGGACGCGGGCACACCAGGACGTGTCCGTCGAACACCGCACCGACGACCAGCGTCTTGCCCCAGACCGCGCCGACCGAAGCGCCGTTGATCTGCCCCCTCTCCGCATAAAAGATAGTCTCGGTCGCACCAGACGACGGGTCGATGGCCACGACCTGGCTCGCAGAGATATGGGACGGGTCCTCGGCGTGCTTCTGGAACTCCAGGGCGTACGGATGACCGGCAGCATAGAGCCGACCGGCGGCGTCGACGGAGAGATTGTCCGGTCCGGTATCGACCGGTATCACCGTGTCTCGGCTCAGATCTCCGGTCGCCGGATCGCGGTCGAAGACCTGCACACGTTGGCCCAAGACTTCCGCGACGTACACCTTCGCCGCGTCGGTGGATGTGTTTATGCCATTGGCATACATCAGTCCGCCTGCGACGTCGCGGCCGCTGCTCCCGTCCCAATAGACGACGCCGGATAGCGACAACCCGAGGTAAATCTCGGCGACGGCCATGGGTCCCTCATCGTAGCGACGGTCGTTGGTGGCGTAGAACGACTCCGGACCGACGGCAACGACATCATTGGGCGAGTACATCTCGGGAAAGGATACGGACTTCAGATGAGCGAGCGTCGCGTCGGTCTCGACTCGAAAGATCTCCACGATCTCCTTCACGGACCCATCGCCCTGCGGGAGGTGATTGACCGCGAACAAACGCTTCTCGCCCCCATCGCCGCGCCACAGGCTGATCCCGTGTGCGAACAACGCCATGCCCTGCGGGCTCACGCGGCGCACCTGATCCGAGCCGTCGAGGGCCACGGCGTAGATTCCGTTCTTCGCGGTGAGCTGCGGCGCGTTGGCATGATACCAAGTTCGTCGCTCGGAAGCGGCGACGAAAGCCACCTCGAGGCCCGCGTCGATCTCCACATCTTCCGTCCCCGGCGCAACGTCGATCCGACGGCATTGGGCGATGTCCACTTCTTCTATGGTCCGCAGATAACCCGCGGCCGGAATCACCATCGCGGCCACGCGCGCTGCCACCGCCAGCAAGATCACAATAAGAACCATCAACATCGACCGCATTGAACGTCTCCGCCCGCGCAGATTCGTTCGTTTCGCGGTCGCCGGCAACGCCGCTATACGCGACAGGCGAACAATCCAGCCCTCAGCCTATGTCTCCGCCGCTCGACGCCCCACGGGACGGACCGAATGATGCGGCAACTTGGGGCGCTCATCGCTCTAGCCGGTGAGGGCCAGACGCACCAGATGCCGTTGTGAAAGCGAGACGCCCGCGCTGACTTCGACAGGTATCGAGGGCGTGCCTTGGACCTGGACCTTTCGACAAGGTAGAGTTTCGCCGTGCTCACGCTGTCGACCGAGCGGCTGGACCTCCGACCGATCGTCCTTGGCGACGCGCCCGCGCTGTACGCGCTCAACTCGGATCCCGAGGTCTATCGGTACACGGGCGAGCCACCGCCCTCGAGCCTATCAGAGGTCGAACAGCGAATCGCCGCCTATCCCGACTATCGAGACTACGGCTTTGGAAGGCTAGCCTGCGTGCCCCGCCGGACCTCAGAGATGATCGGTTTCTGCGGCCTGAAGAAGCTCCCCGAGCTCTCGGGAGAGGTCGATATCGGTTTCCGCCTCGCCCGAAGCCACTGGGGCCAAGGCCTCGCCACCGAAGCGGCAACCGAAGTCCTTCGCTTCGGATTCGAGACGCTCGAACTACCGCGGATCATCGCGCTGGTCGACGCGGACAACACGCGCTCGATTCGCGTACTCGAGAAGCTGGGCTTGAGCTACGAGCGCAAGGTGACCTACTTCGACGACGTGGCATGCCTCTACGCGCGGCACCGGACAGCACCATGAAGCCACGGAAGGGTTGGCGACATCGACCCCCTTTCGAGTACGCGAGCGACGAGACCGCGCACGTGGCGCGGATCGCCGTTGGTTCTCCACCGCAGCGTCTGCCATTCGGGCCTTTGACCCGCCCGCGGCATGGAAGCGTGGGGCGAGCTGAAATCCGCTCGAAATCCGTGCGGCGTGGGACTATTGTTGGTCCTCGCGGTGATGAGCCTCGCGATTGCCCTCGGCGCCGGCTTAGCGACGACGCCGACGATGACTGTAGCCGTGCATGTGAGCCCGCCGCACTTGCGCCCCGCGGTCGAGGCGCAGCTGCGAGCGGAGCTGCCTGACGCCGCGCGGATCACCCCGGCGCCGGCAGACCTTCTGGTCGACGTCATGATGGCCGGCGCGCAGCTGGCCTTCGAGATCCGTCGCGGGGACGGCGCGGGACGTCAGCGGCGGTCGTTTTCCGCGGGCGAAGAGCCCACCCGCAGAGAAGAACCCATCCGCGCCATCCGCCTCGGCGTGCAGATGGTCGTCGACCGCGTCCGGCAAGCCCTCCGCTTCGCTCCGCGCCCGGAGTCGACGTCCGACGAGCTTGAGCGCGCCCCGAGTGCCGATCCGCCGCCCGTCGCGCCGCCCACCTCCTCAGCCGCGAGTTCCGCCACCCCCGACGAGGCCAATGCCTCCGGCTGGAGCGTTTCCGGCGAGATCGGAGGGCTGTGGTGGGCTCGGCCGGCGACGGTTCAGCTCGGCGGCGAACTCGACCTGACGTACCGCTTCGGAGGCTGGCGCGTCGGCGCGCGAGCCGCACTGTATGGATTCGCTTGCTGCGACCTCTCGGTCGCCGACCGCGTCCAGGGCGACCTGCGGGTGATCGTGGCTGCGGTTCGGGTCGGTCGCGCGCTGGCCCGCTTCGGCCCGGCATCGCTCAACGCCTTTTCGGACCTCGGCCTCTCTTTCGAACGGGTCAAGGTCGATCCCCTCGCCTTCTCGGGCGAAGGCCGTTTCCAGCGCCGTCAGGCGATCAGCCCCGTCGCCCGCGCGGGCCTGACGCTCGACCTGCGGCTGTCGGCAACGTGGCGGGTGGGCGTCTCCGCCGGCGTATGGCTCCGCGCGGCGCGAATCCGCGTCACCCTGCCCGCCCCATTCGCCGAGGGCGACCCCGACATCGACCCCGGCGTCGCCGTCCCGTTTGCCGGACTGGCCCTGACCTCCCACTTTTTTTGATGATCCGGCGCCTCAAAGGTGACTCATCCGTCGTGGGCCCGCTGCAGGCGTCCGTCAAAGCGTCCGTCGACGCGGCGCCGCCCCGAGCGCGAGCGCCGGCGGTGGACGTCGACGCCCTGATTCGTGCGCACGGCCGGGACGTTTACCGGATCGTCGCGCGGCTGGTCGGCCCCGCGACGCCGCGAGCGGACATCGAAGACCTCGCGCAGCAGGTTTTTTTGGCCGCGTACGACGCCCGGCACCGGTTCCGCGGTGACGCCCAAGTCACCACCTGGCTGTACGGCATCGCCTCCCGCACCGTCCTGCGCTACCTGCGAGGTTGGCGCCGACGCCAGCGCATGCTCGACACGCTGCGAACGATGGCCGAGCTGACCAGCCCCATGGTCGTATCTCCCGAGCAGGAGGTGGGTGATCGCGAGCTGCTGCAGCGGGTGTGGGGGTGCCTGCTCCGCATCAAACCCAAAAAGCGGGTGGTCTATATCCTCCATGAGATCGAAGGCCTTCCCGCCAAGCAGATCGCGGCGATGCTGGAAGTGAAGGAAGCTACGGTTTGGAGCCGCCTACACCACGCGCGCCGGGAGCTCGACCGCGCGCTTCAGGCGCGGGAGCTCGAGCGATGACGTGCCGCTATCGAGAACTGCTGCACCGCCACGGCCCGCAGGCGGCGCCCGCAGAACATCTGCGCCAATGCCCGCCGTGCGCCGCGCTCGCGGATCGACTACGGCGCGCGCAGGATATCTTGCAGCGCCAATCGATCGAAATCGAACCGGGGCTCGAGCACCGCCTGCGGGAAGGGATTCGACGGCGGGAGAGCTCGGCTCACCGACTCACGCTCCCGGTCGCGGCGGCGTTCGCCGTTGGTGCTGCGGCCCTGTTGCTGTGGGCGCCGGGACCGCCTCCCCCCCGCGCCCCCGGGACGACCGCGGTGCCTTCGGCCCCGGTGGCGTCCGCACCTCAGGCCCCATTGGCCGCGGCGCCGGCGATGACCGTGCGCCGCCATCAACGGACCCAGTGGAGGGGGCGAACCGTCGTCGGGTTGTCCAACGCCGAGCTCCGCCCCGGCCTCGGACCGCACCTTCACCTCGCGACCGGCTCGGTGCGCATCGAAGCCGAAACTCGCGCCGAGGCGGAGGCCGAGCCTTGGTT
>JANQQN010000076.1 GCA_028289325.1 Myxococcota bacterium | reverse complement strand
GCGACGAGAGCCCGGGGTCGTCGCTGAACGCCTGATGAAGACCGTTCACCACCGTGAGCCCGCCCCGGATCGCCGTCTCGACGCTGGACCGCAGAGACGGTGGCAACACGCCTCCCCCGGTGGCCACGCCAATGACGCACGCCCTCGGCTCATCGTCCCCCCTCAGCGCGGTCAGCGCGTCTTCGACGGCCGCGAAGATCGGTATCCCTCGCGGCTGTCCGTCGAGCAGCTCTCCGGCATCCCGGCCCGCGTCCTCGTGGTCGATGACCCCGACGACGCGGTATCGCGCCGACGACCGCACCAGCGCGTGGGTGGTCTTCGCGTGGACGGTCCGCAGCAAACCATTGGCCAGCACGATCGCCGGCGGTCGGGTCATCGATTCACTCGCCATGAGCCCCGCTCCCATACTTCTTCGTTGGATCCCGGATAGTCGTGGCGCGCCGAAGCGCGACGGCGACGGGTCCCTGATCCGTCGACGGTAACGAGTCGACAGAGCATAGGCGCCTCCGTCGGCGCTGATCCAAAGTGCGATGCTCCGTGGGTATCACCGCCATCCGGGGATCACACAACGGCGAGCACCGATCTGCAACTCACGAAGAGACCACCGGAGGCCGGATGATGGTAGGTTCGGCCCGGAGAATGCTGCCCATGATTCGCTTCGGATTCTTTGGTTTTGCACTGTGCTGCGTCGGTCTCAACCCGAGCGTCGCGTCGGCCAAGAGGTCGCCGATGACCCTCGACGACATCGCGCGCCTCAAGAACGTCAGCGCGCCCTCTGTCTCGCCCGACGGCGGGAGCATCGCCTTTCTGCAGATCAACCCTCGAAACCCATTCAAAGGCAAGGACGGGCCGGTCCGCTCGTTTCTCATGATCAAACGAGGAAACGCCGAACCTCGACTATACGTCGGCGGCGATATGAGCGTTAAGTCGTACCGATGGGCGCCCGATGCGAACGCCATCTACTTCGTCGGGGAGAAGACCGGCGACACACAAAACGCGCTATACGTCGTCCCCCTGGACGGCGGCACCCACACGAAGGTGTGCGCGCTGGATCAAAAACGCAACATCGACGCGTTCGACGTTCATCCGGACGGCAAGCGGTTGGTCGTCGTGTCCGCTCCCGCCAAGAACGCGGCGGTGATCAAGGCACAGAAGCGCGGATTCGACGCCGTCGTTTACGAAGAGTCGAAGCGGGCTTCCCAGATGGCCATCGTCCGGCCTCAGCCCGGCCGATCGTGCAAGATGCGACCGATCCGCCGGCGTGACCACGTCCGCGACGCCCTCATCTCCCCCCGCGGGGATCGAGTCCTGGTGAAGGTCAGCCCGACGCCTCACGTCGACGACGGCTATATGCAGACGCGAATGCGTATCTTGTCGCTGGCCGGCGCCGAGCGAACTCGAATCGAGAACCTCGGCAAATTAGGAACGGCTCGGTGGTCGCCCGACGGTCGTCTGGTGGCCTACATCGGTGTCGACGACTACAACGATCCCTCCGCCGGGCGCCTCAAGATCGCCGACGCTCGCTCCGGCGAGATCCGCGACCTTCTCCCGAATCTCCTCGGTCAGGTCGAAGACTTCGTTTGGATGGACGACCAGCACATCGGCGCGGTCATCCACTTCGGCGTCGAGAGCGAGGTGTGGAGCGTCGATGCCAAGTCCGGCGAGCACACGACACTGGTCCCCCAGGGCGGTCAGGTGGTCCGTGCCCTCGCCGCCGCCAAAGGGCGGATCGCATTGACCGCCGACGCTCCCCGCCATCCTACCGAGCTGTTCCAGCTCACCGACGGCAAGGTCGAGCGGTTGACCGTGAGCAATCCTTGGCTCGCTGACCGGATCTTGAGCCGCCAAGAAGCGATCGAGTTCGAAGCTCGCGACGGCCTCAAGATTCAAGGCGTTCTGATCTACCCGACCCGATACCGTAAGGGCCGGAGGTATCCGCTTCTGATCTTCGTCCACGGGGGACCGGAAGCCCACCGCTCCAATGGCTGGCTGACCCGATACTCCGCGCCGATCCAAGTCGCGGCCAATCGAGGTTACGTTTCGTTCGTCCCCAACTATCGAGGCAGTACCGGACGGGGAGTGGAGTTCTCCAAGCTAGGTCAACACGCGTACACCAGTCCCGAATTCGACGACATCGTGGACGGCAAGAACCATCTGGTCAAAACCGGCCTCGTCAACCGGCGCAAAGTCGGCATCACCGGCGGCTCATACGGCGGATACGCGACGGCCTGGAGCGCCACCGCCCTTACCGAACACTACGCGGCGGGCGTCATGTTCGTGGGCATCTCCAACCAGATCTCGAAGTTCGGAACGACCGATATTCCTCAGGAGATGTACGCGGTCCACGCCCGCGCCTGGCCGTGGGACGACTGGCAGTGGATGCTCGAGCGCAGCCCGATCTACCACGCGCCGAAGTCCAAGACGCCGCTACTGATCATGCACGGCGACTCCGACCCGCGCGTTCACCCTTCGCAGTCTCTAGAGATGTATCGATTCCTCAAGGTCGCGGGCAAGGCCCCGGTGCGCTTGGTTTGGTATCCTGGTGAGGGTCACGGCAACCGCCGCGCGGCCGCGCGTTACGACTACTCCGTTCGCTTCATGCGATGGATGGATCACTACTTGAAGGGCAAGGGCGGGCCCCCGCCTCCTTACCAGATCGACTACCGAGCTCGTTTGAAGGACGACTAGAGAGCTCGGCGAGAATCGAGAGCATAGGCCGCTCCTACTCTAGCGCTACTCTTCTTGCCAAGGTGGCGGGTCGCTCACGATCAATGAGAACCGTCCGAAGTCATACTCCCGAGCCCCGTCGGTACGGACGAAAGGCATATCGGGCTCCTGAATCCGGGCGAACGCCGCTCGCAGCCTCCCCAGTTGAGACGGCTCCATCCGAGGCTCGTTGTGGGCCGGAAGGACCCAATCGACCGCGGCCTCCAGCGCCGCCAGCCGTTGAGCGGTCGCCACGTAAGCATCGAAGTCGGAGCCCCCGAGGTGGACGTACAGCGGAGCGGGATAGAAGGTGTCGCCAGTGAACAATAGCCGATGACCCCGGTCGAGCAGACACAGCGAATCCGGCGCGTGGCCGGGGGTGACCAGGACTTCGATGACCCGGTCACCAAGGTCGATGGTCTGGCCATCGGTGACCCACCCTGCGATCCGCCACGGCTTGCTCTCGTACCCAGCCCGGGTCACGCCTTCGGGTAGCGGCTTCCAGATCCAGCCCTCGCTAACGAACTCTGCCACGTCGGCGTGCGGCCGGCCCCGACTATTCTTCTCAGTGTAGGGCGTCGCCAGGTTCAGGACCCGATCGAACTGATGATTGCCTCCGACGTGGTCGTAGTGGGTATGCGAGTTCACCACCACCACCGGCAGCGTGGTCAGCTCGTCGACCAGGCGCTTCATGTCGCCAATCCCGAGCCCGGTGTCGAACAGCAGCGCTCGCTCGCGTCCGAGAATCAGGTAGGAGATCACTTCTTCAAACTGACCGGGCTCGTAGATGGCGAAGACCCCCGAGCCGAGATCGTGAACCTCGAACCAAGCCTGACTTTGGGCCACGGTCGGATATCGAGACCATGCGGCCCGCGGGAGCTTGCGCCACCACTCGTCTTTGTCTTCGCCCCGCCCCTGGATCGCCTGACCGTCGGACGCCAACGTCGCGGGACTGGTCAACGGTCCGGTGACCGCGCAGCCGATCATCGCGACCCCCAAAGTGCCGACCACCACCCGAACGGAATCCAGCCTGCTCACGAGAACGAACGTACGACGCTCGGCTCGTCATGTCGCCCTGTCCGCCCCGCACTCGTTCAGACATCTCCCTGTTTGCACTGACCGGTGAACCGAAGCGCTCAGAACGCTTCTAGGCCATGGCGCCGTACGCGCGCCGGATCGACGCCCCACGACGCGAAGCCCGGGTCTCCAGCGAGGGTCGCTCGCTGCCGGTCGGGGTCAGTATCGAGGTCAGGGCCGCGGCGCGCTCGATGGTCGCGCCCAGCGTGGCCCGATCCACCGAGCCATCAGCACCGCGGGGCGTGGGGTCGGGCTCGCCGGCTGGCGTGAGGTTCGGCTCGCCGGCCGCCGTCGGGCTTGGCTCGCCGGCCGCCGCCACGCGCTCATCTTCGGCGCGGGGCTCGGTGGCCGCTTTCGCCTCCGCGGCCTGTTCTTCGCGAAGGGCCCGACGCGCCTCCGCTTCCTTGCGCGTAGCGTCGGCGGCGACCGCCCGGTCCGCGGCCGACGGCTCGGCGGGGGCCAAGGCCGCGCGGCGAACGGTCTGCATCTTCTGTACCGTCGCCGCCGGGTTACCAGGCACCTCGCTCATGTCGATCGAGACGTGCCCGCCCACCGCGTATCGCTTGTCGTCGGGACCTCGTTGATAGTCGTAGTGAATGGTGCCCGCGTAGGCCCCGCCGACGGCCTTGTGCGCTTGCTCGTGGGCCCGGACCTCCTTGTCGCGCGCTTCGAGCGACTGCACCTGGCGGACCTCATCGTCGGACAGCGGCTCGCCGCTGGCGCTCTTCGGTCGGGTCAGGTCAGAGGCCGCGACGTCCTGCGCCGCCTCGGCAGCCTCGCTTTCGGAGAGCTCCGACCCGCCGACCGCGTCGCTGTCGTCAACCGCCTCGCGGCCCGCGGTCCCGTTAGCGCCAGCGACGGGGCGCGCTTCGCTTCGGGCCTGATCGGACGCCCCGCTCGGCACCGCTTCGTCGGCCGCGGACACGGACGGCGCGCCGAGCCGACGACGAACGCGGCTGTCGTACGTCGCCTCCTCTTCCGTTTCAATCGCGAGCCCCCCCGACCCGGACAAGGCGGTCTGAACGGCGGGTTGCTCGGACGGCTTGAGCGGAGACGCCGGATCCTCGCAGTCGCTACACTGCGACCGCGGATGCTCCGGAATCCGTCCGGGCGAAATGAGAACCGACGACAGCATGAGGTCCATTCAGCCTGTACTCCAATCATCGGTCAGCGAGGCGACGGCTAAAGATTGTCGCACGCCGATACAAGCATCAGGCACCGAGGCGAAGGCGCGCTGATTGCCAGCCGTCGGCCCACATGGCAACGTCGCCGCGCGCTCGCGCTGCGAATCCAAGTGGCTACCAACCCGGTGTACATCGCTTCCGTCCTCGCGGCCCTCGTTCTCGCCGCCGAGTGGCTGGTTCTTAACTCGAGACTGCGCCTGTTCGGAACTGCGCTGCTGGTCATCCTGCTCGGCGCGATCGCCAGCAATATCGGTGTCATCCCCACCGATGCGTCGACCGTGCTGTACGGCCACATCTTCCGATACCTTGCCCCGCTGTCCATCTTTTGGTTGCTGTTGCAGGTCAACCTGCGACAGATCCTCCGCGCCGGTACACCGATGCTGCTGACGTTCGCACTGGGAGCGATGGGCACCGCGTTGGGCGTCGTCTCGGGGATGATGGCTGCAGGTGGACAGAGCGCATTCGGACCTAAGTTCGCAGCCCTCGCCGGTATGTTCGTTGGCACCTACATCGGGGGCAGCATCAACTTCAACGCCATCGCCTTGGAGTACGGAGTCGTCAACGAGGGGGCGTACTACGCAGGTGCGGTGGCCGTCGACAATATCATGACCGCGATCTGGATGGTCGTCTGTCTGGCCGCGCCGCGAGTGCTCGCCCCTTTGTGGCCTGAACCCTCCCGTCGTCCCGGGGCCGACGCATCCGATATCGACTCGCTGGAGCATGACGGAGCGAGCGATTCGGAACAAGTCGGTCCCGCCGCTCTCGGTCTGCTGCTCGCGGTGGGACTGGCCGCGCTGCTGCTTCGCGACGCCATCGTCGACCTCGCGAAGTCGGGGGGCGTCGACGTGCCCGGCATGCTCGTGCTCACCGCGATCGGCGTCGCGCTCGCCCAGACACCAGCCGCGAACCGCATCAAGGGGGCCCGGACCCTCGGGATGTTCGCGGTCTATATCTTCTTGGCGGTCATCGGTGCCCTGTGCAGCCTACCGGCCCTGGTCGAGGTAGGACCGCTCGCGCTCAGCTTCACGATACTCGCCGGCGTGACCGTCGCGGTGCATGGCGTCGTCGTATTCGTGGGAGCCCGGCTATTGCGGGTCGACCTCGAGACCGCTTCCGTCGCGTCCCAGGCCAACATCGGCGGCGGAACCACCGCGCTAGCCCTCGCCCGCAGCTTGGGTCGACCCGATCTCGCCGTGCCCGGGATCCTCGCCGGCTCTCTCGGCACCGCCCTCGGCACGTTCGTCGGCTTCTGGCTGGCCGGCGTGATCTGACAACAACGGAAACCGCCGCCGCGAAACCTCATTCGCGGCTCTGGATTACCGATCGTCGGCGAAGAGAATCGAAGCGAGCCCCGTGAATCTTCGGGTATCGACCGATGGCTGGAGCCACCTTGAGACGGACACGGTAATGGGCATGCGCCAACGACTCGTTCTGTCGCTCATCGTCGTTGTTCCTCTGCTCGTCGGATGGATAACGCTTCGCAAGCCGGTCGCACCCAACGCGCTCGTCGGCGTGTGGACCGCGGCCGGGGTCGACGGCCAATCGCGGTCCACCTGGCAGTTCGGCCGCAAAGGCAAAGGTCGCCATCAACTGAAGAACGGCCGCTCGACCCGCACCCGTACCTTCGCTTACGAAGTCGACGGCACGGTCGTGAACATCACCTTCGACGCGGACGGTCAGCGCCACTCGAGCCCGTTTGCCGCCGTCGACGAGACCCTCCGCCTCGCGACCGATCTGTTCGACGGTGGTGACCGCGCCTACGCGAAGGTCACGAACCATGAAGCCCCGTCCGTTTACGGCGCGTACGCGACATGGGGGGAAGACGGCTCGTTCGAGATGTATCAGATGCTGGCGCCGAACTGGGGCGGCCGCGGCCGGGGATGGGTCCACACCGGCAACGCATCGGATTGGACGACCAAGCCGTTCGAGTACAGCGCCAGTCGCCGCAGCCTGTTCTTGACTTCCAACAACCAACTCCAGGTCGCGTTCAGGGTCGCCGCGACATCCGCGCTGTATCGAATGTCGCAAGACGAAGAGGTACCGTGCGCGTACGTCCAGGTTCGAGCCCGGGCCAGCCGGTGGCTGCAGAAGACCCCGCAGCCGTACGCCGGCCGACCGTCACCGCGGGTGATCGACAGCCACGAAAAGAAGTGTCGCCGACTCACTCGGACGAGGCGCTCCGGTCGCTGACCCCGGCCGAAGCCTCACGATCTTCGCGCAGCATCCGAAGCAACGCCGCCGCCGCCGGCGGCAAGCGGCGTTGACCGCGGTGCAGGATGGACAACAACCGCGGAATCGGTACCCTTGGGTCCGGAACCTCGACCAACGTGCCCTGTCCGATGTCCGGCCCGGCCGCGGAGCGGCTGATCAACGCGATACCGATCCCCTCCGCCACGTTGCCTTTCACGGCGGCGATCGACCCCAGCTCCATCACGATTCGAGCGTGAGGAAAGTGACGGGCCAGGAGCTCCCGCGACGTCGCCCCCTCGCGAAAGGTGACGAACGGAGCGGTATCGACGTCGGCCACCCGCAGATCCGGCGAGCGCACCAAGACCATGGGGTCGTCGCGCCAAGGCTCTCCGTCGCGGTGCGTGACGACCGCGAGGTCGAGGTGTCCTCGAGCCAAGGCTTGAGCCGCCTCGTCGGTCGTCGTTTCCCGCAATAGGAATCGAATGCCCGGATATGTCTGCCGGAACCGAGCCAAGGTCGGTGGAAGCAGATAGCTGCAGGCGGTCGCGCCGGCGCCAACCCGAACCTCGCCCGTCTTCAGCCCACTGACCTCCTGCACCGCCCGCCGGGCATCCTCCAGGGCGGAAAGAGCGGCGTGCGCGTGGGGCAACAGAGCCGCTCCCGCTGCGGTGAGCTGAGCGCCGCGCCGCCCCCGCGCGACCAGCGGGGCGTCGAAATGGGCCTCCAGCCGCTGGATCGACGCCGTCAGCGCCGGCTGAGACAAATGCGCGGCCCGAGCGGCCGCGGTGAGCGTCCCGAGCTCGTGAACCAGCACCAGATGTTTGAGCTCATGTAGCATCAGCAACCCTGATGATAATCTTTTCTATTATCGAATTATATAATATCCGGAGGACCGCAAGATAGGAGGATGGCACTCGACGCGGCCGTACTGGTCACCCTCGTCGGGCTCGGTCTCGCCGCCGGCGCCCTCACGACGTGGATCGGGCTGGGAGGTGGCATCGTCATGACCCTCGTGATGTCGGTCCTCTACGGGCCGGAGGCGGCGCTCGCTACCGCCGCACCGGCCCTGTGGATCGGCAATCTGCACCGACTTCTTCTGTACCGGAGGGCCCTGGATTGGCCGGCGGTGTTCGGCATCGGCGCCCCGGCGCTGCTGGGCGCGATCGGCGGTGGATTGATCGCCACCGCTCTGCCGGCCCGGATCCTTCAGTTCCTCGTCGTCGGGGCGACGGTGGTCGCCCTCGTCCCTCGGGACAGATTCCCCGCCGTGGCCACCGGCCGACTGTGGAGCGTTCCTCTCGGCCTGCTCACCGGCTTCGTGACCGCCACCTCCGGCGCAGGGGTCGTTTTTCTCGTCCCGGCTCTGCTCGCGCGCGGGGTCGAGGGGGAGCGATTCTTGGCCACCGCCGCCCTGATCTCGCTGGTCATGCACACCGGACGGCTCGGGGCGTACGCGGCCGGAGGATGGGTGGATACCGACATCCTGCGAATGGCCGCCACCGTCGGCCTCGCGATCATGATCGGAAACGTCCTCGGTCGATGGTTGAGGCATCGCTCGTCGGAGCGAGTACTCGGCTACGCGTTGCGGGGAATGACGGTGGTCATCGCCGGCGTGGCGGTGGCCTCATTGGCGTAAGCCCTCATGTGAGAGCGCAACAAAACGCCTTGAACCCGATGCGCCGCCCACGCGATGACCACAGCTATGGAGCCGGCCCCGCCCGCGTACGTACCGACGAACGAGCTGAGCATGACCCTGCTCATGACGCCGGACCGCGCCAACTTCTCTGGCAACGTCCACGGTGGTCAGATCCTCAAGCTACTGGACGAAGTGGCTTACGCGTGCGCGGCTCGGTACAGCGGCTGCTACGTGGTCACCGTCTCCGTCGACGAGGTTCGTTTCCTCAAGACCATCCATGTCGGAGAGCTGGTCACGTTCCTCGCCGCCATCAACTACACCGGCCGCACCAGCATGGAGATCGGCATTCGAGTCGTCGCTGAATCGCCCCGCTCCCGGCAAAGCCGCCACGTCATGACCTGTTACTTCACGATGGTCGCCGTCGACGACGAGATGCGCCCGACGCCGGTGCCGGAGTTCAAGCCCCAAGACGAAAACCAGCGCCGCCGTCACGCCGGAGCCAGGCTTCGTCGAGAGCTACGATCCGAAGTCGAACGCCGCCACGCTCAAATCAAGCAGCACCCCGAGACCCGATCACCATCGTCCGCGGATCCCGCGGCCTAGGACCCGCAGGCGCAATCTGACCCTTATACGTCACGAGCCCGAGCCTGAGCGGTGGCACCCCGCTCACCACAAACACCCGTCAACGAGGCATAAGCAGTTCCGCGAAGAACACGCGGTCCCCGACCGCTTCCACCGTTCGCCGCAGAGCATCACTGGCCCGTAGCACGCCCAGCACCAGTCGATTGCCGGCCACATCGACCGAGCTGTACTGATAGCCGGGATCATTGGCGATCCGCCCAAGAATCTCGATCTGCCACGCGGTCAGCGTGGCTAGGCTGACGGCCGCCGGGCGCACACAGACATTGCCGCCCCACTCGCGGCGGACAACGGCCTCCATGGCCTCAAGGTCGCCGGTCGTGAGCACGTTAAAGATCGCCCGTGAGTAATCCGGCCTTTCGTTTTCGACGACGCGATCGCCGAGATCGATCCAAGAACCGCCATTTTCAGGCCTCGACTCCACGGCCACCGTGGCCGCGGACAGCGCGTCTGCGGTCGTCCGCGACGAATCCGGGGCGGGCCATCCGCCGACGGGCGGCGAACACGGCGTCGACAACGGCGTCAATCCATCCGGAAGACGGATCGGGCCGTCGGCGGGCCCAGCGTGTTCAACGAAGAACTCGACGTTGTCCCACCGTCCGACGAGGTTGTAGTGGCCCCATCGCGTACCCGACGCGGCCTCATGGGCGACCGTGTCCCAGTCCCAACCCACGATCCGAGGGCCTCGGCACTGCGGCGGGAAGGAGGTGAGGACCGTGTAACAGAGCTCCGATCCGGCGGATGAATCCTCGAGAACGAAGCCGACGGTCTCGTAAACGATGTCATCGCTCGACCGGACCGCCGGAGACGAATCGTCGCCGTCTTGCTCTCCGCATCCACACCATCCGAGCATGAACACCAAGCTGGCGACCGTGCGAGACCAGGACATAGAATGCCTCTAACAAGTCGTGGCCTCGCTCGGCAACGGTGCGCGGTTACGCTCAACCCATCAACTGGTGAGCTCTTTCGCTTTGGCCTCCGTACCCAGGTGCCGCCCAAAGCCGCGCATCACCCATATGTGCACCAGCGCTTGGCTCACGTTGTACACGAACCACGGCAAGGCCGGCCGAAAGTCGTGGATGGCCGCGATCAGGAACCGGCTCCCGAGCACTTCCCGGAATTCGAAACGGCCCTGACTGCCCTCGGTGGGCACCCGAGCCAGCCGTCCGCCGGAGATCCAGAACAGTTGACGGTCCGGCTCCGACTGGCCCGGGTCATGAGTCAGCTCGAGCAGGCAGACCCGGGGCCATCGCAGGTAGAACCGGATCACTCGGCCGGAAGCGATCTCCGCGGTCAGCATGGGCCAAACGAAGCTCGGCAGCCACCGCATGTACTCCTGGGCGACCCACTGCGCGCGGCGGTCAGTGGGAAGGGGCAACCTCTGCACGGATCGAACGGTCTTCATGACCCGTAGCCTGCGCGCGTCTTCGGTCTTGATGAGGGCCCGGGGATTGGGCAACGGCCGTCCTTCGCCGTCCACCGACCGTTGCAGGGCGTCCTCGAACTTCACGGCCTGTGGCAGCAGCCATCGCTGCACCGGATTGTCGGAAGGGACCAGGGAGTAGCGAAGGCTCTCGATGAGAGGACCGACGAGCTCCGACGACGCGCCGGTGAAGGTCGAGACCCACATCCGGGACAGCTCGGGCGACACCAATGACACGCCGACCATCGGGCGCCGCAATCCGAGTTGCTCGGCCGTCCGCTGGAGCATCTCACGATAGGTCATCGTCTCCGGGCCGCCGATCTCATAGACCTGTCCGTAGGTTTCCGCGCGACCAATACAGTGGCGCACCGCGCGAACCACGTCTTCGATCGCAATGGGATTCGAGTCGCCGCACGTCCATCCCGGCAACACCATCACCGGCAACCGTCGCACGAGGTTCACGAGCATCGTGAACGACGAGCCGCCGGGACCGACGATCAATCCCGCCCGGAGGGTGGTCACCGGCGTCCCCGGCCCAGCGAGGGTGCGCTCGACTTCGTACCGGCTCGTCAAGTGCGGCGAAGACGTCTCGCCGCGGGGGAGGATGCCGCCGATGTACACGATCTGCTGCACGCCGTTGGCCTTGGCGGCGCGACCGAAGTTATCGGCGAGCAGGAGATCGAGGTCGACGAAGTCGGCCTGGGTCAGCCGGGCCGACGGCAGCATGGAGTGGACGAGATACAGCGCGATATCCACGCCCGTGAGAGCGGTTTCCACCTCGGCCATGGAGAACAGATCGCAGTGACGCCATTCGATGCCCGTATCGTCCTTCATCGCGGCGCGGGTGGGCGACCGGGTCAGGCCGACGATCCGGTATTCGCGGCTCAGCCGGGGGATCAGGGCTTGACCGACGAAGCCGGTGGCCCCCGCGACGGCGATGGTCGGCTTACTCATCATGGCTACGACTAGCGAGGAGGGGCCTCGGATTCCAGTCAGTTCGCGCGGCCCCCACCCCGCTCGCACCACGCCCGCACCACGCCCGGTTGGGGATGGGGAGAGGCGCCACCAGGTGCAGTGATTTCGCAGTACGGTTGCCGGTCGGAACCGCCCGTCGTAAGCACCCTGCATGAGCCGCCGCACGAAGGAGCTCATTATGGGCTCGGCATTCAGCCTCCTGTTCACGCTGGCGCTGGCCGAAGTCGGGGGCGCCGCGTTGATCTTCAGCGGCTACATTCCCGCTTCGCCCCCGGGGTAC
>JANQQN010000046.1 GCA_028289325.1 Myxococcota bacterium | reverse complement strand
TCGATCGTCCGGTGGTGATCGCTGGCGGCACCGGAGAGGTTCGGGGCGCGACGAGAATTCGTTGCGTCGGACGAGGGATCGAGGCGAGTGCCGCTCGCGCCGAGCGATGGCGCCGGTTGCCATGGCCGCGGCCGCATGGCCCACGCGAGAGGCGATGATCAAATGAATGGAAACGGCTCAATGGAGCGGCTCCGCGAAGCCGATACTTTCAAAAGACGTGCGGTTTGATGCCGTCGCGCTTGGCGTTGGTTCACACTGAGCCGGTTCAAGGCTCGGCTTGCACCACCCGCAGCAGCTGACGAGCGTAAGCGTCGTCGGGAAACTCGGTCAGGTACGCTTTGATGAGCCGCTCGGCCCGCCGGTGGTCGCCGAGCTTGGCGACGAACCGGGCCCGGAATAGGCGGGCCACGCGAGCTTGCTCCCCGGTTCCTTCCGCCGCCTGCGCGTACAGCGCCTCCGCGCGCCCGAGGGCGCCGCGGTCCTCGGCCAGCTTGCCGGCCCGAACCAGCACCGAAGGGCTGGCGTCGCCGCGCTCGATCAAGCGGTTCAGCGCGGCCGCCGCCGCGCGGGGGTCGTCTTCGGCAAGAGCGATCCTCGCCTCGAGAAGGGTGAGCGAGGTGTCGCGCCGCTCGGCGGGGATCGACTTCAGCCAGCGACGAGCCAGGGCCGGGTCGTGGGCCGCTTCGCCGACCCGGACGGCGAGGCGGACGAATCGCTCGTCGGCCCGCAGGTCCGAGCGATCCAGGGCGGCCTCCACCAGCTCCACCGCCGCGGCTAGATGACCGGCGAGGAACTGCGCTCGGACGTGTTTTTCGAAGATCAGGGGGTCGTTGGGCAGCGCGAGGTGAGCGGCTTCGAGGACCGCGCGCTGTTCGGCCTCGTCGTCGCTGGCGAGGGTGGCCGCGGCCAGCTGTCGCCACGCCACGGCGTCCGAGGGGCGTTCGGCGAGGATGCTCCGAGCGGCCGCGGCGGCCTCCGGCCACTGACGACGCGCGACCAGCACCGCGAGGTCGAGCCGTCGAAAGCGCAGATCGTCGGGGAAGCGAAGCAGGCCTCGCTCAGCGAGGAGGCGAGCCCGCCGCACGTCGCCCGCTTCGAGGGTGGACCGGACGAGCAGCGCCAGCGGCGCCGCCGCTGAGCGCTCGGGATCGACGAGGGGGGTCAGAATGCGCGCGGCCTCCACCCACCGACCGTCGACGGCGAGCTGGCGCGCCTGCGCCAGCTGGGCCGCTTCGGCGGCGGGATCCGGCGCGGCCAGGACGAGGGCAAAGATCAGTGAGGCAGCTGCCATTTCAGCTCCAATCGGGTCTCGGCGAGGCTTGGCCGGCCGGCTTTGGTTGCCGGTTCGAATCGAAACGACTTCGCCGCCCGGGCCGCCGCGCGGTCGAACACTCCCGGCGGCTCGCTCATCAGCACTTCGACCGCGACCACGCGACCCGCGGTGTCCACGGTCAGTCCGACGATGGTTCGGCCCTCGAGCTTTCGTCGCCGCGCATCTTGCGGGTAGAACCGGGTGAGATCCGGCGGCACGGTGAGTTGCGGCGGCCGGTCGGGCGCCGAGGGCCGAGGATCGACCACCGGTCCGGGCGTCCACTCGTCGAGTGACCCTAGTCCGACGTCGTCGAGATCGCCCCACGCCAGCGCCGGTCCGGAGCCGAGATTCGGCGCCGCCGGAAGGTCGAGGCGCGGTGCCGCGGGCGCGGAGGGAAGAGGGGTGGCCGATTCTGATGGTGCGGGGGAGGCGCTCGCGGCGGGCTCGGGCGGCGGCTCGACCACCGACGGGGCGACCGCGTGAGGCTGATGGTCGTCGGGGCGGTCCGCGGGGCGAGCCAGCTCCGCGAGGCTGATCACCAGCCCGACGTTGAACGCCGCACTGAGCGCGAACCCCGCCGCGTAGCGGGCGGACGCCAGCCACGGGGCGCTCATCGCACGATCTCCAGGGCGGCCACGTCGACGTGCTCGGCCCCCGCGAGTCGACACGTATCCAGGACTTCGAGCAGGCGGTGGGTCGGGACCTCGCGGTCGGCCTGAATGAGGATTCGACGCTTTCCGGTCTCCGCGAGCGCGGTCGCCACCCCTCGGACCGAATCGGGAGGGATGACTCGACCGCGCAGGTGGGTGGCGCCCGAAGGCTCGATGGAGACGATCAGGTAACCTTCGTCGACCGGTTCGGCGAGCGTGCTGCTCGGGCGCGCGATCTCGACTCCGGACTCGCGAACGAAGCTGGTGGTCACCATGAAGAAAATCAGAAGAATGAACACCATGTCGATGAGCGGCGCCATCTCAACGGTGGCCCCGCGGCGTTCCGAGCCTCGGCCGAGCACCCGGCGGCTCACGCTTTGCGCTCCTTTTGGGTCATTCGGTGGAGCAGTTGCTCCAGCAGCAGCGCGGGGGCGGCCAGGGCCATCCCGTACTGGGTCGTTCGCAGCGCATGGCCGATGCCCACTCCAACGTCGCGTATCCGCGCTTCGTCGACGAGCGCATCGAAGGAGGAGATCAAACCGCTGACCGTGCCCAGCAGGCCGAGCAGCGGTGCGGCGCCGATCAGAGCGCGGATGAGAACGAAGCTGTCTTCTTCGACGGGGCGCGGTCCGCTTCGGAGCAGGCGGAGTCCCCGCTCGAAGAGGAGGGTGTACAGAAGTCCGCCGACCACGAGCAACGCCGGCATCACCGGTCCGCCGCTGTCGAACCACGCAATGGCCTCGCTCATGGCGTCGCCCCCGCGTCGTCGATCTCCAGGCTGAGCATGGCGGTGCGGGCCTCTTCGAGGAGCGCCTGGCGTTTGGCGGCGGACCGGCCGACCCACGCGTGGGCCAGCAACGCGGGAACGGCGACGATCAGCCCGAGCTGGGTGGTGATGAGCGCGACGGAGATCCCGCCCGACAGGAGTTGCGGATTGCCCGTACCGAACGTGGAGATGACGTCGAAGGTGGTGATCATACCGGTGACCGTTCCCAGCAGGCCCAGCAGCGGGGCGAGCCCGGCGACGGCGCCCAGGAGCGCCGAGCCTCGCTCGAGTCCGGGCTCCTCCCGCAGCAAGGCGGTCTCCAGGGCCTGCTCCCGCACCGCTCGCGGGTCGTCGAGGGTCTCGATCCCTGTCGCCAGCACCCGATCGAGATCCGTTTTCCGGTCGGCCACCAGGGCCTCCGCTTGGCGGCGATCTCCGGTCGCCAACGCCGCGGTGACCCGCCGGATCCGGTTGGGCGCGACCGGCCGCAATACGAAGTACCACACCCGCTCGAGGAACAGGAGGACGCCGAGAAGTCCGACGGCGAGGATCGGCCACACGAAGACCCCGCCCGCCTTCAGGCCGGAAGTGCTGGCGGTGGGCGCTTCGGCCTCCATCCGGCTCAGATGGCCATCGACGTCGAGGGGCAGCCGCCCTTTCTCTCCCGTTCGCGCGCCCCGCAGGGCGGCGATCGCGGCGTCGGTCAGGTGCGGCCCGACGATGATCGGAGGACTGCCCGCCTGCTCACGGACAAAGCCGGTCAAACGATGCGGGTCCGGGTCGCCGTCGGCACTCACCGCAAGGGCGGTGACCTGCCCGATGCGCAGGATTCGGGCGGACCCGAGGCGGCCGTCGCGGCCCAGCACCTCGCCTCGGCGCTCGTGAATGTTGGTGTCGTACTCGAGGGTCGCCATCCGCTGGTCGACCCGGGCCTCGACTTCGCGGACGAACGTCACCGGGTCGTCCGCGCGGTCGGCGGGCGGAATGTCGGCGGCTTGGCCCAGAAGGCGGGCGAGGGCATTCGCGCGTCGGGCGACCACGGCGTCGTTCGGCGTCGTTCTTTGGCGCCGTTCCCGCGCCGCGCTCAGGGCGCTCGCCGCCTGTTCCGCTCCCGCCTCCGCCGCGGCCAGCCGAGCGTAGGCTTCCTGTACGGACCGGGTGAGCTTCCCTCGCTCGTCGAGCCGAGCGCGGCGGCCCCGCGCCAAGCGATCCTCGGCCCGGCGGCGGGTAGTCTCGGCCTTTTGATTCAGCTTGGCGGCCGTCTCGTTGGCGGTGGTCGGACCGCTCAGCCGACCGGTAGACGGGCGAGCGCCATTGTTCTGCGCATACGCCGTCCCCAGGAGCGCTACCGTGGTGAGCGGCAAAGCGAAGGTGGACAGGATGGCCTTCACGGTTGGGCTCCCGTGCTCGTGCGCGCGTGACGAACGGGCAGCAGCACGATCTGAGGGGCAGCCCGTCCTTTGGCGATCACGCTGGCCAAGGCGATCGCTTCGAGCGAATCAGCGTCGTCCGCCGGTCGCAGCTCGAGTTGGCCGCGAACCATGAACGCTTCGCCGCCGGCGGTTCCGTCGAGACTTCGCCACCACGCGGCGACGCCGCCCAGTCGAATCACCTCTACGGACACGGGCGTTCCATCTAAACGGCCGGTGGCCACCGAGACATCGACCGTCTTCACGGCGCGCTCGGCGCGTTCGAGTCGGTGGAGGGCCTGGTCGAGCGCTTCTCGAGGGTTCGCGCGCTGCGTTCCGCGAGGGGGGATCAGTCCGGGGGGAACGCTTTGGGCCAGGGCGTCGAGGGAATCATCGATCTTGGCCGACATTTCGGCCGTCCCCGTTTCCAGCGCCGCCGTCGGGGGCTCGGGGGTCGTGGCTTCGAGCGTCCGAAGTTCGGCCCGGGCCCGGTCGCGCCGGCGTCGTTCGGCGCCGATGCGCTCCTCGATGCTGGTCAACAGGAGCTCGAGGCGCGCTTTTTCATCGGCCCACGCCTGCGCTTCGGTGGCTTCGGTCTGGCGCGCGACGTCGGCGGCGCGAAGAGCTTCGAGAATCGGGTCTGGGCCGGCGGCGGTTGCCGGCAGAGACACCGCAACGAGTCCGCCGACGGCTATGAAGGTCCTGATCACGATGAAGATCCTTATCGCTGCGACGCCGATACTAACGCAAAAACTACTCCGGCGCGGCGTCCGACGTGGCGGGGTGGGGGTGAGTTCGGGGGACGAAAAGACCCGCTAACACCAAAGTATGCCATCGACAGCTTACCGAACTGTGAAGACGAACTTTGGGTCAACGGGTCTTTCCGTCCTGGGGCGTTCAGCGGGGCGGATGTTCGCCCGCTACCTATTCAACCGTGATGTCGAAGGTAAGGTCGAAGTCCGACTCCCCGTCGGTAATCACGGTGTTCGCGGTCTTCTGGGGCACGCCGTTGACCGGGGGCAGGTGCCGAAGCGTCGCCCGCAAGGTCGCGGATTCAGCGATCGACGTGGTCAACGTCGCGGCGAGCCCGACCGGGAGATCGTCACCTTCCATGTTCCCGTTCTCGTAATCCGCCTCCGTATCGGTGACCACGACGCTAAGGTCACCCGTCGTCACGTAGAAGATCTGGTGTTCCTCGGCCTCCTCCCGGATCTCCTCGGTCACGTCTTCGACGGGGTCCTCTTCCTCGTTCAAGATCTCGAAGCTAATGGCGTAGTCGGTGTTCGCGTCGAGCGGGTTGGGGCTGGTGATCGCGAAAGTGCCATCATCTTGGAGGTCGGCGCTCCCCATGAGCGTCTCCGACGCGCTGGTAAGGATCAGATTGACCGACGTGATCAGCTCCTGGTCGGTCTCCGCCCCATCGGTGTCGTCATCGTCGCTACAGGCCGCGGCGACCGCGACCAGGCCCACAAAAAGGAACCGCAGTCCGTTGTGCATCATCTTCTTCATCGCTTTTGTCATTTCGTTGCTCCTTGTAGGTTGAGGCCTCGGCTTACTGGTTTTCGAACCCATGTTCGAAGGGGACGCTCATGCGCACGATGGCGCTGAACCCCGGCTCATCAGCGAAGTACCGAAGCCGACTGAGATAGTCACGGTAGCGGGTGTTCAATACATTCTGTACATCGACACTGACCGCTACCGGCTGGCCGACCACGTCGATCGTGGTCCCGGCGCCGGCGTTGATAAGGTGGTAGTCAGCCGGCGGATCGTCGAGCTCGGCGTTGGGCGCGAACTCGCTTTGCCGTCGGACGAAGATGCTCTCGACCCATACTGAAGACTCGGATATCGGTCCCCAGGGGCGGTCCCGCTGCAGCGTCAATCGGTTCTCGTAGCGGTCGGCGGGGATGTTGATCAAGAATGGCTCCACGGACACCGGTCCGTCGTCTGTGAGGACATCATCGTTGGTCAGATCGCGCGCCCGAACGTAAGACGCCTTGCTGCGCCAGCTCAGCCCCTCGACGGGATGAACGTCGAGTTCGATCGACCCGCCGGCGTATAGGGCGTCGATGCTGCGATACTCGAACTCGGGG
>JANQQN010000039.1 GCA_028289325.1 Myxococcota bacterium | reverse complement strand
TTGGTGCAAGCCGGCGTCACCGCCGGGGACGCCAGCGCGCCAGGCACGCTCCCGCAGGCCAAGGGCCGGCGGTACTCGCTGACCGCGCTGCTGGCGTTTCCGTCGGCCGCGCCGTATCCGGGTGGATCCTACGCCGTCCTGTATCTTTCGCCCCGCGATTATCACGGCGTGCACGCGCCGGCGGACGGGGAGGTCACCGGGTACACCGCGGTGCCGGGCGACCTCTACCCGGTGAACCCGACCTCGGTGAACCACGTCGACAGCCTGTACGCCCGGAACGAGCGGGTGATCGTACACCTGCGCACGGATCGCTTCGGGCATCTGGCGCTGGCTTTGGTCGGCGCCACCAATGTCGGTCGCATCACGCTTACATTCGCGCCCGAACTGAAGACCAATCGAAAGGGGGCGCAGATTGTCCGAAAACGGTACGATTCCCCCGTCCCCGTTTCCCGCGGGGCGCGAATCGGCGCCTTCGAGCTGGGATCGACCGTGATACTCCTCGCTGAGCGACGGGTGGAATACGGTGGGCTCGCCGTGGGCAGTCGGATTCGAACCGGCGCCCAGCTCGGCCATCGACGAGACGCCTAAAGGAGCACCATGGAGATCCGCTTCACCCACAGCCAAAAGGTCCATGAAGCCGCAACCGAGGCCTTTCTTCGCCTTCATCCGCGTGGTCGCCAGTACATGGATGGCCGCCGCAGCCAGGCCTGGTGGGCGTTCTCGTCGTCGGCGGTCGTGGGCACGACGCTGTTGCTCATCGAGCCGCTACTGGGCCTGTTGGCGTTCGGAAGCGGATTCGCGTCCGCGGCCGGCCTTCTGTGGAACAGTCGGCAGCGCCGGATCGTGGAGGAGCTGGTGGAAGGCGCCGAGGAGGCCCCCGACCGTCTTCGGTGGTTTCGGTCGACCATCGAGCTGAGGGTGGACGACGCTGGTGTCCACTATCAGACCGAAAACATGCAGGCGGTCCTTCCTTGGTCGTACGTCGAGCATGTCGTGGCTACCGATCAGGTCCTCGCGGTGTACGGGGCGCTGGCGGGGCCGCTGTGTGTCGATGCCGACCAGATGCCCGGGCATACGGGAATCGGACCCCTGTGGCGGGCGTTGGAGCCGCATCTCGACGCGGCCAAGCTGACCCGGGCCTGACCGAGCGGCGCCCATGCAGCCGGCTGGCTGCACCCCCGTCGCGATCTGGCTGCGTTGTCGAACCCATATCGACCGCGCTACAGCCTTGTTCATGTTCAAGAACGTAGCAATCGTACTCGGCCCCATCTTGGGCATGGTCCTCTTATTGGCCTTGCTGTTGCCCGAAGAGCGGGCCCACGGCGACGGACCGCTGCTGAAGATCGACATCCGATCCGACGACAAAGACGATGGTGACGCCGAGCCGATGCTCGCGGGCGCGGATCTCGACGAGCGAGAGCAGCGCGAGGTCGAGCGCGCTCACCGCGAGATGGAGCGCGCCCACCGCGAAATCGAGCGCGCGACCCGGGAGATCGAGCGCAAGTTCGGCCCCGACTTTGCCGAACGGATCGAGGAAAAGGTCGAAAAGGCGCTGGAGAAAGCCGACTGGACGGAGGCGCTCCGCAACCTGGATTTCAAGCTGGACATCGACGCCGGCGACGACAACGACGACGACCGCGGTGGCTTCTCCGCCAACATCGGATCTGGCAAGGTCATCCTGGTCGCGGGGACTTCGCAGAACTCGTCACGTGAGTGCGGCGAGGACACCAAGGTGGCCGTGCTCGGCAACTCGAATCACGTGACGTTGACCGGCAAGTGTGCGGCGGTGGCCGCAACCGGCAACTCGAACTTCGTCACCGTCGAGCACGCCGAGAAGGTCGCGGTCATCGGCAACAGCAACGTGGTGAAGGTCGATAAGGTGGGGAAGGTCTACTTCCGCGGCAACAGCAACCGGGTCGACTACAGCGAGTCGCTGCACGGTGATTCGCCGACCAATGACGCGGCCGGCAACAACAACGTTCTCGCTCGGAAGTGATTCACGGAGCGGTAGACCCGCCCTCGGCTTCCCTGGATCAGTTGCAGGTCGTCGTGCCGGGGACCATGGACCACGTCCCGGTGCCCATCTCGTCGATGGGATAGCTACCTTCTTGAATTGCTTCGTACGACCCTTGCCTGGGCACGTAGCGCCAGCGCACCACGTCGGTTCCGGCTTCTCCATTGTCGTCGAAGTCGAGCGGGCCGCTGGCGCCCTCATAGTTGATTTCGCCGCCCAGCGACAACGTGTTCCGCGAGCTGCTGTAGTCGCCGGGGGTGGCCGGGAGGCCGGAGGACACCAGTCGGTCCATGGCCGTTGCGATGGCGCTACCGGTGATGGAAGTGGTCGAATCAAGCGCGCTCACCGCCAGTGCGAGCAGGTAGACCGAGTCATAGCTATTCTGGGCGAAAATGCCGGGTTCGTCACCGTCGAACGCGGCGCCGTAGCGACCGCGGAAGGTCTCGAAGGTCGCGCCGTTTTCGTGGTCGGGCTCGGTGCCTTCGATACGGCCTTCGAGCGTGGGATCCGCAACGATGAGGTCCCGGACCGCGTCTAGCCTTCCGCCGTCGGCCATAATGTAGCGGACCGTCGAGGTCCCGGTGAGGTCGATGGTTCGCACCCGCGCTTCGAAGCGCTGCAGGACCTCCGCTACTTCCGTTGTTCCGAGAATGATCGCGATATCGGGGATCGCTTCCGGGTTCGCGGGATCACTGTCCGGGCTCACACTACTGAGGACCGCGGTGATCGCGCCTTCATAGTCGGGGAGCGCGACCTCAGCGGGGTTGTCGTAGAAGGTGTCGGCGAAGTTGTCCTGGCCGAGTTCGGGGCCGAGGGCGTCCCGGATGCTGTTGAGCAGCCCGCGCCCGTAAGTGTCGTTCTTGCCCAGACCGACGATCTTGGTGATGCTCGGTTCGGCGGTTCGGCGACATCGCACCAGGTCGGCTATCGCGCCGCTCTGAAAAGCGTCGCTGGCCGCCGTTCGCCACACGAGGTCGTCGTCCAGCAAGCCGGTGATGTCAGCGCTGGTCGCTGACGGCGAGATGGTCATGACCCCGGCCCCGGTCGTAGTCCGCCAGGTACCGCTCACCACACCACTGAACGCTGGCCCCAAAATCGCGGGCACGCCGACGGTGTTCACGAGATGGTCGATGACGTCGAGCGATTGGTCAGTGTCACCCCCCGAGTCGCAGTTGACGACTGCGATGTCGCCGCGAGTCGTGCCCCCCGACGCGTTGACTTCGGTGACCGCGAGGTCCTGCGCATTTTGGATCGGCACGCCGATGATGGCGTTGTCGCCTTCCGTGGGCAGGAGCGAACCGAACACGATCGTGTCGGGATTTTGAAGCGAAGGCTGCCCGGCGATACTTGTGCAGGTGGCGTTGAGCACGTTGACGCAGGTGTTCGAGGCCCCGCAGACGAAGGTCTCGCCTTCGGTCGCGCAGTCGGCGGAGGTCGTGCACGTGCGGCCGCCGGCATCCTGATCATCAGTGCTTTCCGGCAGCTCGGGAGAGAAGATCACGCTGCAACCACCCAGACCGATGGCCAGGGCGGAGACAAAGAGGGCTGAACCGATGGAAACGGAGACCTGTGAGCTCATGACGATGTGAGGTGGCTCCGACGCTCTGCGTCGGAGCGGGGTGAAGATTCTCACGGTCCTCATGATTCTTCCAGAGCGCCCGAACCGAATCAGACGTCGACTTTTAGTCTGACGTGGGGCTTACGCCGTCGATCGCTGAGCCGCCGAAACCGTCGTGTCGCGCTTCTGAAGGCAGTAGACGGTACAAGGCATCGACCTCGGCGAGGTGGGGGTCGAGCGTTTTGGCCCGCTTGAGGGCCCGCAGCATGTCCTCCCGCGCGCCGCGCATCATGTGGGCGCGAGCTCGGGCCGCGTGTACCGAGGCCCGGTTGGGGCCAGCTTTCGTCGCTCGGTCCAGGTCGGCGAGCGCAGCATCCACCAAACCCTGAGCCAACCGGGCTCGGGCGCGGCGCTCGAGAACTTCGGAGAGGGCATCCCGGTGGCGCTGGAGGCTCCCGAGCAGCTTCAACTCGAGGTCGAGAACGGACATACACTTACCGACATTAGCCAGGTCGCGGCACCATATTTGGACCGCGCCGTCCCAAGCGCCGAGATTGGCCGGGTCGGCCTTGGCCAGGGCCACGAACGCCTCGGCGGCCTTTTGGGGTTGGCCTTGGGCGGCCAGTCGCCGCGCGGCCGCCAAGCGTTGGTCGGGGCAGCCGGTGATGAGGGTTGTCGCGACAAGCGAGAGGAGGATTGAGCGCGCTGGAAATGGACGAGCCCCACCAGTGATCGCCAGGCGGGGAGTAAGGGACGACACGGGGGCCATGCGCGCGCGGTGCAGCATCTCGCCAACCCTTTGGGCGGTGCTTGTATGCTTTTGCTTGACGTAAATCGTGATGAGCGCCATACGGCCGCGGAATCATGAGCGACGTTCTGGTCTACACCGTACCAGGCGCCGGCCTTCTGGCGCTGCTGTACGCGTTCGTTTCATCCCGTTGGATCGGCAGCCAGGACGCCGGCACCGATCGGATGAAAGAGATCGCGGGCTACATTCAAGAGGGCGCGATGGCCTTCCTGGGCCGCGAGTATCGCGTTTTGGCCATCTTCGTGGCGGTGGTGGCCGTCCTGCTTGGGATCGCGAACGCCACGACAGAAGACGGCCACTGGTTGGTCGCCGTACCTTTCATCTTTGGCGCGGTCTGCTCCGGGCTCGCGGGCTTCATCGGAATGCGGGTCGCGACCAGCGCTAATGTTCGGACCACCGCTGCCGCGCGGCAGGGGCTCGTCGGCGCGTTGGCCGTCGCGTTCCGCGGGGGCGCGGTGATGGGCATGTCGGTCGTCGGACTGGCGCTGCTGGGCCTCGGTGGGCTGTTCATCGTCTTCACCACGGCGCCGGTCGCGTGGATGCAGAACGCCGACGGCGGGGTCAATCTGACCCGGTTGCTGGCGGTGCTGTCCGGGTTCTCGCTCGGCGCTTCGTCCATCGCGCTGTTCGCCCGCGTCGGCGGCGGCATCTACACCAAAGCGGCGGATGTGGGCGCGGACCTCGTGGGCAAGGTGGAGCAAAACATTCCGGAGGATGACCCGCGGAACCCGGCCACCATCGCCGACAACGTGGGCGATAACGTCGGCGATGTCGCGGGCATGGGCGCCGACCTTTTCGAGTCGTACGTCGGGGCGATCATCGGCGCGATGGTCATCGCGGCCAGCATCGGGCGTCTCGATGGCGTCCTCCTTCCGATTCTTCTCGCCGCGGCGGGGATCGTGATCTCCATTGGCGGCACTTTCTTCGTTCGCACCAAAGAAGGGGGCGACCCGCAGGCCGCGCTCAACATCGGCACCTTCGGCGCCGGCGGCATCATGCTCGTCGCGACGTACCTGGTGGCGGCGGTCGTGTTGAAAGAGCCGCTCGACTTCGGGGACTACCAGGTGTCCGCGACGAACGTCTTCTTCGCAACTGTGGCTGGCCTGATCGCGGGCATCCTTGTCGGCGTGGTGACCGAGTATTACTGCGCGAAGAACAAGGGGCCGGTGAACCAGATCGTCAAGGATTCGGAGACGGGCACGGCGACCAACGTCATCTCGGGCATTGCGGTGGGCATGCAGTCGACGGCGATTCCTATCCTTCTCATCGCCGTGGCGACGGTCGTGGCCTTCCAGGCCGCCGGTCTGTACGGGATCGCGATGGCCGCGCTGGGCATGCTGTCGACGACGGGTATCCAGCTCGCGGTCGACGCTTACGGTCCGATCGCCGACAACGCGGGCGGCATCGCCGAGATGAGCGAGCTGCCCCCCGAGGTCCGAGAGCGAACCGATACCCTCGACGCGGTGGGCAATACCACCGCCGCGATCGGCAAAGGCTTCGCCATCGCGTCGGCGGCCCTGACCGCCCTCGCGCTGTTCAGCGCGTTCAAAACCCAGGCCGGGGTCACCGCGATCGACGTCTCGAAGCCGATCGTGATGGCCGGCGTATTCCTCGGGGCGATGCTGCCATTCTTGTTCAGCTCGTTCGCGATGCGCGCGGTCGGTTCTGCCGCCAACGACATGATTGTCGAGGTGCGCCGCCAGTTCCGAGAGATCGCCGGGCTCATGGAAGGCACGGCGAAGGCCGAATACGCAAAGTGTGTCGACATCTCCACCACCGCTGCCCTCAAGCAGATGATGATGCCGGGGTTGATGGCGGTCATCGCGCCGGTCATCGTCGGCGTTGTGGCGGGCACCGAGGCGCTGGCCGGGCTTCTGGCCGGGGTGACGGTGTCCGGCGTGTGCCTGGCCATCTTCATGTCCAACGCCGGGGGCGCGTGGGACAACGCGAAAAAGCAGATCGAAGGTGAGCCCAAGGACCCGGAAAAGAACACCGGCAAGGGATCCGAGAAACACAAGGCGGCCGTGAACGGGGATACCGTCGGTGACCCCTTCAAGGACACCGCGGGTCCGTCGCTGAACATTCTCGTTAAGCTGATGAGCGTCGTGGCCCTCGTCCTCGCCCCGGTGTTCGCTAAGCTCACCCCCCTTCTCTAGTCCCGCCCCGGGCGCGCCGCCCTTGCCACGCCACGGCGGCGCGCATATGAAAGACGGTCATGTCGGATCGTGAACCGATGACGCAGCGGGGTTACGCAGCGCTCAAAGAGGAGCTCAAGCGGCTCAAGACCGTCGACCGTCCGAACATTTCCGCGGCCATCGAAGAGGCGCGGGCGCACGGCGACCTCAGCGAAAACGCGGAGTATCATGCCGCCAAAGAGAAGCAAGGCTTCATCGAGGGCCGAATCAAGGAAGTCGAGAGCAAGCTCGCCTTGTCCCAGATCATCGAGCCGACCTCGCTGTCCGGGGATAAGGTGGTTTTCGGGGCGACGGTGACCGTGGTCGACCTCGAGGAAGACAGCGAATCCACCTTCCAGATCGTTGGGGTCGACGAGGCCGACGTAAAGAAAGGGCGCATCTCGCACAGTTCTCCTCGAGCGCGCGCGATGATCGGCAAGCGGGTGTCCGACCTGTTTACCGTCAAGCTTCCGAAAGGCGACAAGGAGTACGAGATCCTCAAGGTCGAGTTCATCTAGCCCGACGCCATGGATCCACTCCTCAATCCGCTTCGCTTCGCCGTGCGGAGGGGCGGCGCCAATCTCGATACCGTCAAGGATCTGGAGCGCACCCTCAGCCGAGGCGCCCACGCGGTGCTGTCGCAAACCGACTTGCCAGCTTCGACGCGGGAGGTGGTGGCGGAGGTGTTGCCGTGGATCGAAGGCCTCGACCAGGCGAGTCCGGCTCAACGTCGGGAGCGGGTCGAACGGATCCTGCGCCGGCTGGAGGCGGTGGCGAAGACCGACCCCGGGCGGTCCGCGGGACGCCCGACGGATCGCAGGGCTGCCGTGGCTTCCCCACGGGGAGGACCGGAGCCCGCGCCGCACGATCCGCGCTCGCGGCGAGACCCGGCGCTCGCCCCGCGGCCCCAGCCCGAGCTCGCCCGTCCGGCCCCGCGGGGCGCCACACCGATCGGGCGGGCGGAAAGCTCAGGAGGAGGAGCGCCGCCGGTCCTCCACGCACCACCGGGTGACGGGGCGACCGAGGAGAGTTCGCCGAAGGTCGGACCGATGGCGCTGTTCGAGGCGGCGCCGTCGGTCGTCCCTGCCGCGACCGGGCGCCGGATCAAAATGGCCCGCGCGGCGCCGGAATCGCGGCTGGAGGAGATTATCGGCGTAGGTCCCAAGACCGCAGAGCGGTTCGCGGCCAAGGGGTTTCGGACCGCGCAAGACCTCCTGTTCTTCGTGCCGCGGCAGTACGAGGATCGGTCCCGGTTCACCCCGATCGCGGAGGTGATGCCGGGCGCGCCAGCGACGGTGCGAGGGGAGATCGCGGCAGCGCGCGTGCGGCCCACCGGCCGGTGCAAACGGGTGCTCGAGCTGGCCGTCGCCGACGGTACCGGGGTGATGAGCTGTCGATTCTTTCGGTTCCCGAGTCGAATGGAGACCCGGTACCCCCGGGGGACGGAAGTGGTGGTGTCCGGACCGGTCACCGCCTGGGGGGCGCAGCGCCAGATGGTTCATCCCGATCTCGAGCGCATCGAAGACCAGGTCGTGACCCCGGCGGGGATTCTTCCCGTTTATGGCGAGGTGGACGGCGTGTCGCCGAAGGCGGTCCGCCGCATCATCCAGGGGCTGGCCGAGGCAATCGGAGATCGGGTGCAAGATATCTTGCCGCCTTGGATTCTCGACACCTACGCGCTGCCGAGCTTGTCGGCGGCGATTCAACGGGTCCACCTCCCGCAGACGGCGACCGATCACGGGGCCGTGGAGCAGATGCGGTCCCGACTGGTGTTCGACGAGCTGCTGTTGCTGCAGCTGGCCCTGGACCGAACCCGGCGCCGGCGGGAAGAAGAGCCTGGGCTCAGCCACGCCGTTCCCGAGTCGTTAGACGGGCTGGCCGAAGAGCTGCTGCCGTTCGCCCTCACTGGCGCCCAGCGGCGCGCGTTCGGCGAGATCGCTGAGGATCTTGCCGCCTCCCGGCCTATGAATCGGCTGCTGCAGGGCGACGTCGGCTCCGGCAAGACCGCGGTGGCGTTGTTGGCGTCGGCCGCGGTGTGTAGAAGCGGCCGACAGGCCGCGATCCTCGCCCCGACGGAGATCCTCGCCGACCAACACTTCGCCAGTGCGACCAAGGTGTTGGGCGCGGCCGGTCTGGTCATCGCGCGGCTGACGGGCTCGGCGGGGACCAAATCCCGCCGTCATCTCCTCACCACCCTGCGTCAGGGGCAGGTCGATGTCGTGGTCGGGACCCACGCGCTGCTCGAGCCCGACGTGGTCTTCGCGGATCTAGGACTGGCCGTGGTCGACGAGCAACATCGGTTCGGTGTCCATCAGCGGGCGGCGCTGCGGGGCAAACGAGGCGATGCCACCCCCGACCTGCTGGTCATGACCGCGACCCCCATTCCCCGGACGCTGACCCTCACCGCGTACGGAGATCTCAGGGTGTCGGTGATCGACGAGCTGCCGCCGGGCCGGTCGCCGACCGTGACCGAGGTGTTCTCGGCCAACGACAGCGAGCTTGCGCTCGACCATGTCGGTCGTGCGCTCGACGAAGGACGGCAGGCGTACATCGTCTACCCGCTGGTCGACGCGTCCGAAAAGCTGGATCTGACCGCGGCCACCGAGGCCGTTGTCGATCTGCAAGCGAAGTTTCAGCCCCACGAGGTCGGTCTTCTACACGGCCGATTGAAGTCCGACGAAAAGGCCGCGGTCATGAAGCGCTTCAAAGAAGGCGAGTTGGGGGTACTGGTGTCGACGACGGTGATCGAGGTCGGGGTCGACGTACCGAACGCGACCGTGATGTTGGTTCAACACGCGGACCGCTTCGGGCTCAGTCAGCTGCATCAGCTGCGGGGCCGGGTCGGACGGGGTAGGTATCGAGGGACGTGTCTGCTGGTGGCGAAGGATGCGTCTCGGGACGGATGGGCCCGGCTGCAGGTGCTGGCGGAGACGAACGACGGGTTCGTAGTCGCGCAGCGAGACCTCGAGCTGCGCGGCCCAGGCGAACTGCTCGGCACTCGGCAGTCGGGGCTGCCGGATCTCGTGGTGACCGATCTGGCCCGAGACGGTCAGATCATCGAACAGGCTCGGCGCGCGGCGGGCGAAGTCCGGGCCCGGGATCCGGACCTGTCGTCACCGCAACACGCCCGACTTGCGGCCGAGCTCGACCGGCGCTTCGGCCATCGAATGAAGCTCACGGATGCGGGGTGACCCGATTACCCATCAGATACGGAACCCCCATCAGCACCAGGAGCATGAGGACGGTGATCACGATGATCGGAAAGTAGCGTCGCAGGGCGCTGGCTTCTCCCGTCGGGTCGGCAGACTGGAGCTGATAAAACGCGAGGATGGTCCCGATCTGTTTGAGGTAGCCGGTGGGGTCGAAGCCCTCGACCGGCCACACCTGAAGCTCCCGGTAGCGCTCGAGCGCGAACTGCAGACGCTTTTCCTTGAGACAACTCTGAATGAAGCGCTGATGCCGCTCGTCGCTGGCGATGTCCTGCTGGGTCTCCTTCCAGCGCTGGCCGAGCCGCCGGACGACGTCATCGTCCTCCTGGAATCGCTTCGCGGCGGCGGCCGTGAGTCGGCGAACGGTGACCGTCGGTGGCCGTTGCATGGGGGTCCGGCACATATCGATGAACGTCGACCGAAACCGCCAGTTGGCGTCGTCGGTGTTGAGGTGGATGGCCATGCCCTGGGCGGTGGTGCGGACGACCTTGCCCGTAAACGCCATCTTCATGTCGTTCATCAAGTTCCACTCCACCCGGACGACGGATCGAAACGGTAGCGGCGATGGACAGCGGACGAACAGGCCGGTGACGGAGGCGTTGGTCATTCGGCCCGTGCTCGGCTTGCCGTCGTCGCGATGGATCTGAACCCGTATGACGTTGTGGGCGAGCCGGAAGCGGCCATAGCCCCGGCGGTTCTCTCCGAATTCCTGGCTGCTGGGCGCGATGTCGAGGCTGTCCAGCCCGTCGGGGGGATCGTCGGACAGAACCGAACAGTCTTCCGTCGGGTCCCCGGGCAGGATGTCCGAGGAACGCACGAGGTCCCCGGACAGCAGGACATCGAGACCAAGGGTGCCGTGGTACACGTCGGCCGGGGGCGCGGGTTGAACGGTCTGGCGGCGAATATGCCTGTCGGGAGTTGCGGTCATGGGCGCCTGGTATTAGGTAGCGGCCGTCTCGTCGGCCGCTGCAGCAGGTGCTTCAGTTCGACACGGGTCTTCATTCGCGCCGCCGTAGGCCGAAGTTCCGAGCTGAGATGGACGATGGAGCTGTTCGCCGACGGCGGCCCCGGGCGCGGACCCGCGGCTTGACTCTGGTCGAGGTCATGCTGACCTCCGCCGTACTGGCGATCGGCATGATCGCCCTCGTGCACACGTTCTCCCAGGCTCAAGCCGGGATGCGTTCGTCCCGGTTGAAGACGGCCGCGCTTCGGATCGCCGAGCAGCGACTCGAACGGCTGTCGACGTTGCCCGTCTCCCGCCTCGCCGGGTGTGCGGGCCCCGCTCTCGGTTGCCGGACGAGCATGACCTCTTTGGCCCCAGTGTTGGGTAACGTCGGCACCTTCCTGTGCACTCAGAACGTAGACGAAATGGGCTTCGTCGACCCGACGGCGGTGACGGCGGGGCAGTTCCGTGTCGATACGTCTGTGCTCGCTCATCCGGATCCTCGGCAGCAGGCGGGGGCGATGATCCTCTCCGTCAGCGTGTGCTGGACCCCGATTCCTGGCTTCGTCGAGCAGGTTCAGCTCCAGCGGCTCCTGGTTCCGGAGGTGTGAGATGCGACGAACGCAAGCAGGCTTTACGCTGGCGGAGATGATGGTCAGTACCGCCATCGGCCTGTTCACGCTGGCAGTGGCGGTTCAGATGGCTTCGGATCACACCATGATTCTCGGACAGACCAGCAGTCGAGTCGATATGACCCAATCGGCGAGGACGGCCATCGATCTGATCACCGAAGATCTGCGCCACGCGGGGCTGGGGATCGGGTACCGGCCGGACGGGGAGTTTGGCGGCCTGATCCGAGGAGCGTTTACCGTTCAGGGAGGCGCGCAGTTCTTCGCGGGCGGGGTCACCCAGACCCTGTCTACGGGATCCATCGGAACCGACGACCTGGGCATCCGGATCGCCAACGGTGACCTTCGAACGATCGCCGACTTCTCGGGGACTCAAGGGCAGATCTGCGCGGGTTCCTCGATGGCCGTGGGGGACACGGTGGTCATGCTCAGCCAGGAAGCCCTCCACGCCCAGACGATTCAGCTGTTGACGCTGAACAACGCCGCCTGCGTCAACGGGCAGTGCCGCGACGGTTGCTCCACCTTCACGTACCTCGTGGACGGCAGCTACGCATCGGACACCGACGCGGCCACCGCGAACTATGTCGGGGGGACGATGGTCGGGGACTACGCGGAGATCGTGTGGTTCGTGACCCCGGGGCTCGACGCCGGTGGGGAGCTCAGGCGGGCCGAGATCCGGCAGGCCACGCCGTGCGCAGCGCGCGATGAGCAGTGCGGAGGGCTGGTTGCCGACGACGTCGAGACCCTCCAGATCGCGGTTTGGCAGTGGGATGAGGACCTCGGGCAGTGGTTCGACGGTACCGCCGGCGGCGCCATCACCGACCGTCGGCGGCTGCGGGTCGATGTGGAGCTCGTCGTGCGCGGGCGCGAGGATGACGTCGAAGGCACGCACCAGCCGGTAACCCTGCAGCTCGACCCGACCGGCTGCGTGGGGGGAGCCTGCGGCGGCGCCGCCGACGACCACCGTCGCTTCGTCATGCGAACGAGCATCGAGCTACGCAATGGGGGAAGGATGTTGATCCGATGACTAAACCAGGCAGATCGCGCGGCGCCCGGGGCTTCACGATGCTCACGACGACCACGCTCATCGCGATCGTGGGCGTGTCGGCGCTGGTGGTGCTCGACCTGATCGACCTCGACTTCGCGCAGATCGCTCAGCAGCGACGAACGATGGCGTCTCGGGAGGCCGCAGAGGGCGGGCTCATGGAGCTGCTCAACGACCAAGACGTTCTCGCCAATCTTCCGACCATGGAGACGACGCAGCTCAAGGCAACCCATCAACCGAGCACGAGCTCGGTATTCGGAAACGCCCACGCCGTCAAGGGCGACCGGGATTTCGACGCCGACGTCGAGCTGATCCGACAGGTGCCCCTTCTCGAGAGCTCGCACTCGGTCGTGCGAGCCCTCGTCTACGACGTTCGAATCGAGGCGCGCACCGGCGACGGGGGCACGTCGCGCATCGAAGCGGAGGTCTTTCGAATCTCGGCCTCGAAGCCGGGCACGGTGCAGCCTCGGATGCACGCCCGCTAGGAGCAGTCATGCAACTCGGATTGAGCGCACTCATCATCCTTGCTACTTCCGCCGGACAGTATCCCGACACCCTCGATCACCTCAGAGCCGGTGACGTCATTCCGCAGGTTGGGTTGCTCCTCGATCGCTCGTGTTCGATGGGGTGGGGCGACACCCAGACCGACTGCCCGTGGTACGGGACGGAGTATCTGAGCGGGAGCGATATCTTTGATAAGAAGGATCAGATGAAGTCGACCCTCGTCGGGTGCAAGTCGGACTCCGACGGCATCATCGACATCTGGGCCGATCGGGTGAACTTCGCGGTCTACGATTTCGGCAGCGGTACGTCGCTCAAAGTTCCCTTCGACTCGACAAAGGCCCAGCTCGAATCAGGGATCATGGGCATTCCGGCGACGGGGGCGACGAACATGTCGCGGGGCCTCGAAAACCTGGGGGAGTACTTCAACCAGTACTTCAATGCGAGCAACACGCTCGACTGCCGGCCCAACTTCGTGGTCATGCTCTCCGACGGCAATCCGAACGGAGGCTCCGGGAGCTTCGACTGGGAGTGCACGACGCCGGTGGAGACGCTGTCCGTCGGCGCCAATGAGCCGTGGAAAGGGTCCGGGTACATGTTTCAACACCCAGACCTGCTGTGCAGCGTGCCGGGGGATCAGAACATCCGGACCTACACCATCGGTTTCGGACAGCCCGGCGACTTCAGTCCCACGAACCTCCAGAACATCGCGAGCTACGGGGGTGGGGAGTACTTTTACGCCTCCGATGCCCAGCAGCTCAACGCCGCGTTCGAGAACATCATCACCGCCATCGTGGCCAAAAGCGCGCTGTTTTTTGCGCCGATCGCCATCCAGACCGAGAGCATGTTCTCGGCGAACTACGCGTACAGCGCCTCGTTCAAGCCGGAAGCCGGTGGCCCGTGGCGGGGGACGGTCAAGAAGTATTGCATCGTTCCGCCCATCGTGAACAACGGGCTGTACTCCACGACCGTAGATACCTGCTTGTTCAACTCGCCCAACGGGACGGACCTCGAGACGAACCCGCAAGCCCAAGACCTGTGGACTGGCTCCCGATCGCTGGCCGCGGATGACGGTGGCGCTGGCGATGTGTTGCTGGCTCAGCTCGGTAGCTCCGCCGGTGGCTTGCCGGTCGCCCCTTACTACGGACATCGAAACATCCTGACCTGGCGGCCGGGATCGACGGGCTACGTGTCCGTGGATCCGGTCAACTGGACGGCCGCCGACACCCTGACCAACGGCTGCGATCATTACCGGCTCATTAATCGTCTCCACGGCTACTCGTACGACGCCGACTGCACCACCGGGGACCCGCTCAACGTCGAGCTGTGGCCGCTCGGGGATCCCGTGCACTTCGCGCCCACCATGTTGAAGTATGCGGACTGCCACGACGACCAAGGCAACCCAGTGGTCGGCGCTTGTTTTCTCGCCGTGGGCATGAACGACGGAGCGGTACACTTCTTCGACTCGGCGTCGGGTAAAGAGACCGCGGCCCTGATCCCCGGTGAGCTGTGGAGTAACACCGACGTCGCCCACAGCCAGCTGAACGAGATCAACAATCAACCGACGTTGACGTTCACCCATCGTTACTACGTCGACGGGTCGGCTCGGCTGTACCACGAAGACGACAACGCCGATGGTACGATCGACTCGACCGAGACTGCGAAGCTGGTGTTTGGCCTCGGTCGAGGCGGGCGCGCGTACTACGCCGTCAACGTTTCCGAGCTGACGAACGGGGCGTTGGATTCGACGAAGAACCCGGTCTATCCGCTTCGCTACACCGAAGGCACGGTGTTCGAGCAGCTGCAGGACACCTGGTCCGCGCCGTGGATGGGCAAGGCGGAGTTCGACAAGCAGTCGAAGCGGGTGGCGGTGTTTCCGTCGGGGCACATCGCGATGCTCGACATTCAAGAAGGGCAGGGTGGCGCGCAACAGGGCGGGTCGAGCCAGTCGAACCCAAGCTCGTTGGTCGTGGACTTGAGCACGGCCGAAAAAGTCGACTGCAGTGGGTCGGGCAACTTTGCCGACCACAACGGACGAAGTTCCAGCGACTGGTGCGGTTCGATGTACTTCAGCAATTGCAAAGGGAACAGCTCGAAGCCGTGTTACGACGGAGGCGGAGTCCCCATCGATATCTCCGAGGGTCCGCTGACCTACAACAACGGCGCGTTCCATGCGGCGGCGATCCGCTTGAAGTTCGATAAGTTCGACCTTCATGACTCGGACGTGATGCGTATCGAGGACAGCAAAGGGAATCTGGTCGGGTCTTATACCCGCAAAGAGTTGAACAACAAGTGGACGCCTTGGGTCTATGGGCCGGACATCGTCCTGCGGGTCCTGACAGATGGAATTGATTCCAAGGATCGCGGCTACCGAATCAAGTACGCTGAGTGGGTGCCGGGTCTCCCGATCGTGTCAGCGTTGCTCGGTGCTTTCGGTTCTCAGGATACTTCGGGCGGGGTGGCGCCGGAGCGGGATATGAACTTCGTCCTCGGCCAAGACCACCAGCCGACGGTGTACTTCGTGGACATGGACAAGTGGAACGGCTCGGCGCCGGTGGCTTTTGCGAGCAACGCGACCGACGACCCCGTGCTGCTGCGCATCACCAACAGCTGTGGGGCGTTGACGACCGACTGCATCGACCAAACGAAGTTTAGCGACCTTGCGAACATGGTGTGCCCGATCTCCTCCGAGGTCTCCGTGTTCACCGAAGGCGACGTTCTTCAGGCCGCGTACTGGGGAGATGAGTGCGCCCAGATCTGGAAGGCGTGGACCGAAGACAACGGCAAGAACTACAAAGTCAAACGGCTGATCAACCTGAACTCCGGGTTCCTCGGCGTCGACAAGGACCATCGCAAGATCTTTCGCAAGCTGGACCTCGTGTTGTCCGCTTGTCCGGGGCGACGGGTGCTCGGCGTCTACTTCGGGACCGGCGATCAGCAGCGGCCGCTGGCGAAGGACGAGCTGCAGGATACGTCGGTGACGAACGGCGCCGACATGATCGGCGTGGTGTGGGACTACGACGGTCTACCGTCGGGTCTGACGCAGTCGGGCTTGCTCGACATCACCGCCCGTCAGGATCGGACGGCGCCCGAGATCCTGATCGACGAGAAGAAACACGGCTGGTACATCCTGCTGAACCCCAACGAGCGAATGCTGCGCGACCCGCTCGTATTTGACGGGGTGGCTTTCTACAAGACGTACGAACCGACCACGACGCCCGCCGAGTGCGGTGGAGGGTCGGGCATCGATCGCATCTATGCCGTCAACAACTGCAACGGGGCCCCAACCCAGGACGTGAACGGCAACGGATCGCTGACCCTCTCCGAACGAAGGGTGTGGAACGGCGAGACGGAGATCGGCGGCGGTCTGTTCTTCTTCACCCCGAAGGACAGCCCGGTCTTGGTCAGCCACGCAGACCTGAGCAAACAGCAAAAGGCGAACTTGAACGAGCGAGGGCGCAGTCGACCAGGGCTGTTCCTTTGGCGGGAGTACTAGGGGGGGAGGACGCATGCGAAAGTACGACAAGCGCGGATCCGGAGTCTTCGTATTCGGATTGAGTGCCGTATTGCTGGTCGCGGCAGCACCGTCGCGAAAGGACGAGGCGCCGCCGGCGGTCGAAGGCGGTACGCAGGTGCGTCCCATCGCCGACGTGAAGCGCCGCTTCGACGAGTTGCGGGGTCAGCGCCGGCAGCCCATTCGTCCGGGCTTTCGCCTCGCCCGAGGGAGCGGCAAAGCCGTCGGCGCGACAGGGATCCTGCATCGTTTCGACGACGGGATGGCCACCCTCGCCGTGCCCGTGACCGCTGAGCAGAGGCGGGTACTCAAGCGAGTGGGGGCCAAAGAGGTCGCCACCGCCGGCCAGATCCGCCACCATGTGATCTACGGGGAGCGCTACTACCGGGAGCTCAAGGTCGCGCCGGCGCCGAACGCGCCGTGCGCTGGCTGCTCCGAGGACCGGTTGACGGGACCGGACCCCGGTATTCTTCGGCGGTACGTGGGCAAGCCGGTGTCATTGGTGTTGCAGCGGGATCGCGACGGACGAACTTGGGTCGTCGCCCTCCGTCCGTAGGCCTTGCCGCCGTTGAGACGGTAGATCTCACGCTCACTTTTCGCGTAGTCAGCGAGATGATGACCGGCCGTGACCCCGCCGATCCATTCGAAGGCGACGACAGGGCGGAATTCGCGCTGACCGAAGTGACGGGGCTCCCATGCCCGATCTGTCGGCGTCCTGGATTTCATCGAGGCGTATGCGCAGGGTGCGGGTTCAAAGCGTCGTTGACCGACGATGGCGACGTGACCGCGGTCCCTCGTTCAGAAGCATTCACTTCGCCGCCGGCGACCAACGAGGCGATCGTGTCGCTCGAGCTCGAGCTACCCGAAATCGAAGAACCGCCGACCGTGGCTCGTGACGCACCAGGCTACGCGGTGTGTCCTCGGTGTTCGTGTGCGTCGAACGGTTCGCGCCGGTGCGAACAGTGCGGCTATCCGCTTCGCTTCGCTCGTAAGCGTTCCGCGGATCGAGAGCCGCGTCGATGCCGCAACTGCGGTGTTCGCAACGCACCTTCCGAGCCCGTATGCATCAACTGCGGCAACCGTTTCGCACCCCTCGAGCGTGATTGACAGCGTGAGCCGGTCGATTTAACGGCAAGCTGCGTGCGCAGTCATCGCCACCAGTTCCGGGTCATCTACGGAGACACGGACATGATGGGTGTCGTCTACTACGGCAACTACTTTCGGTACTTCGAGGCCGGTCGCTCCGAATTTTTGCGCGCAGCCGGTCTTCCGTACGTGGAGCTCGAGCAGGCGGGATACAAGCTCCCCGTGGCATCGGCGTCCGCCAAGTATCACGCGTCGGCCCGTTACGATGAGCTGCTCACCCTCGAAACGTCGGTCACCGCGATCAAGCTGGGAAGCCTTCGCATGGGTTACCGATTGGTCCGCGATGCCGACAACGAATTGATAGCAACGGGGGAAACGGTTCACGCGTGCATCGGGCCCTCGGGGCGGATCACACGCATTCCTTCGATGCTCCGCGAGAGACTCGACCGATGACCATGGACAGAAACTTAGCGCTGGAGGCGGTGCGCGTCACAGAGGCCGCCGCGCTCGCTTCGGCCCGACAAATGGGCCGCGGTGACGCCCATCAGGCGGACGACGTAGCGGTCAACGCGATGCGACGCGCGTTCCGGTCGCTGGAGATCTGCGGGACCATCGTGGTCGGCGAGGGGCATTACGAAGAATCGCCCCGCCTGTACTCCGGAGAGAAAGTGGGTCGATGGGCCGACGGAGATCCCGAGGTTCAGCTTGCGCTCGATGCGCTGGAAGGAGCGCGCCTTTGTGCGCAAGGTCGTCCTGCGGCGCTGTCGGTCATCGCCATGGCTCGCGACGGGGGATTTCTTCCCGCGCCGGATACGTACATGGAGAAGATCGTCGTCGGTCCCGCCGGGAACGGCGCGATCGATTTCGACCGCTCGGTCTCAGGTAACCTGCAGTCGGTGGCCGATGCCAAGGGGGTGTACGTCGATGACCTGACCGTTGCTATCCTGGACCGGCCCCGTCACGAGGGACTGATCCGGGAGGTGCGAGATGCGGGGGCAAGGATCCGCCTGATTCTTGGCGGCGATCTTTCGGCCGCCCTCGCCACCTGTCGAGAAGAGACGGGCATCGACATGTTGCTGGGGACCGGTGGCGCACCGGAGGGCGTGCTTGCCGCCGCGGCGCTGCGATGTGTGGGCGGAGAAATGCAGTGCCGATTGCAGCCTCGCGACGACGAGGAACGGGAGCGGATCCGCGGGCTCGGTCTCGATGCGACGGGGATCTACAAGACCGAGGAGCTGGCCTCGGGCCACGTCTTATTCGCGGCGACGGGCATCACCGACGGCGACTTTTTGCACGGCGTTCACTTTCTCAGCGCCGGCGCGCGAACAAACTCGGTGGTCATGCGGAGCAAGACCATGACCGTGCGGTACATCGAGGCGCACCATCACTTTGACCGCAAACCGGACTACGGTGATTTCTAGTACAGGTTATCCCGAAACTTGTCAGCAGCGATTCGTAGCCGCACCATCGGAGGCGACGTGCTCGACGCGTACATCATCGAGGAGATCAAGAAGCAGGACGAAGAGCGCCGCCGACGTAGCGAGTCGGCTCGTCCCCGCCTGCAAATTGAAATCCCTCCCGCGGAGGACGATGAGACTCCGCCGGAAGAAGATACGCCAGAGGGTGAGAGCGCAGTCATCCACATCGACCTGTAGGGTTCGCCGACCGATCCCCGCTGGCGCGTCAAATGAGGGGCTTGGTTGACTGGGGTCTCGAACCGGTCCAATCACCGGCTAGAGGTCAGCTGTGCTCGATATAACCCACATTCACGCACGCGAGATTCTAGATAGCCGGGGTAATCCTACGGTCGAGGTCGATGTCCGTCTGTCGTCGGGCGCGGAGGGGCGGGCTGCCGTCCCATCCGGCGCATCGACGGGCGCTCACGAAGCGGTCGAGGTCCGCGATGGCGACGCCAGCCGGTTCGTGGGCAAAGGCGTTTCCCGCGCCGTCGCCGCGGTCAACGACATCATTGCGCCTGCCCTGCAGCGCTACGATGCGAGTGACCCCTTCGACATCGACGCGACCCTGCTGTCGCTGGATGGGACGGAGAACAAGAGTAAGCTCGGCGCCAACGCAATTTTGGGCGTCTCGTTGGCCGTGGCCCGCGCCGCAGCCAACGCGTACGAGCTCCCGCTGTATCGGTACCTGGGCGGCGTGAACGCTCGGTTGCTGCCCGTGCCGTTGATGAACGTCATCAACGGCGGTGAGCATGCGGACAACGCGCTCGATATCCAGGAATTCATGCTCGTGCCGAAGGGCGCGGAGACCTTCAGCGAAGCGCTTCGGTGGGGCGTAGAGACGTTTCACAACCTGAAGAAGCTGCTCAACGAGAAGGGGCTGTCGACCGCGGTCGGCGACGAGGGGGGATTCGCGCCCAACCTCCAGTCGAACAAAGAAGCGCTCCAACTGCTGACCGACGCGATCGAAAAGGCCGGGTACAAGCCCGGCGACGACATCGCGCTCGCCCTCGACGTCGCCTCGACCGAGTTCTTCAAAGACGGCAAGTACGAGCTGAAGCACGAAGGCCGGACCCTCACCTCGGCCGAGATGAGCAGCTTCCTCGGGGAGCTGGTGTCCGAGTTCCCGGTCGTATCGATCGAAGATGGCCTCGCCGAGGATGATTGGGAAGGATGGCAAACGCTCACCAGCGAGCTGGGGACGCGGTGCCAGCTCGTCGGCGATGACCTGTTCGTGACCAACGTGACCCGGATCGAGCGCGGCATCGACGAGGGCTGCGCGAACGCGATCCTGGTCAAGGTCAATCAGATCGGTACCTTGACCGAGACCTTCGACGCCATGGACCTCGGCCGAGCCCACGGCTACGGCCTGATCGTGAGCCATCGCTCGGGCGAGACCGAGGATTCGACGATCGCGGACCTCGCGGTGGCCACGCAGGCGGGGCAGATCAAGACCGGATCCGCGTCTCGCTCGGACCGCATGGCGAAGTACAATCAGCTGCTGCGGATCGAAGAAGACCTGGGGCCGGCGGCGCGATTCGCGGGCGATATCTTCGGCTGAGGGGCATCGCGGTCCGACGCCGAAGGAGGCGGGGCAGGGCGCCCGTCGATTCACCGGCGCCCGCCGTGAGAGAAGGCCGAGACGACGACTACTTGTTGTCCTCGTCTTTCTTCTCTTCTTCTTTTTTGATCAGATCCGCCGCCGCTTTTTCGATGAGCGGCTTGATACCCCACTGCGCGACCTTGACCACGTACGCATTGGCCTCGGCCTTCACGTAGTGCTGGTTGTCGGTCTCGACCTTTTTGCCGATCGACCACGTAACGGTTTCGGTCGACGGTGGAGGCGCACCGGCCACCGTCGAGGTTCCGGTCACCAAAGTGACCGTCGCCGCGGCGTCCGACAGGCCGAACTCCGGCTTGACCGAAGTACCGACTGGGGTTTCGAGGTTCACGTTGGAGGCCTTGCGGACCAGGTCGCTGACCACGGTGGTGTCGAGGGGCTTGTCGGTACCCAGCATTGCCCACTGCTTGGATACGGGATCCTTGTCGAGCTGAATCTCGCCCTTGGCGTTCTTGATCTTCACCTGCCACACGTCGTCGGCCGGATACTTGATGTACTCGCGGTCGACCCAGTTCCAGGCGCGGTCACCGAGCTCGCCGGTGCCGAAGTCATTCAGCAGGTAGACGGCATCTTCGCCGTCCTTGCGAACGTGGACGTTTTTGAAGCGAGGGGCCGAGCCAAAGTACGTGACCGACGTGTCGTCGCCCGCGGTGACGGTCAGCTTGCGCTGGAACTTGTCGGCGGCCACCTCGAGCTTGGCGTGGTAGGTCGAGCTCTCGAGCACCCGGTTTCGGGTCCGAAGCTTGGCCAGCGCCTTCAGCAGCTCGTCGACCTTGGTCTTGTCCACCGGATAGTCGTCGGCGTCGCTGACGCCCCACTTGCCGTCCTTCTTGGCGAGGGTGACCTTGTTCTGGGGGGGATCGTCTTTTTCCGACGGCGCCGGGCCGACGATCTCGACGTTCGTGACTTTGTCGGCGTCGAGGCCGGCAAAGAGAACGACGGTTTTTTGCGCCGGGGACTCCGACGTCGTGGCCCGGCCCACGGCCAGCCCGACGATCTGAACGCCCAGCAATACGAGGAGAATCTGGTTGAGACGCGACATGGATCAGGCCTCCACCCGCTCGCCCGACACCTTCGGTGCGGGGTCGAGGTCGATGGGTTTCAAGGAACGGCGACGGCCCACGGTCAGCAGGATCACCACCGCGAGGCCGATGATCACGATGGCGTAGTTCAGGTATTCGTAACGAGCCCGCTCACTGGGCTCCATCGGCAGCAAGGTCCGAACGAACGTCCCGCGGGACCGGATCGACAGCAGGTCGGTGTCTGCGAGCCCGAAGTCGATCAGGTTCTGAACGAACTGGAGATTCGTGGGCCCCTGGCGCGTCAGGCGCAGGGTCATATCGTTCGCGAACGCCGAGGTACCGACCACGATCAGTCGCGCGGTGTCGGGCGATCGCTTGATGACCGGCGCCTCTTTGATCGGACCGCCGTCCGTGAACGCCGACCGGAAGCTTCCGGTGACCGCCACCGCCAAGGGGCGACTCTTTTGCTCGCCGGTCGGCGGCGGGAAACCGTCGCGGTAGTTCTGGAGGTCGGGCATGACCTCGGTCTTGGCATCGACGTAGGACTGCGGGCTGCTGGAGAGAAGGATGACCGTCTCCCGCTCGAGGGGATCTTCGCCTTCGGTGGCCGTTTGGTCGTTGACCACCAGCGGCGAGGCCCATGGCAAGGTCAGCGCGGGGAGCCCGCCCACGGCGGGGTTGTCGTCGGACATCCCATCGGAGCGCACGTCGACGAAGTACGGATACCGCAGGTACCCCATCTCCCGGATCTGCATGCCGCGCACGGTACGCGGGGTCTCGATGGGAATGGGCTCGTTCTGCGGATCCAGAACCAACGTGTCCTGCACCTCGATGCCGTACTTGGCGAGCAGCGCCTCCAGCCCGTTATCGGCCTTCGTCACGTTCAGGAGCCGGCCCATCGATGGCTCGAACTTGAAGCGGCTCTGAAGGGCGACCACCGTTCCGCCCTGCATCAGGTGTTGGTCGACGGCAAACTTGGCCTTGTCGTCGAGCTGATCCGGCTGAAACAGGAGCAGGATGTCGACGTCTCGCGGAATGCGGCCGGTGCTGAGGTCGACGTCCTGGACGTTGTAGGTCTGGGCGAGCTGGTCCTCGAGGGAACGGGTGACCGGCTGCGATCCGGGAGGCGGCGGCGCGCCCGGAAATGGAGGACGCTGGGGCGGGGTGACCTTGGGCTTCACCAGACCGACGGTCTTGAGGAAGCCGGGGGCCGACCGCTTGAGCGCGCCGACCAGTTCCTTCTTGAAGTCGGCCTCGCTCGCCGCGGCTTCGGGTATCAGTCGCTCGTAGCGGTCACCGACCTTCAGCAGCAGGTGGAGGTAAAACGTCTGCTCGGACAGCAGCAGCGCCAGCGGCCGAAACCCGTACTTCTGCAGGATATCTTGCCGCGTCTCCTTCGCATTCGGCTTATCGGGGTCGATGATCTCGAACACGAACTTGTCGCCGGCCTGGGTCTTGATCTCGTCGGCCACGGTCTTGATGGTCTCGGTGATGCTCTTGAAGTTGTCGGGCAGCGAGTCCTCGGTGATGTAAGCGTAGAACTCGGCCGGCTCGGTCATCTGAGCGAAGACCGCGTCGAGGGTCTGGAAGCCGAAGGCGACCTTCTTGACGGTACGGGTGAGGTCGTACTCGAGGTTCCTCAGCTTGACCTCGATGTTCTGGATGTCCGTGACTTGAACCTCGATGAGGTCGCTGAAGTTCAGGACCTCGAACTGGTCGCCGTATTTGATGAGGATGCTGAAATACGAGTTGACGACGGCCTGGTCGAGTCGATCGGCGATCTTGAACGGGAAGCTCTTGATGCCGTACAGCTGGTTGGCTTCCTTCTCCAGGTCTTCGTCTTCGCGCGGGTCGACGTACTCGGTGATGACCTTCGTTCCGCCGGCCGCGCCGTACTCATCGATCATGTCTTTGATTCGCGGCACGAGGGGCGCGAGGAGGGGGTGGGTGCGCTGCGAGAAGTAACCTCGGATCAACAGCGGCTCGCTGAGCTCCCCGAGCAGATCCTTGGTGACGTTGGATACGCTGTATTCGCCCCGCTCGGTCATATCGACCCGAAGCGCGCTTACCGGCGCCATCAACAGGTTGAGCAGAAGGAGGTTGGCGGCGACCAAGGCCACCGAAATGATCGCGTTGCGGCGTTTGCCTTGCGTGCTTCGGCCGCTGCTCCAGCTCTTCGCCGTCAGCAGGACGGTGTTCAGGGCGAGGAACGAGACGATGATCGCGGCGTAGTAGAGGAGGTCACGAAGGTCGAGCACGCCGCGTCGGACGCTCTCGAATCGAGCCCCGGTGCCGAACGCGCTCAGCGCCGAGCTCCAGTCTTGGCCCAGCGAGCCGACCACGAACTCGGCGCCCACGGCGTAGAACACCGCGCAGACCACCGCCGAGACGATGAGGGCCACGATCTGGTTCTCGGTCATCGACGAGATGCACAGCCCGATGGCGATGTATGCGCCGGTGAGGAGCAGGGCGCCGATATAGCCGCCGATCACCGGCCCCCAGTCGAGGTCGCCCATCATCGATACGGTGACGGGGACACCGAGGGTGAGCACCAGCGCCACCACGACCAGCCCCAGCGCGGCCAGGAACTTTCCGATGACCAAGTGGTGAACCTTGACGGGCAGGGTCAGCAGAACCTCGAGGGTCCCGAGCTTCTGCTCCTCGCTCCACTGGCGCATGGTGATGGCGCTGGCCAAGAAGATCAGCAGCACCGGCAACCACGCGAACAGCGGCCGGATATCCGCCACGTTCCGGGCAAAAAAGCCCTCGACGTAAAAAAACGTCACCAGGGTCACGAGCAGGAACGCGCCCAGGAAGATGAACGCCACGGGGGACATGAAGAAGGCCCGCAGCTCTTTTTTCGCTACCGACAGAACGTGGTTCATGCCGCCAATCCTTTCCGCTCGTTGAGCTCACGGAACACGGACTCGAGGGTTCTGGTCTCGGGTCGAAGCTCGGCCAACCGCCACGACTCGCTCTTGGCCGCGTCGAACAGGAGAGGACAGAGGTCGAGCTCCTTTTCCCCGGTGACCCGAAAGCGCGTGTACCCGTTCTTGGTCTCTTCCCGCCGGACGTCTCGCACCCCCTTGAGCTTCTTGAGGGTCGGCTCGACGTCGCCGGCGCTTTCGTTGACCGCAACCACGGCGGCCGAGGTGTGGGTCATCTCGTCGAGCCGAGCGTCGCTGCGCAGCTCGCCGTCCATGATGATGATCGCCCGGTCACAGGTCGCCTCGACTTCGGACAGAATGTGGGTCGACACGATCACCGTGGCGTTTTGGGCGAGCCGCTTGATCAGGTTGCGGATCTCGATGATTTGGTTGGGATCGAGTCCATTGGTCGGCTCGTCGAGGATCAGCACCTGCGGCTTGTGAAGGATGGCCTGGGCGAGCCCCACCCGCTGCCGGAAGCCCTTCGACAGGTTGCCGATGGTCTGGGTCAGACGATCCTGTAGACCGGTCGCGTGGACCGCTTCCGACAGCAATCGCCGCCGTTGGTCGGGGGAAATGTTGCGCAGCTCGGCCATCATGACCAGGTACTCCTGGACGATCATGTCCAGGTACAAAGGCGCGTTTTCAGGCAGGTAACCGACCATCGATTGGACGGCGATGGGGTTGTTGACGACGTCAAAGCCGACCAGGCGCGCGGTGCCCTCGGTCGGCTGAAGAAAGCCCGTCAGAAGCTTCATGGTGGTTGTCTTGCCCGCACCGTTCGGTCCGAGCAGGCCGATGATCTCGCCCTTCTCAACCGAGAATGAGACACCATTGAGCGCTTTGACGGGTCCGTAGTGCTTCGAGAGGTTCTCGACCTCGATAATCGCCACGAATAGCCTCCGCCAGCCAGCGAGATGGGATTCGCGCGCTCGGCGGGCGACGGTCGCCCCGTTGTCATGCGGCGCACAGCTCGCTGCTTGCGGTGCGCAAACTAATCTGTCGCCGGACAGAGTCAACGGTTTTGACGACCAATTATTCGTCACCCGTGGACCTCGGAACGGAACTGAACGCACGCTGAGGCGGGTCTATTCCACGCAGTCTCGCGGGCGGCGCGGTATCGCGGCGTTGCTGTCTCTTGCGCCTTTGGTGCGTCGCGAGGATGCTCGGGCGATGCCGAGCGCGAGCCCTCCGCTTTGGCGCCTGACGTTGAGCGTGAAGTCCGGACCCGACGCGGGCAAGACATGCGTCGTGGATCGGGACGTGGTCACCGTCGGCAAGAAGTCCGACTGCGACCTGGTGCTGACGGATGTGTCCGTGTCGCGGCGCCACCTCCGCATCGCCCGCATTGCCCACGGCGAGGACCGGGGCCCGGCCGAAGACAGCTGGGTGCTGGTGGATCTCGGTTCGACCAATGGGACTTTCCTGCAAGACGCCCGGGTCCACGAGGCCCCCATCTCCGCGGGAGCTGTCCTGAGGGCCGGGAAGGTCGAGATCGCATTCGCCCCCGAACGGCACACGGCGGATGTCGCGGAATGGACAGAGGCGCGTTTCGGCCCCCTCGTGGGGCGGTCATCGGCCATGCGGCAGCTTTTTGGTCTCATGGCCCGCATCGCGCCCACGGAAGCGACCGTGCTTCTGCAGGGGGAGACGGGCACCGGTAAGGGGCTGGTGGCCAAGGCGCTTCACCAGGCCTCAGGGCGCGCCGAGCGGGGATTCGTGGTCGTGGACTGTGGTGCAGTCCAGCGGCAGCTGATCGAGTCGGAGCTGTTCGGTCATGGGGCGGGCGCGTTCACCGGGGCCCACGCCAAACGCCAGGGTGCGTTCGAGCTCGCGTCGGGGGGCACGGTGTTCATCGATGAGCTCGGCGAACTCGACCTGGAGCTTCAGCCGAAGCTGCTGCGGGTGCTCGACGCGAGGGAGGTGCGCCGGATCGGCGGTCCGCAGGCGATCGGGGTCGACCTGCGGGTGATCGCCGCCACGCGGCGAGACCTGGCCCGGGAGGTCGAGCGCGGCGCGTTCCGAGAGGACCTGTTCTTTCGTTTATCCGTGGTCACATTGACCGTACCGCCCCTGCGGGAGCGGGCCGAAGACATCCCCCTGCTCGCCGAACACTTCCTGCGCGAGGTCTCCGAGCAACGTGGGTTGACGCCGCCTCGGCTCGACGACCGGACCATCGACCGCCTGACCACCCACGACTGGCCCGGCAACGTGCGAGAGCTCAAAAACGCGCTGGAGCGAGCGGTGTTGCTGGCGCAGGTCCGGCCCGGGGCGAGGCTCGAGCTCGGCGACCTCGGCGCCGGTGGCGGCCACACGCCGTCGTTCGACGGCGCGTTCGATCCCAGCCTCAGCTTCACCGCGTCGAAGGAGCGGTGGATGGACGCTCGAGAGACCTCGTACCTGCGGTGGTTGCTCGAGCGTCACGATGGCAATGTTAGCGCGGCCTCCCGCGCCGCCCGCATGGATCGTAAGTACCTCCACAAGCTGGCCAAAAAACACGGCCTCAAACAGTGATCGAAGGCCCTGCGGTCGGGGCCGGGTCGAAGGCCCCGCAGTGCGCCGGCGAGGTCATGCCGGCGATTCGGAAGGACCTTCGATGACCTCGATCGCCTCCGCGGGGCCGTCGCATACGTGAATCGCGCTCGCGTACGGTCGATCGTTGGCGAGCTGTTGGAGCATCGGGACCACCGGCCGCTTCCAGGTCCACTCGGCGTCGCCGAGAAACACCATCGGTGGCTTACTGACGTCGTCGGGAACGTCGTGGAGATTGGCGGCGTGAAGGAAGACCTCGCGGATGGTCTGGACCCCACCCGGGGCGAAAATGACGCCGTTGGCGGCCATCGTTCCCAGGCCTTCCTCTCGCACGCTGCTGGTGAAGTACTTCCCGATGTGGGTGGCGAACGGGCTCGGGAGCTCGTGGGCGTGGCGCCACGTCGGCAGGCTGACCGAGTCGCCGCGGCCATCACCGGCCGAGGGATACGCGTCTCGAACCTCATAGGCCCGGGTCAGCCACCGGGGATGATCGGCGTCGGGGGCCTCGCTGAGGGCCTCGATCGCGTCGAGCAGCTCGCCTCGCCGTCGGCCCGCGAGATACGCCCCGAGATTCGCGGCCTCGGCGGCGCCCGGGCCTCCGGCGCTCAGACAGAGATATCCTCGTTGGGTGAGGGTCCACGTCAGCTCGGCGATGCTTCGGTACGCGCCGCTATCCCGGGCGAGCTCGTGACTGCCCACCACCGCCACCACTGACCGCCCGCGAGCACGCGCCCTGAGGGCGACGTAGAGCGCTTCGTCGTGGATGCGTCGACACACCGACTCGATGGGGTCCTCGAGGTCGCCCCGGCGCCGCTGGCGCCAGTGGTCGCCCACCCGCGCGTCGAGCGTATCGACGTACGATTCCGGCTCGCTGGGGTCGAACACGTCGTAGAGCTCATCAGCGGTGTACAGATCCGCGCGGTGGGCCTCGAACGGCAAATCCGGCGTCTGGGGGACCACGATCGAGCCCCCGCGCAGCAACGCATCGGCGCCGTCGGCGGTGACCTGGCAGGCGACGAAAACGCCCCGGACCCCGGATCGGAGCGCCGATGTGCGCTCCGTCAGGTCCAAACCCACAGCGACGATGGGGTCGCTCGGGGATTGTCCTTCAACGTGATCGTCGAAGGCGTCCAGGGTGCGGAGGAGCATCGACGTCATGTTCCTTGAATCCAGTGCGAGGACAAGAGGTCATCCGGTTCTTGCCTCGTCGCGTAAATCAAACGAAGTGTGGCACCGCGGCTAGGCCGCGTCAGGACGATTCAATGAGCTGGGTCGAGCTGCAGATCGATCGCTTGATGAGAGGACAGCCGGCGGGCTTTCGCGAGGTTCTGACGGAAGCGCTTCGCGATCCCGATAAGCTGCCGGCGGCCATCGAAACGTTGGAAGAGGTGATGCTCGAATCTGACGCAGATGGCCAGCTGACCGTCGAGGTCTTGAAGCATCTGCCGTTGACCACCTTCGACGCGGAAATCAGCCCTCTACAGACGGTCATGATGTGGCTGCAAGACGCCGAAGCGCCCGCGGCGCGGGCGTTGATGTCGTTGGCCGGTCCCCAGCTTATCCGCATCTACGACGCGCTGTACGACCGTCTCGGGGCCCTGGAAGAAGACTCGCTGTCCATCATGCTGGATCTGATGGCCGTGTTGCGGGTGCTGGTGACGTTCACCGTTCCTGGCACCATCGAGCGGATGGTGACCGCGGCCGATCACCCGCTCGTCCAGGAGGCGCACCTTTGGCCTTCGGTGTTCGAGGTCCTCGAGGCGCCCGAGCATCCATGGCGGCTCGACATTCTCGATCCGTTCAACGAGCGCTGGCCGGGTGGTTTTGCCCAGGCGGCGTTTCTGGAGTTCGCCAATCGACTCGCGCTCGACGGCGAGCTGGCCCATCACCCGTTCGATTCCCCTCGCGGTCACGCCGCGCTGCGGGCGTGGCTCACGGAGCCCGAAGACGAACTATCGGGGTACGCGAGCGCGGCCGCGGCGGCCCTTCCATTCGTCGACGAGCGGCTCCGACTCGAACTGCTCAAATACGCGGATCGACATCCGGACACGTCGGTGCGCATCGAGGCCGCGTCGGCGCGGGCGAGCGAAGGCGAGGGCGACCCGGCGGCCGTCGACCGACTGCGGGAGTGGGCTCGAGATCCGCGCTACGCCGAGGTAGCGATCGCCCATCTCGAGGAGGTGGGGGCGGCGGAGTCGATCCCCCCGGTGGTCCGCGATCCCGATTTTCGCGCCGCCGCGTCGATGGCCAGCTGGTTGGCCCAACCGACGGAGT
>JANQQN010000205.1 GCA_028289325.1 Myxococcota bacterium | reverse complement strand
CGTATTGTCGGCATCTACGCTCCCGCGGCGCAGCAGCGTCGGGGTCGGCGCCATCGTCGTCCTGGGGTCGGTGGCCTATTATGCGCTACACTCGGCGGCTACGGTGGCCCTGGCCGGCTTGGCCCCTGGCTACCCGATTCCCGGACCGGTCACCTACGCGCTGTTGGGCGCGGTCATCACCGCGTTTGCCGCCGCCCTCATGCTCCAGGTCTTCGCGACTCGCCTGCACGCGGAGGGGTGGTACCGCGCGGCGTACGTGCACGTGCGCAACGGGTTGTACGCCAACGTTCTTTTTAACCGGGCCGTGACGTCACGCCGGTAGTGCATCGCCTCGCCGAATAAGGAGATACGCCATGGATTCAGGTTCTTCCGTTTCGACCCCCGTCACCGGCCGTACGTTCGTTGCTGCCCCCGCGTCGTCCGATGACGACATTCAGACCGCCGCCCGGCGGGCATTGGGCAGGGTCCCGCCGCTGTGGCCGCTCGACCGCTTCGTTGCCGTGAACCCGTTCGTCGGGTTGACCGACTTCGACTTCGCCAGCGCGGCGCAGGTGGTTGGCCGCGCGACCGGAGCGCGCATCACCATGGACCGCGGCTTTTACGCGGAAGCGGTCGCGAGCGAGCGCATCGAGCGTCGCGATCTCCAAGCGGCCTTCGATGAGGCCGAGGATCGACGGGGCCTCCCGTCGAACGTCGACGACCTCATCGAGCGGCTCATGGACGCGCCGGAGGACGGACCGCCGGACCCGACCAAGACCGTGGCCTGCGTCGCGACGGTGATGACCGGCTATGATTGGCACGATCTGGTCGTCGATCGGATCTCGTCGTGGGCGGCGGCCTACTTCGACCAAGGCCAGGCGCTGTGGCCGTCGCCGTGGCGAAACATGTCGCCGTATTCCGCTTGGCGGGAGGAGGCCAAGCACGACCGAACCCCCGAGCTTTGCGGTCTGACCGGTTTTCGCGCGCAGGTCGCCTTGCTGCCGACGGATCCCACGTCGATGGTGCTCGAGGCATTCCGACGGCTGAACATTCCCGCCGCCGGTCGCGAGCACTACGCGCATCGTCTCCTCATGACCGTGGCCGGGTGGTCAGGTTACGCCCGGTTCCTCGGCTGGGAGCGAGAGCTGCGGGGCGAACGCGACGATACGCTGTGGGGCGTGTTGGCGATCCGACTCGCCTGGGAGGTCTTGCTGTACGAATGCCTGCGCGGGGAAGGGATCACGAGCGGCTGGGCCAGCGTGCGGGGCGCGTGGCCATCCGACCGCGATCCGGACCGGCCGACCGATTCCCTGGCCACTTCGCTGGTGTTGCAAACGGCCTACGAAAAGGCATGGCGGCGCCGGTTGTTCGCCCAGATGCCCGGGCGCCAGCGAACATCGGCGCCGCAGCGGCCGACGCTTCAGGCGGCCTTCTGTATCGACGTGCGCTCCGAGGTTTATCGCCGCGCACTCGAAACGCTGGATGACCGGATCGAGACGATCGGATTCGCGGGTTTCTTCGGCTTTCCGATCGAGCACGTGTCCGTTGGTCAGAGCGGTGGTCCGGCCCAATGTCCGGTCCTGTTGACCCCCAAGTTTACCGTCACCGACGTGGCGCAGGACGGCACGGGCGAAGCAACGGCGCGCATCGACGACCGGCGTCAATCCCGCCTTACGCTCCGTCAGGTCATGAAGTCCTTCAAGACAGGGCAGCTGTCGGGCTTCGGGTTCGTGGAGACCATCGGACTCACCTACCTCGCCAAGCTCGTGACCGATGCTTTCGGATTCACCCGACCCGTCGCCCATCCGGATACGGCGGGGCTGACGGCCGGCGAGCACGCGCACCTCGGACCCTCCATCGAGCCGTCGGCCAAGGCGGAGCGCACGTTCGGCTTGACCGCGGAGCAGCGGCTGGACACCGCGACCGGAGTGTTGAAGGCGATGTCGCTCACCCAGGAGCATGGGCGGCTGGTTCTTCTGGTCGGTCACGGAAGCACGACGGTCAACAATCCGCACGCGACGGGGCTCGACTGTGGTGCCTGTGGTGGCCACAGCGGAGAGGCGAACGCGCGGGTGGCGGCCAAAGTCCTCAACGACCCCGACGTTCGAGCCGGATTGGCCGAACGAGGACTGATCGTCGCCGACGACACGGTGTTCGTCGCCGCCCTCCACGACACCACCACCGACGAGGTTCGGCTGTTCGACGTTGATAACGTGCCGGCGTCCCACACGGCGGACCTGGCGCAAGCCGAACAATGGTTGCGTCGGGCCAGCGTCTTGGCGCGGGCGGAGCGCGCGCACAAGCTCCATATCGCGAGCGGCACGTCCGTCGATCGCGCGATCATGGGCCGAAGCCGCGACTGGGCCGAGACCCGCCCCGAGTGGGGACTGGCCGGTTGCGCGGCCTTCGTGGCCGCGCCGCGAGGGCGAACGGAGGGCCTGGGCCTCGATGGTCGCGTCTTCCTCCACTCGTACGAATGGACCCGTGACGAAGAGTTCTCCGTCTTGGAGCTCATCATGACCGCGCCGATGGTCGTCCCGAGCTGGATCAACCTCCAGTACTACGCGTCGTCGGTCGACAATGACGCTTACGGCAGCGGTAACAAGGTTCTGCACAACGTCGTGGGGGCCTTGGGCGTGCTCGAAGGCAACGGGGGCGATCTGCGGGTCGGGCTGCCGCGGCAGTCCGTGCACGATGGCGAGACGTTGGCGCATGAGCCGATGCGGCTGGCCGTGGTCATCGAAGCGCCGACCGAGGCCATGAACATGGTTCTCAAGAAGCATCCGTCGGTCCGCAATCTGGTCGACCACGGGTGGCTGCATCTGTTCGCGATGGACGCCGAGGGGAACGTCGCCCAGCAGTACGACGGCAATCTACGGTGGCGCCCAGTGGACGGGCGGCCGGTCGAGGTTCAGGTGGCCAACGTCGCGTGACCCGTTGACGACGCCTCGGGTGGGACTCGGATCGCTTGGGTCATCTCACCCGAGGAGCTGAATCAGGGCCCGGATGGCGTCGTCGACAGCTCTTTGTAAACGATGCCGTCTTTTCGATAGACGATGACATAGGCCCGATCGCGCTGGCGGAAGTAGGTGGGGCGCCCGGTTCGCCTCCAGCCCGGGCGGTCGTCGATCATAGCGGCGAGCCTCGCTTCGCTTTCGGGACGAAGTTTGGCCGGGCGAGGGTCGTAAAGCCAAGCGTCGACGTCCTGGGGATCGACGCGGACGATGTATCGAATGTCCCAGTCCGACGGGCCGGGGACGAGGCCGTGAGAGTTGTCGCGGTAGACGATCGAAAACTCGACGTTGCGCACCTCGGTCGGGAGCTTGACGTAGCGGCGAAGGAAGCCGAGCTTCTTCGCCCGGTCGACGAACGCTCGGCTGTCGGTGTCCGTGGTCAGGTTGGGCTTGTCGTCCCAGCAACCGACGTTGAGCGCCGGCAAGACCAACCCTGAAACGACCCCCAGGCGGACCAGATACGCGTTCGTCACCCGGCTTGCTTACGCCCACGACCGCTCGGCGTCCACCGACCCGGGCGGGGAAACGTGACCTGTTCCGCGCCTTTCGCTCCGAGGGGCCTCCGCGAAGAAGCCATGGCATACTGACCGACATGGAAGAACAGCAGCGACCCATTGGCTCTGGCTTCGGTGCGAAGACGCCGGCGATGGACGTCATTCAAGGGATCGACCTCAGCGGGAAGACGGCGGTGGTCACCGGCGGCTATTCGGGCATCGGCCTGGAGACCGTGCGCGCGCTGGTCAAGGTTGGGGCGGCGGTGGTCGTTCCCGCTCGCCGGCTCGACGTGGCGCAAGAGGCCGTGCGGTCCATCGACGGCCAGGTGGAAGTGACGACGATGGACCTCGCGGATCTTGGCAGCGTGCGGCGTTTTGCCGAAGCCTTCGAGGGCTCCGGCCGACCGCTCCACCTCCTGATCAACAACGCGGGGGTCATGGCCTGCCCGGAGCAGCGGATCGGGCCGGAGTGGGAGCTGCAGTTCGGGGTGAATCACCTCGGGCACATGGCCTTGACCCAAGCCCTGTGGCCGGCGCTGGCTCGGGCGAAGGGGGCTCGGGTCGTCGCGCTGTCGTCGCTCGCCCACGCCCGCAGCGACATCCGATGGGAAGACGTGCACTTCACCGTCGACGGGTCGTACGACAAATGGAAGGCCTACGCGCAGTCGAAGACGGCCAACGCCCTGTTCGCCATCGGCGTCGACAAGCGCGGTCGTGACGAAGGCATCCGCGCGTTTTCGGTTCACCCGGGCGGGATCTTCACCCCGCTGCAGCGCCACCTGCCCGAGGAAGAGATGGTCGCCCTCGGCTGGAAGAACGCGGACGGTACGCTCCCGCCCGCCGTCGCGGCGATGTTCAAGACCCCGGAGCAAGGGGCGTCGACCACGGTGTGGGCGGCCACGTCTGCCAAGCTCGACGGCATGGGGGGGCTGTACTGCGAAGACTGCGACGTGGCCCAGCTGGCGACCGAAGACAGTCCCCGGTGGGCCCACGTTCGGGCGTGGGCGTGCAGCGAAGAGGGCGCAGAGCGCCTGTGGGGTATGAGCGAGAAGATGCTCGCCGAGGCCTGACCGATCGATGGCTTGGAACCGCAACCAACACCTCGGGCCCGGCGGCGGCCTCTCGAGCGCGCCCGGCGGCGGCTTGTACACGGGCCCCGGGGGTGGCGCGTCCCGGGCCCCGGGGGGCGGTCTGTCGGCGGCCCCGGGCGGTGGCTTATCCACGGCGCCGGGCGGCGGTCTGTCGATCGCTCCCGGGGGTGGGCTATCGACCGGACCCGGCGGCGGCCTGTACACCGGCCCGAGGGGTGGCTTGTCGACCGGTCCCGGCGGAGGTCTTCATATCGGTCCGGGCGGCGGCCTGTGGGCCGGTCCGGAGCCCTACTGGAGCGTCATTCCGCCGTGGGCGGTGTACGTCGAGGAGCTGGAGCGGCGCGGGCTGGAGCGCTTCGCACAGATGATCCGGGCCCGGATGCCCAATCTCGGTCGCCACCGGCCTCGGTTCTGAACCCGGTCCGCGCCGTGGCCGTAGCTCGCGTAGCCGGGCGGTGATAGGGTCCGGCGCCTCGTGACGTCGTCGCGCTGCATCTTTGTCACCGCCGAAGGTTTTCCGCCCACGGTGTTCGATTCGCAGGTCTTAGACCGGTTGGAGGCGCTCGATCACGCGGGGTTGCCGTTCGACCTGCTGGTGTTCGAGCGGGCGCTGGCCGCGCCTCGCGAGGTAGACGCCAAGCGCGAGCGAGCGCGCGCGGCGATGGCACGGTTGTCGGGCCGGCTGTCGTATGGCGTCTACGGCACCAGCTTTCTGCCTTTCGATACCGGGCCGGCGAGGCTACAGGCGGAGCTGATGCTTCGGCGCCGAGGGCTGGGGCGCGAGTCCGCGGTCTTGATTCACGCCCGCACCGCGACCGCGATGCGGATCGTGGGCTCGCTCAAGGCGACCTTTCCCCGCGCAAAGCTGGTCTACGACGTGCGGGGGGATAGCGCGGCCGAGCTCCGTCTTCACGGCCACACCAGCCGCTGGCAGCGGTACAAGAACCGGCGGTTGCTGTCGATCCACGATGCGTCGGTCCGTCGGGCGGATGCGCTGCTCGCGGTGTCCAATCCGCTCAAAAACAAGATCGCGGCCGAAGATGGCTTCGATCCCCGGCGGATTATGGTGGTTCCTACCACCGCGAGCACCGAGAAGTTTCGTATCGGTGATTCGGTCCGCGACCGCCGGCGAGCGGAGATCGGCGTCGCGCCGTCGCGCTTCGTTCTCGTGTACGCGGGGTCGTTGGCCGCGTACCAATGGTTGGACCGAGTGGTGGCGTTGTCGGCGGCGCTGATGTCGGTCGCTGACGTTCATCTGTTGCTGGTGACGCCCGATCCAGGGCGGGTCACCGAGCTCGCTAGGCGGGCGCTGCCGGCGGATCGGATCACCGCCTTACGCGCACCACACGATGAGGTCGCCGAGTGGCTGAACGCCGCCGACGCGGGTTGGCTCATCCGCGAGAAGGGCCCCGTGAATCGGGTCGCGGCCCCAACCAAGTTCGCCGAGCATCTGATGTGTGGACTGCCGATGATCATGAGCACCGAGATCGGCGACTACTCCGACCTCGCCGCGGCCGAGAACCTGGGCCTGGTGTTGACGGAAGAGACCCCCGACGCGATCCGCGCCGGGTTCCCGCGGTTGCAAGCCCTGGCTCGAGAGCGAGGCCGGATCTCTTCTTTCGCGCGCGAGCGGCTCAGCCACCGCGCCTTCGCGCCCCGGCTGGTGGAGTTCTACCGCCGGGTGTTGGCGAGCTAGTCCGACACTTCACTCATCCGCGTCCGCGGAAGATTTGGCAAGCCGCAGGCACTCCTCGGCTCGACCATATTTCGTAATACGACATCGCGATTCCGCAATTGTGGTGGCCTTCGAACCCTCTCCAAGCTGTCCCTAGCAAAGCGCGCCCACGCCTTGCGGAGGAGGAATCAATGAGAGCGGCAAGTGAATACGATCGTCGATCGGTGTCGAGCCGGACCAAGAGAGTGGCCGTAACCACCGCCTTCGCCGTCTACTCACTATCGGTCACAGCGAGTACTGCGGAAGCCAACTTCGGTATCGATGAAAGCCGCATTCTGTTCCACGTTGACGAAGGATGGACCGCGTCGTTCAGCTACCTATGCGTCAACGGGGACTGCCGGCCGCCGAATCGAACCAACGGGTTCTTTGAGCGGGACGTGTCGGGATTGGTCTCGGTCGGACAGACCGTAACCATCGAGTTCAAGGTCGAGGACGGGGGCGGGCAGTGCTTGACCGGTCCCGTGTCGATCACCATTGGCGCGGCCGGCGCCCACGTGCCGAGCTCTTGCGCCTCCACAAACCCCGATCCCGACCCGAACCCGGATCCCGACCCGGATCCCGACCCGAATCCGGATCCGAATCCAGACCCCGGCCCAACCCCGGGCGGCAGCAGCGAGGATGGCGCGGGTCTCATCACGCAGCAAGGCTCGACCGTGACCACCCGATTCGCCGAGCGATTTCGTGACCGACACGAGTCCGACCTCAACCACGATCGCTACATCACCGAGTATGCCGAAGGTTCAGCCTACGAGATCGTCCTCATCGATCGCCCCCACGAGCTCGAGGTCCAGCTGCGGTCCCCTGACACCGCGCTGAGCATGGTCAACTTTACCCAAGATCACATCGTCAATCCTGGCTTCGCCGATCCTCCGCAGTACACGGGAGGCGGCTTCATGAGCAAAGGCAACCTGACCGGCCCCGCCGACGACAACGCAGGTAACCTCGTCAACAACTTTTTTTTCCGAGTCACCGCCGCCAACGGCCGGCCCTGGTCCACGGTTCGAACCCATCGAGAGACCGTGACCCTAGAGTTCACGCCGCGGCGTCCGCTCAACGGGAACTTCCCGCAATACTACTCCAGTATCATCCGCTACCGCGCCGGCCAGGGCGGCATTACCTTCGAGCGCGACGACGTCCGGTACTTCTCCGGCGGGCCGACCACCAACTTCGCTCATGGCTCACCCGGCTTCGAGTTCTCGCAGGCCTTCTTGGGTATCGATCAGCCTACGCTCGATCGATTTACCCTCGGTCGGGAACTCTTCCGGGCGAGCTTCCTTGGCGATCCACTGCCCGGCAATGGCGGGTCCGCCACCGGCGCCGATCCCGCGGCGGCCGAGGACGCGTGCATCGACTGCCACTTCCAGCTGGGCAAGGCCGCGCCCCCCGGGCGTGATACGGAGGAGCGACAAGGCTTCACCGGCAACGGCAACGACCTTCGCGTAGCGCCGCAGCTCATCGGGCTGGGCCTTCTCGAAGCCGTCGACCAAGCGACGATCGACGATCTCGCGAGTCAGTCGGGCGGCAAGGTCGGCGAGGGTCGATTCGGTTGGAAGGCCACCGAGCCGACGATCGAAGCCCAAGTAAGAAAGGCGTTCGCCAACGATATGGGCGTAAGCAGCCCTTCATCGACGTTCGTCGGCCGGATCGTCGACTACATTCGGGGGCTGGGCGTGCCCATTCGGCGGCACCCTGAAGCGCAACAGGCCCAGCAGCCCAACGTCGCGCTTCGCGTGCCCGACGCCCACACCATTACTGACGCGGACATCCTCGCGGGCGAGACGGCGTTTCAGGACGCCGGCTGCGACAACTGCCACGTTCCGTCGATGCAGACCGGCAACGACCACCCATTCCCGCAGTTCAGGAACATCACCATCCGACCGTTCACCGACCTTCTGCTGTGGGATATGGGGCCGTCGCTCTGCTCAGGTTCCGGCGAAGGCAACGCAACCGCGTGTGAGTGGCGGACGGCGCCGCTGTGGGGAACTCGGCTTCAGGAGCGGGTCACCGGCCACGCCACATTCCTGCACAATGGTCGGGCGACGACCCGAGATCAAGCCATTCGGGCGCATGGAGGCTCGGCCGCCGTATCTCGTGACGCCTATGTCAACTTCTCGGCTTCGAAGAGGACTGACCTGATCCGCTATCTCGAGAGCCTGTAGCCTCGCGTCACGTTCATCTCGGCGCTCCGCCTCATGCCTTAAACAACGTTGGTGACCGCTTGGTCGCCGACCGACCATGGAGGAGAATCGTAGTGAAGACCTCGACCACCACACTGTGGACCGCGAGCCTGGCCGCGGTCGTCTCGACGTTCGCCGCCGCGACGAACACCACGCTCGCCGTCCCGGGGCCCTTCGTGCCGCCTGGTGACGATATCCTGCTCATCGTCGGGCAAGACACGACGAGCATCGACGACTACCACGCGGCCGTCGGCGTGGCGCCCGGCGGGGTCACGGGATACATCAACCTCAGCGATCTCAGCGGCCTTACCACCGACGCCGACAATGGCGCTGGTCCCAACAATATGGGGTATCTGTTTCAGCAGTATCCGAACAGCACGCTGGCGATCGGCGTGTACCTCGTCGGTCAGCTCCCGCAGATCAACAGCGGCGGCCTCGATGGCGCGATGGACGAGCTCATCAGAATCCTGAAGAGCTGGGAGCGTCCTATCTTTCTTCGGTGGGGCTACGAGTTCGACGGCCCTTGGAACGCGTACGATCCGGGGCAATACATCGACGCGTGGCGACGGATGTACGGGCGTATTCAGGCCGCCGGCGCCACCAATATCGCGATGGTGTGGCAGAGCGCCACCTGGTGCGGCGGTACCTACAACGGGCAGTCGTTTCAGGCATGGTGGCCGGGAAACCAGTTCGTCGATTGGGTCGGACTGTCATACTTCGCGCCTCAGGACTGCGGGAACAGCGCGATCGATCCCGTCGTCAGCTTCGCTCGGGACCAAAACAAGCCGCTGATGATCGCCGAGTCGGCGCCGCAGCGGTACGATATCGGGGCGCTGACCTATTCGAACACCATCAACGCCAATGATCAGCTCCCGCGCACGGCGTCGCAGATCTGGAACGAGTGGTTTGCGCCTTACCTCGACTTCATCGCTCGGAACGGCGACGTCATCAAAGCGGTCGCATATATCAACGCGGATTGGGACAACCAGCCTCGGTGGGGCCCTCCGTATTCCGAGGGGTATTGGGGTGACAGCCGGGTCCAGGCGAATACGATCATCCGCAGCCGCTGGCTCGAGGAGGTGACATCGAGTCGATGGCTCAATGCGTCGCCCGACCTCTTCGAGATCTTGACCGGGAGCCCCGTGCCCCCACCGCCTCCTTCACCCGGATGCTCGGCCGACGCGATCGATCTGCGGGACACCGTCTCCTACTCCTCGACGAATGCCGGAGAATTCTCGGTGTCGAGCGATGGATGCGCCATGACCCTCACCAACAACATCTGGCGCCGCACGTCGGCCGAGCTCACCGTCAACGCGGACACGGTACTGCGCTTCATGTTCTCTTCCGACGGCGCAGGCGAGATTCAGGGCATCGGAATGGACGAAGACACATCGGCGAGCCCCAATCGTGTGTTCCGCCTCGCGGGCAGCCAGAACTGGGGCATTGCGGACTTTGCGTACACCGGCAACGGCGCGCCGCAGCAGTTCTCGATTCCGATCGGTGAGTACTACACCGGCCAGATGGGGATCGTCATCGCGAACGACAACGACGCGAGCAACGGCAACGGCAACACGGTCACCGTGAGTGACGTCGTGTTGTCGGCCCGCGGCGCGCCGTCACCGCCGGGGGCGGCCTTCGGCATCGACGCCAACGGCGCGCTGTACCACGAAGACAACGGCTGGACCGCGGGCTTCGTTTATCTGTGCCTGAATGCCGACTGCCGGCCGGCGGTGCTGAGCGGCGGCCGGTACGAGCGCTCGGTCAGTGTCTCGCCCGGCCAGAGCTACACCATCGAGTTCAAGGTCCAAGACGACGCGAGTGGACAGTGCCTGAGCGGCGTACAGACCGTCGTCTACCAAACCGGCGGCGTGTCGGCGCCATCACTTTGTGATTAGCGCCCTCTTGGCGATACACGCCGGTCGATGGTGTGGTGGGCGAACTGCACGTGGTGTGCGCTCGGGGCCGCAGTTCTCATCGATAGGGACGGCCGCATCACCTCCAGCCTTGGCGGGCCTCGAGGTGGTCACCGGTCACATGGGGGCCGTGGACTCGGTCGGTGAAGGGGATACGGTGGACCCTTGCCGGAAGGTCAACGGGGTCTGTCCGGTGTGCTTCTTGAAGACGCTGTAAAGGTACTGCACCGACGGGAAGCCGCAGTTGGCGGCGACCTCCGCGATCGGCATGTCGGTGTTGCGGAGCAGCTCGCAAGCCCGTCGCAGGCGCGCGGTGTGGATCTCGTGATGGATGGAGTGCCCGCGCTCGGCGCGAAAGCGACGCTCGAGGGCAGATCGGGAACGCCCGACGAAGGTCAAGACGTCCTCCACCTTGATCCCCTGGCACGCGTACTTGCGGATGTAGTGCAGCGCTTGAATGACCTGCGGATCCCTGGTGGCTTGGTAGTCCGAGGATGCTCGGGCGACGACGCCGATGGGTGGGACCACGTATGGTTCCGAACACAACTGAAAGCCTGATAGCGAACGATGCAGTAGTCGCGCGGCTCGAAAGCCCATCTCACGGGTGGCCTGCTCAACGGAGGACAGCGGAACCGGAGACACGAAACGCGCGACCTCGTCATTGTCTACGCCGACCACCGCGACCTCCTCGGGCACGAGCAGGCCAGGGCGCCGGCAGACCTGCAGCAGATGGCGAGCGCGGGAATCCGTGACCGCCATGACGCCGACGGGTCGTTTCAGGGACATGAGCCACGCTTCGAGCCGTTCGAGTGCGGTCCGCCATAGATCAGGTTGCGTGACGAGGCCGCGGTAGATCTCGTACGGGTATCCTGCTTGCTCGACGCATTGCACGAAGGCTCGCTCACGCTCCGCGGCCCAGCACTTGAAGGGGCTTTCCGGCACGCCGTAGAACGCGAACGATTCGAGGCCTTTGTCCTTGAGATGCTCAAAGGCTGCGGTCGCGATGCGGTCGTTGTCGGTCGCCACGTACGGAAACGGCGGGTATTGATCGGCGCGCGCGTACGAGCCGCCGACCCCGATCACCGGAACCGATAGCCCACTCACGGCCTCGACGATGCGCGGGTCGTCCATATCAGCGATAACGCCGTCGCCCGCCCACACCTCTAGCGTTCTCTCGCGGTAGCGAAAGTCTTCGTCCAGATAGACGTCCCATCCCGGTTTAGAGCTCTGCAGATACTCGCCGATGCCCTGCAGGACGCAACGGTCGTAGACCTTGTTGGCGTTGAAGAGCAGCGTTATTCGGTAGGTGTCGAACGTGCTCATCCCGAATGGGTTTACAACAAACGCAACCGGCCGTCTCGCCGCTGCGCAACATTCAACGGATGAGCCAAACAGGAATCACTCGTCGCAGACGACGGCGGCTGGTTCCTCACGAGCGATGGAGCGCTGCGTCAAGTTAGATTTCATAACTCCGATGCTGGATAACGAAATTGTGCGGTCGCTAGGGGATGTCGAACGATGGCCGTATGGTGCCCTCGGGCCGTGCGTTCAATCCCATTCTTCCCGGCTTTCACCCAGATCCATCTATCTTGCGGGTCGACGAGGACTACTTCGTCGCGACCTCGACGTTCGAGTGGTACCCCGGCGTTCTGATCTACCACTCCCGCGATCTGGCGCGGTGGACGCTCGTGGCCGCTCCGCTCGATCGCCCATCGCTGCTCGACCTGCGAGGTCGCCCCGATTCCTGTGGCGTTTGGGCGCCTTGCCTCAGCCACGATGGTCAACGCTTCCATCTCGCGTTTACCGACGTCCGTCGATACGACGGCGACTTCAAGGATACGCACAACTATCTGACGACCGCCGAAGACGTCACCGGACCATGGTCGGATCCCATCTATCTCAACTCCAGTGGATTCGACCCGTCGCTCTTTCACGCGCCGGATGGAGACAAGTGGCTCATCAACATGGTGTGGGACCACCGGCCGAGGGCCACTCGGGTTCGAGGCGACTTCACGTCTTACTTCTGGGGTATCGTAGCCCAGCTGCTCACCGCCGACGGATCCGGTCTCGCCGGGGAGCCGCGACGCATCTTTCACCGCGGTCCTCGGGGAGCGACAGAAGGGCCTCATATCTACTTAAGAGATGGTTGGTACTACCTTCTGGTCGCGGAAGGCGGCACCGGCTTGGGGCACGCGGCATTGTTCTGCCGCTCTCGCGAGTTGTACGGGCCCTACGAAGCCGACCCTGACGGTTACATGCTGACCGCGAGCCCCGGGCATAGCCCATTGTTGCGCGCCGGTCACGGCAGCTTGGTCGATACGCCCAACGGTGACTGGTTCCTCGCGCACCTGTGCAGTCGGCCTCTCCCCGGTCGGGGCAGGAGCGTGATGGGGCGGGAGTCCGCGCTGCAAGCCATCCGTTGGACGGCCGATGGCTGGCCTCGGCTCGCCGACGGAGGCCACCGGCCGCAGACCGTCGTCTCGACGAATCTGCCTGGTCCGACGGAGCCCCCACCCCCTACCAACGAGGAGCTGACCTTCGACAGCGACCGGCTGCCGCTGCACTATCAGAGCCTTCGGCGCACGCTCGATTCGTCGATGATGTCGTTGACCGCCCAGCCCGGGTGCCTTCGCCTCTTCGGGCACGAGTCCTTGGGCAGCGCCTTCGACCAGGCTTTGGTCGCTCGTCGTCAGCAAGCGTTCCGGTACTCCGCCGCGACCGCCGTGGACTTCGACCCCGCGACCTTTCAGCAGATGGCGGGGCTCGTTTGTTACTACGGCCACGACAAGTACATCTACTTGCACGTGACTCGGCACGAGGAAATGGGAAGGGTGCTCGATCTGTCCGTATGCCTGGGTGACGTGCACACGACGTATCCACTGGCTCGGCCTGTTTCGCTCCCTGGATCCGGTCCCGTATGGCTTCAGGTCGACGTCGACTACGACGAAGCGCGTTTCACGTACGGGCTCCATGAGGAGCGCTTCCGAGACCTGCCGGTCGTCGTCGATTACTCCCATCTCAGTGACGAGGTCGCAGGCGGGACCGAAACGAACTTCACGGGCGCGTTTGTTGGCCTCTGCTGCCAGGACTTGACGGGTTCACGTCGTCCAGCTGACTTTCGATTCTTTCGCTACGCTGAGCGAACCACCGGGGCCGCGAAACCATGTACTTGGGAATCGACTTAGGCACGTCGAGCGTCAAAGCTCTCTTGATCGATGAGGAAGGTGGTGTGCTTCGCTCGGCGTCCGCGGGGCTAACGGTATCCCGGCCCCGCCCGACTTGGTCCGAGCAGGACCCGCGCCAGTGGTGGTCGCAGACCCTTCGCGCGCTGAGCGTTCTTCAGCAGCAAGGGCCACTGAGCGATCTGAAGGGCATCGGTCTCAGCGGCCAGATGCACGGCGCGACGGTGCTCGACAAGTCGGGCGAACCGATTCGACCGGCGATTCTTTGGAACGACGGTCGCTCCGTCGAACAGTGCAAGCGGCTAGAGCGACGTGCGCCCGAGGCATCTCGCGTTACGGGCAACCGGATCATGCCCGGCTTCACGGCGCCGAAGCTCCTGTGGCTGGCCGAGCACGAGGCCTCGAACTTCGAGGCTACCGACATGGTTCTTTTGCCCAAAGACTACATCCGCTTTCGGCTCACCGGCGACTTCGCAAGCGATATGTCCGACGCCGCAGGAACGATGTGGCTCGACGTAGGCCGGCGAGACTACAGCGAGGTCATGCTCTCCGCCTGTCATCTCGATCGCGGGCGGGTGCCGCCCTTGTTCGAGGGGCCTCAGGTCACGGGAACGCTGCGTACCGAGTGGGCGAAGCGATTGGGCTGCCCGAGGGTTCCGGTGGTGGCGGGGGCAGGAGACAACGCGGCGGGGGCCTTGGGCGTCGGCATCATCGACGCGGGCGAAGCGATGATGTCGCTTGGAACCTCTGGCACCTACTTCGTCGCGACGGAAGACTTTCGGCAGAACGCAGGACGAGCGGTTCACTCCTTCTGCCACGCGCTGCCCGGCAAGTGGCACGTGATGTCGGTGATACTCAGCGCGGCCAGCTGTTTGACTTGGCTTCAACGCGCGACGGGCGCACCGAGCGTCGAATGCCTGCTTCGCGAGGCGCAGGAGGTGAAGGATGATGCCAACGGCCTGTACTTCTTGCCTTATCTGGCCGGTGAACGGACCCCACACAACGATCCGACGGCCGTCGGTGTGTTCTATGGCTTGAGCCACGCGGTCGAGCGAGGCCACCTTGCCCGCGCGGTGCTCGAAGGCGTGGCGCTGGCCATGGCAGATGCTGCCGAGGCGCTTCATCAGGCCACACCGCCCCCGAGCATCATATTCGCGATCGGTGGAGGCGCCAGAAGTCCATTCTGGACGCAGCTCTTGAGCGATGCTCTCGGTCTTCCGCTGAGCTATGCCGAGGGCTCGGAAGTTGGGCCGGCTCTCGGAGCAGCGCAGCTCGCGCGCTACGCCGTCCAATCCGCCGATCTGACTCGTGTGTTTCAACGTCCGACCATACTCAGGACCCACGAACCCCGGCTCGAACGCACAGATCAGCTCGCCGAGCGACGCGACGTCTTTCGGGGACTGTATGCACGTCTGTCGAGCTGAGGTGTATTCATCTTGACCGCCACCGAGCGCGTCAAAATCGGCAACCGAGAAACCAGATCGCGTAATTGCGGCCACCGCCATCGAAGGACACTCTCCTGAGGCATACGTTTCTATTCAAAGAGGATCGACCTTCATGGAGTACTTTCCAACTATCGACGCCATTCAATTCGGCGGGCCGGAATCCAACGAGCCATTAGCGTACCGATACTATAATCCCAGCGAGGAGATTCTCGGTCAATCGATGGCGGAGCATCTCCGGATGTCCGTGTGCTTTTGGCATACGTACTGCTGGAACGGTCGGGATATCTTCGGAGACGATACGTTCGGGCGAGCGTGGCTCGTTCGTGGCGATATCGAGGGGCAAAAGCAGAAGACTGACGCCGCGTTCGAGATGGTCACCAAGCTCGGGTTGCCGTTCTACTGTTTTCACGACGTCGACGTGATTCCTTCGACGAGCAGCCCGGCGCTCTACGTTTCTTACATGGAGACGATGACCGGTTATCTCGAGGAAAAGATGGCCAACTCGGGTGTGCGGCTGCTTTGGGGGACCGCCAATCTATTTGGCCATCCCCGGTACCTCCACGGCGCAGCAACGAGTCCCGACCCGCACGTCTTCGCTTGGGCCGCGCACCAGGTCGTTCACGCGATGAACGCAACACATCGTCTCGAGGGTGCGAACTACGTCCTGTGGGGCGGTCGGGAGGGGTACGAAACCCTACTCAATACCGATCTTAAGAGAGAACGAGCTCAGCTTGGTCGATTCATGCAGATGGTCGTCGAACACAAGCACAAGATCGGATTCAAGGGAGAGCTTCTTATCGAGCCGAAGCCCCACGAGCCGACCAAGCACCAATACGACTACGACGTCGCAGCCGTGCATGCCTTTCTCCAGGAGTTCGATCTTGTTGATCACATGAAGGTCAATCTGGAGGTCAATCATGGAACACTGGCCGGCCACTCGTTTCATCATGAGGTCGCGACCTCGATCGCCCTTGGAATCTTCGGGAGCGTCGATGCAAACCGCGGCGATCCGCAGCTGGGGTGGGATACCGACCAATTCCCGATCAACGTCCACGACTTCACTCTTCCAATGTACGAGATCATTCGAAGCGGTGGCTTCGTCTCAGGCGGCTTCAACTTCGACGCACGGCTTCGCCGCGCCAGTACCAGCCTCGAAGATCTCTTTCACGCCCACATCGGAGGCGTTGACACGCTGGCGCTCGCGCTCCAGAAGGCCGCCAAGCTCATCGAATCCCGAGCGCTGAGCGACTTCGTCGCTGAACGCTATGCGGGTTGGGAAACCGACTTCGGTCGAGCGGTGGTCCGACCTGACGCTTCGCTCGAAGGTCTGTCCCGCCACGTCGTCGACAATGACGTACGCCCTCTCGGGCAAAGCGGACAGCAGGAGCGCCTCGAGCGCCGCCTGATGCAGATCATCAATCGGAGCTAGTACGGCGATCCAGGAGTTCCGATCCAGTTCCTAGCTCGGAACTCCCGTTCGCCGCCCTCGCTGCGGTCTGAGTATCGCCGCGTAAACGCGGCTCGCGTCGCCGCCGCTTGATGAAGATGGAGGAGAGATGAAGAGAGTAGCGATCACGGTGGTGCTCGCCGTGTTGCCGAGCTGGACGATCAGCGCCAACGCTCAACAGGCCGATACGGCCACGGTCGCCCCGGCGAGCGAGGTCGAGGGGGCGGGCGACGACGATATCGAAACCTTGATCGTCACCGCGACTCGTCGAGAGACCCGTCTGCTCGAAACGCCGGTGGCCGTCACCTCCGTCTCCCAAGACACACTGCTCGAGCGAAACGTGACCAGCGTTCTGAACATCGAGAAGCTGGTGCCGAGCCTCAAGGTGCAGGACCAGCGGACGCTGGGCCTGGGTGCGGTCCAGCTGTCGATGCGGGGCATCGGCAACACCAATTTCACCGAGCAAGGGGATCCCAACGTCGGTTTCCATGTCGACGGAATCTATCTTTCCCGGCCCCAGGCTGCGATCGCGTTCATGTACGATCTCGAGCGGGTGGAGGTGCTTCGGGGTCCGCAGGGAACGCTGTTTGGTCGAAACAGCACCGTCGGCACGATCAACCTCGTGACGGCCAAACCTCGGGCCGACGAGCTGTCGGGCAGCGTCGATGCGCAGTTCGGTCGTTTTAATGACCGCATGATCCGAGGTGTCGTCAACATCCCGATCTTCCAGGACGACGACTTCTTCAACGACATGGCCGTCCGTGTTGCCGCGTTCTCCCGCCGCCGCGACAGCTATTACGACCTTCGTGAGGATGACGTTCTCGACCCGCTGCTGCGGCAGTTTGCGGGCGGCGGCAACGGCATTCCATCGAACCCGTACTTGAGCAAGTTCGGCGATCCGACCGATGAGACCGAAGGCGCGGGCGCGGTCGACGAGATGGGGATCCGCGTCTTGGCCCGCTGGAATCCGATCGACCGCATCACCATCGATGGAACCTACGAGCTCTTTCAGAACAACTCGCCCGCGGCGCCGCTCACGGTTCGCAGCGATCCGTACACTGCATTCCTCGATTTGGCGATGACGCTCGACCAACGAACCGAAGGCTGGCGCGCGCGGGCGGCCTATGAGCAGCCCGACGTCTTTTCGCTACAATACAGCTTCGGTCTGACTCGATACGCGCACGTGGCTACGGTCGACCTCGACGCCGGCGTGCATCGATATCGCAACTCGAGCTACGGCGGCGCCGAAGAGGCCCAGTTTTTCTACGACACACCGTTTGTGAACGACTCGATGTCCCATGAGGTTCAGATCCGATCCGAGTGGGACTTCCCGTTGAAGGCGCTCGCCGGATACTTCAACTTCGAGGAAGACACTCGGCGTAACCTGTGGATCGACATCCCGCAGGCTGCGGGCGGCGTCATCCTGTTCAACCAGCCGAGCCGCGTCGCCGAATCCCAAGCGTTCTTCGGCGAGCTGGCGTGGGAGATCACCCCGAAGTGGGAAGTCCGCGCCGGGCTGCGCTATTCGATGGATCAAAAAACCGATACCAACGGCAGCCGAAGCGATGCGTTCCCGGGCGTCGGGCTCCTCCCCTTCGGTTGCCCTCTACTGGCAGAAGAGGCGGGTCTGACCCCCGAGGACGCGCGCGAGCAGAACTTCTGTGGGATCAACTCCGTCGAGTCCCAGTTGCGGCCGCCGTTCGCGTCGTTCGATCGGGTGTTCTTCAACGAAGAAGACTTCGACAATCTCGATTGGGCGGTGACGGTGAGCTTCAAGCCCGCCGACGACAGCGTCATCTATGCGAAGGCGGCCTCCGGTTACAAGTCGGGCGGATTCCAAGACACGTTCTATCTTCCCCGGACCAACGAGAGCTTCTTCCCGGTCCTCGACCCGGAAAACCTCATCAGCTACGAAATCGGCGCCAAATCGACGTTCTTCGGCGGCAGCTTGCGCGTGTCAGCGGACATCTTCCTGATGGACTACTCGAACAAGCAAGAGAGCATCCTCGTCGATTTTGGTGACCTGTTCTGCCCGTTCACCTTCGGCGACTTCGATCGAGACGGCTTCATCGATGACTTTCTTCGGGACGGTCTCGCGGGGAGCCCGGGTGTATTCGAGCTCCTTCGTTTCGATCCCGAGACCTTCGCGCTCAACGCGACCGAGGCGGAGCTCGCACAGTGCAATCAGCCCAACTTCGATCGCGAGGAGTTCGGCATCAATCGCGTTGAGCTCGTCCCTCTCAACATCAGCGACGCGATCACGGCGGGCGCCGAGATCGAGTGGTACTGGCAGCTGACTTCGCAGGACAGGTTTTCCGGGTTCGTCACCTTCAACCCGTTCAACGAGATCGGCAGCGTGGATACGGAAGCCCTCCCCTTGGTCCTCACCGACTCGCTCGCGTGCAACGATCGAGTCGGTGGGTGTCCCGAGGTGTCGGCCCTCGATGGCAACCGGTTGCCCTACGCTCCGGTCCTGAGCCTGGCCGTGAACTACGGCCACGATTTTTGGATCGGGGACAGCATCCTGAGCGTCAACGCCGCCCTCAACGTATCGACCTCCTACTTCCTGTCGATCTGGAACGTCGACTGCTACGAATCTGTCGCGGAGGGCCGGCAGGTCTGCGACAACGGCGACAAGCAAGACGCCTACGCGACGCTCGACGTGAACGTTCGGTACACCTCGCCGCTTCAGAATTGGTTCCTGGAGGCCTACGGCACCAACATCACCGATACCGCCTACGCGACCTTCAATCGCAGGAACAGCGCTGATGGCGTAACCGGTTACGCGTTCAATCCGCGTGCCCAGTTCGGCGGACGGCTAGGCTATCGGTTCTGATCGGCCCAATGCTCTCTACTAAAGAGAAAGTTGCCTACGGTCTCGGTGATGCCGCGAGCAACATCGTCTTCCAGACGGTGATGCTGTTTCTCGCCGTGTACTATACGGATGTCGTGGGTCTCCCCGCCGGGGTCGTAGGCACCATATTTCTCGGCGTTCGAATCTTCGATGCCGTGACCGACCCCATCATGGGTATGGTGGCAGACCGCACCACGACGCGGTGGGGTAAGTTTCGCCCGTTCCTGCTCTGGCTCGCGGTACCCTATGGAGCGGCGACGGTCCTGGCGTTTACGTCGTTCGACCTTTCGCCGGATGGCAAGGCGCTGGTTGCGGCCGGGACGTACGCGCTGCTGATGACCGTCTACACGGCGATCAACATTCCATACAGTGCCCTCGGTGGCGTCATGACCGCCGATCCTCGAGAGAGGGTGACCGTTCAGAGCTACCGGTTCGCGATGGCGTGGGCGGGCGGTCTGCTCGTCGCGGTGCTCATGGTTCCTCTCTGCGAGCAGCTCGGCGAGGGTAATGCAGCCCGCGGCTATCAGCGGAGCATGCTGGCGCTCAGCGTCATCGCGGCCGTCATGTTTCTTCTGTGCTTTGCCGGTACGCGAGAGCGGGTCAAGCCGGAGGAGTCGTCGGGCAAGTCGGTCTTCGACGACCTGAAAGCGCTCAAGGACAACGACCAGCTGTTGGTGCTGTGCGTGACGCAGGTGGTGCTGCTGATCGGCATCGCGAGCCGGGGGACGTCGACGGTCTATTTCGCCAATCACACCCTCGGCCTGAACGGGCAAGCGGCGCAGGTCACGGCGTTCGTGACGACGGGAATGGTCGGCAACGTCGTCGGCGGCCTCGGTTCGAGGTATATTGAAAAGAGAATCGAGAAGGTGGTCGCCGCTCCCGTTTGTCAGCTCCTCGCGGCGGCCTGCGCGATCGGATCATTGTTCGTAAGGCCTGAGCATGTGACCATGCACTTCGTGCTTCATTTTGGTTGGGCTGTCTGCATTGCGACGACGGTTCCGATGGTCTGGGCGATGGTCACCGATACGATCGACTACGGGGTGAAGCGAACGCATCGGCGAATGACGGGGCTGACCTTCGCTATCAACCTGCTCGCCATCAAGATGGGCTTCGCGCTCGGTGGCGCGATGGTGGGATGGCTGCTCGCGGCGTACGGGTACCAGGGGAACTCGAGCGCGCAGACCGCCGCCGCGGTCGGGGGCATCGGACTCGCGTTCGGGGCGATGTCGGCCGTCGCCGCCATCACGGCCGCGTTCACCCTTCGCTTCTATCGTCTCGATGACGGAGCGGTCAGGCGTATCACCAAAGAGCTGCACGCCGGGGTGGCGCCATGAGACGATTGGCTTCGGTCGTGGTCGCCGTTTGTATCGGCGTCGCATCCGGCTGCGGACCGAACGGAACGCGGGGCGTGGCTTCGCCGTCGGCCGTGCCGTCCGAGTCAAAGCGGGCGACGTACGTCCCCGAAGACGGATCGGTGCTGCTGATCGGGTTCGACCCGTCGCGCTGAGGAGTTGATACATGAAGAGCGTAGCAGTGACCGGAGGCAACCGTGGAGGGGGGGCAGCGGTCGTGAAGCATCTCGTCGAACGGGGATACGACGTGACGATCGTCGATCGTGAGCCCCTGGAATCCAGCCCGGTCGCCCATCGGCTCGTCGACCTTACGGATTACGAAGCGACGGTGCTCGCCTTTCAAGGGGCCGAGGCCATCGTGCATTTCGCGGCGGACGCGGAGCCCGATCGGGACTTCGAGACGGGCGCTCGGCGGTTCCGAAACAACACGCTTTCGACCTACAACGTCTTTAGTGCCGCCGCGCGCCTGGGGGTAAGGCGGGTCGTTTGGGCATCGAGCGAGACGGTCTTCGGATATCCCATTCGAGGCGCGCATCCACTCTATCTACCCGTCGACGACCAGCATCCGCTCCGTCCTCAGAGCGGGTATGCCATGTCCAAGGTGCTCTGTGAGCAGCTCGCAAGAGATATTGCGGCGACGTACGGCTTGGCGCTGGTCGCGCTTCGGTTCTCCAACATCCTGCACACCGACCCTCGGCATCCCGCGAGCTATGCGCACGTGCCGAGCTATTGGGCGGACTATATGCTCCGCAGCGAAAACCTCTGGGGGTACGTCGATGCCCGCGACGCAGCGAACAGCGTCGGGCTCGCGCTCGAAGCGTCGATCGATGGGGCTGAGGCGCTCACCATCGCTGCCGCTGATTCCATCATGAACGTTCCGAGTGAAGAACTGGTCGCGCGCGTCTTCTCCGGTACGCCGTATCGACGGACGAAGAACCCCTATCAGAGCCTGTTGAACACCGAGCGCGCGTTCGACGTGCTCGGCTACGTCGCCCAGCATTCATGGAGGGAGATCGTCGGTTCGGACGAGGTGCGGGTCACTTCATCTTGACGAATCACGGCGGGCGGCGGGCGAGTCTCGGCCCGTTCGGGCCAAGAAACCGTCGACGGCGTCGACGATGCGTTCGGCCGTGTGGCCGTCCCACAGTTCGGGGACCCGGCCCGCTTTGCCCCCGCCGTCGAGGATCGCCGACGCCTCGGATCGGATGCGATCCGGATCCGTGCCCACGACGATGTTGGTGCCTTCGCTGACGGTGACCGGGCGCTCGGTGTTCTCGCGCACGGTGAGGCAGGGGATGCCGAGCGCCGTCGTCTCCTCCTGCAGGCCGCCGGAGTCGGTGATGACCATCGCCGCGGCGCTGAAGAGACCCAGGAAGTCCAGGTATCCGAGAGGCCCGGTCGTCAACAGCTGGGGGGCTGCGGCCAGCCGCGGCGCGAGGCCGAAAGCTTCGATTCGGTCGTGGGTCCGAGGATGGACGGGAAATACGAGCGGGAGCGCCGCGGACAGCTCGATGAGGACCCCGAGCAGGCGGTCCAAGGTCGCGGGGTCGTCGACGTTCGACGGGCGATGAAGGGTGACGACCCCGAATCGAGGACCGGGGACCCCGAGCCGGGCGGGGGTGTCTTGGCTTCGGGCCTGGGGCAGAAAGCCGAGCAGGCTGTCGATCATCACGTTGCCCACCCGAACGATCCGTTTCGGATCGACACCTTCACGGGCGAGGTTGTCGTCGGCGTCCGCGGACGGGGTAAGAAGGAGATCGGAGATCGTGTCGGTCACGACTCTGTTGACCTCCTCCGGCATGTCCCAGTCTCGACTCCTCAATCCGGCCTCCACATGGGCCACCGGGATGCGCTTCTTCACCGCGACCAGGGTCGCGGCCATGGTCGAGTTGACGTCGCCCACCACGAGCACCAAGTCTGGGCGCCGGCGGTCGAACACCGGCTCGAGCTCGAGCATCACGTTCGCGGTCTGCGCGGCGTGGGTTCCGGAGCCGACGCCGAGGTACTCCGCGGGCTCGGGGAGGCCGAGGTCTTCGAAGAATACTTTGCTCATCGCCGCGTCGTAGTGCTGGCCGGTGTGGATGATCGCGTGGTCTCGACCGGCGCGGGCGAATGCGTGGTGGATGGGCGCCGCCTTCATGAAGTTCGGGCGGGCCCCCACGATGGTCAACAGGGTCATGCGGGGGCGGCTTTCGGACCGAGGGCGTCGATGACCTCCGGAGGCGCCTGGACGAGCTCGATGAGGACACCCTCTCCGCTGAGCGGAAACGAATCATTACCGCGGGGGTGAACGAAACAGATGTCGTAGCCCGAAGCCCCCTTTCGAATGCCGCCGGGCGCGAAACGCACGCCCTGCGCGGTGAGCCACTCGACGGCGGCGGGCAGATCGTCCACCCACAGGCCGACGTGGTTGAGCGGGGGCTCGTGCACCTTCGGCTTCCGATCCGGATCGAGCGGCATCATGATGTCGACCTCCACCGCGTGAGGCCCTTCGCCCAGCCGGAGCACGTCTTCGTCCACGTTCTCCTTCTCGCTTTGGTAGTCGTGAGAGTGGGTGAGGCCCAGCAGGTCGACCCACAGGCGGGCGAGGCGGCCCTTGTCGAGCCCTCCGAGGGCGATCTGCTGCAGGCCGAGGATGCGAAATGGTCGGCTCATCGTCATGGCCACATGCTCCGGCGGCCACTTCCGCGCGTCAATCTTGCCGGATCATGGCTTCGTACTCCGGCTCAGCCCGATGGTGGTCGCCATCCCCGGAACTCGGTCGGGCGGCGGCGCCCCCGGGCGGCGTTGAGAACCCGCTTGAACGCGGCGTAGGCGGTAAAAAACGCCTCGACCTGCCATCGATCCCAGACCGTCAGGGGACGGTCCGCCACGATGAGCTTGGGGTCCGGATCCCCGGCGTCCACGAAGTCCACGGTACCCCAGACCGTGAGCCGAACCCGGCTGCCCACCGCTCGGCGGGGCCCGAGGATGACGGCATCGAGCGGGTCACCGTCAGGGGCGACAGTGTCGGGCACGCTGCCGTAGTTGAAAGGGCACGGTACCGGAGAAACCACATCGATCGTGCCGTTGGGGCGGCGTTTGATGAAACCGAAGCGAGCGACCTCCACCACCACTTCGACCTCGTTTTGGCCCACGTCTGCGCCCGAGCGGCCGTCGTTCATGCCTAGTGTACCGTCCGGGAAGTACGGCTGGGTTTGGCCGGCCGTAGATGAGCTCGGCGCGAATAACGAGCCACTGCGTGGCTCGTCGATTCACGCCCGCTCCTCCAGTGTACAGCCTTTGACGCTCCGCAGGCTCCGCTTGCGTACTCCGCGCCGGGTTCCGACCTGCGTCGGAACTTCCGCCGCCGAGTACTAGGGGGTGTCTTCAAAATGGCTATGCCAGCCAGACGAGGATGCTTGCCAGTAGGATCATTCCGGCGAAGCATGCCGCGAGCTTCTCGTAACGCG
>JANQQN010000018.1 GCA_028289325.1 Myxococcota bacterium | reverse complement strand
ATACAGCAGCTCGTAGCCCGACCGATACGGGAGCTCTCCGCGGCCGCCGCGCCCCCCCGCGCGGCGGTCAGCGCCGCCACCCCGGGAAAGAACAGCGCGATCCCCCCCACCGCGGCGATCGTCGCCGGCAGCGACGCGACCGCGGTCTTCAGGCCTGCCTGCCGCACGACGCGGTTGCCAACCACGTTCTGCAGAACGAACGTCGCCACCCCGACGATCAGATAGAAGAGCGAGAAGAACGACACCAGCGCCCCGTCCGCGGTGTACGTCGCCGCCGCCGCCGCCTTGAACAGGTAGTCGATGCCCGCGGTGCCGACGGCCAACAGCGCCACCAGCGCCGCGAGCTGAGTGAGATACGGCGTCTCCTCGAACACCTCCCACGCCGGACCGGCCGGCTCGCTGTCTTGACTGGCCCGACCTTCGGACCCCGCCGAGACCCCGAACAACAGCACGCCGCAGAACACGTTGACCGCGCACAGTACGAGCAACATGGTCCCCACCGAAACCCGGCCCGCGCCTTGCCATGCCGCGAGACCGCCGAGGACCCCACCCAACGTCGCGCCGCCGGCGATCCGCCCGATGACCCGCTTCGCGGTGTACGGATCAAACCGTTCGCCGAGCACGCTCCAGAAGCCGGAGATCACCACCGCTCCGAAGCCCGTGGTGTGAAGGTAAACGACGGCCGCCGACAGCTGAGGGGCGCGGCGGCTGAATCCCCACTCGAGCGCAAACAGCCCCGCGCTGGCCAGGAAGAACAGGGGTACCAGCCGACCCGGGGCGAACTGACGGTAGAGCCGGGTCACGGCGAACACCGACAACACCGATAGGATCGACGCGACGGTCATGACCTTGGGCAGGACTTCCGCGTCGTAGACGCTCAGGAAGTACGCGTCTCGGATGGCTTTGCCGGCGAGCTGTTGCGCGATCATCGCGACCGACACCACGAACGCGGCGGGGACGACCCACCGCGAGGTCACGTCACCTGCGGTCACGGGCTCACGCTCCGTAGGGGCTCGAGCCCCCTCGGTGCTCCCAGTGACGCCATCGACCCCCGCTTGCTCTCGGGCTCGGCGCGGGCCGCGGCGACGGCCGCCTCGCCGTATTCATCCCACCACGCCTGGGCACTGGCGGGCGTCCATTCTTCAACGTCGACCTCGTCCAGCATCCGAGCGAGCTCGGCCGCGCTCTTGGGCCGATCGCCGGGATCCTTCGCCAGGCACGACAAGACGAGTAGCTCGAGCGACTCCGGCAGCGTGTCGACACCGAGCCGGGTCGAAGGCGGCTCGGGCTGGTCGTGCAGATGGGCGTCCAGGACCTCGGCCACCGTCTCCCGGTCGAAGACGTTCTCTCCCGTGACAAGGAAGTAGCCGACCGCCCCCACCGCGTACAGATCCGCCCGCGGGCCGGCGCCATCGGGCGACATGATCACCTCCGGCGCGATGTACGCGGGGGTCCCGACCACCGTGTTCTCGACCGCTCTCGTCGCCGGGCGTCGAATTCGGGTCGCGAGGCCGAAGTCCAAGACCTTGACCCAGTCGGCAACGCCGCCGAGCTTGGCGAGCATCACGTTGCTCGGCTTCACGTCGCGATGCAAGAGGCCTTGCTCGTGAGCTTCGTGCAGCGAGGCACATATCTGGCGAAGGATATGGACGACCCGTGATGGCGGCTGGGGTCCGGAGATCGCGACCAGGGTGTCGAGCCCTACTCCGTCCAGCAGCTCCATCGCGTAATAGAAAAGGCCTTCGTCGGTCCGGCCGTAGTCGAAGATGGCGATGGTATTCGGGTGGGTCAGTTGGCTGGTGAGGCGAACCTCATTCTCGAAGCGCTCCTGCGCGTCGAGGTCGAGCATCTGATCGATGCGCAGCACCTTCACCGCCGACGGTCGGCGCAGCAAAGCGTGTTTGGCGCGAAACACCTCCCCCATCCCGCCGCCCCCGATGCGGCCCTCGATCACGTACTTACCGAGACTGCTGGCTTTGGCCAACGCCCGCTCGACCCGGTACTCCAGCCGATAGTTGACGTAGGCCGCGGCCACCGACAACCCACCGAGCAACAGCGCCAGTCCCAAAACGACGAAGCTCCACCGCATCAGCCCCCGCGCCTGCTGCTTCACGAACGCGAGCTGGTCTTGAGATATCTTCTGGGCCAGCGCGGCCACCTCCCGCTGCAGCGGTTTCAGCTGCTCTCGGTAGGTGGTCTCGCTCAGATTCCAGTCGTCGCGGATGCGCAGCTCAACCACCCTCGGCACCCGGGCGGCGTACGCCCGCGCCTCGCGCGCGCCTTCGAGGAGGAACTCGGCGGTGACGAAGTCCGTCTTCCTCGCCGGCCACCCGTTGACGATCGCCGTGGCCAAAGCCGACAGACGCTCGGCCTTGCGCCGAGTCGCGGTCGCGAGGTCCACCGAGCCCGCATCGAGCAGAGCGATCACCGCGCGGTCGGTGGCAAGAAACGCGGTCAATAGTTCTTGCGCCTCGCCGGCCGCCGTCGCCCCACCGGGAACGGGCACCGACACCGCGCCGAGGTGAGGCTCGATCTGATCCGCGAGCGGGCGCAAGACCGAGGCATACGTTCGCCGCGCCGACTCATTGGTCGGCGTTCGCGCGATATCTTCGACGAACCACTGCAGGTATCGCAGTCGGCGCAAGCGCATCCGCAGCGCGGCGTAGTCGTCCAGAACCGCCTTCGCTTGCAGCGTTTGGGCCGCTCGCTCGAGCTCGTCCAGGGTCTTCGTGATGTCCTCGTTCCACAGCTGGCGTCGCGCCTGTTTGGCCTTGGGATCTCCGTACGCGATCCATCCTCGCAGCTCGACCAGCGACCGGTCGAGAAGGCGCTGGAGGGTCATCGACGTCCGAACGAGCGGCTCGCCGACGTTCCGCTGTCGAACCATGATGTATTGAATCCACAGCGTGAAGCCGATCGTCGCCGCCGACGCCATGATGCCGACGAGCGCCATCTTGCTGCTCGAGCTGATCAACCGCCCGACCCGTCGGCGGCCGGTGGTCCCCGTCTTGGTCCCGGTGGTGGTAGCGGTGTTCACTTGCCGGACTCCGGCTTGGCGGGCCGCTTGGCGCCTGCGGCCTTCGCGGCCACGATGTCTTCGAGGATCGCCTGAAGGAGCTTCACGCGCGCGACGACATCGGAGGGGTACTTTCGGCGCAGGTACGCCACCGGAGGCAGCTGACCCGGTCGACCCCGAGCGCGAAGGAGACGATCGAGCTCGGCGACCATCAGCACCGTAAGATCGATGATGTCCGAATTGGTGGCCGTTCGGCCCCCCTCCGTATCGCGGGTGATGGCCAACACCGGCATCCCCTCCGCCTCCAGCAGGCGCGAGATCAGCGCGAAACTCGCCATCAGCGCCTGAAAGACGTCTTCGGGGGTCTTGTTGGGCACCACCGCGGGTTCGTCGGGCATCATCCGCGTCGTCAGCTGAAGATGAAGGGCCATCGCCTGGTGAACGAGGATGGTGGTGACCGAGAACGAGTCGCCGCTGCGGGCTCGCGCATCGACCAGTCCGTTGATCGACGAGGCGATCGAGAGCAGAAGGTTGTACAGATCGCCTAGCGACGAATTGTCGGACTGAACGGTTTCGGGGGGCTCGACGGTGATGCCGAGCGATCGCTTGACCCGCAGGGCGACCTGCAAGCTCTCGTCGATCTTCGCCAACACGTCGGCGACGGTCACCTCTGTTTTGGGGAACTCGGGCCGACCCGGTCGAGCCGTACGCATCAGCTCGAAGGACAACTGATCGATGCGCACCTTCGTGCTGAGGGCCGTAAAGTAGACCTCGGCCATGGTCGGGTTTTGGGCCCGGAACAGCGGCCGCGGCGCGGTGATCCGACCCATGAATCGACGGATCAGCTCCAGGTTTTCGGCCAGAAGCAGGGCCCGGGCCAGCGCATCGCCCGCGGTGATCTCCCCGGGAGCGCTCAAGGAGCGCCCGCTGGCCAGAGGCGGCGTGGCGATCGGAGCGGGGGAGGTCTGGGCCGCCGCCGCCACCGGGGCCATCGCGACGAAGGCCGCGGCCAGGAACGCGCCGTAGTTCATGGTTCGATGCCCTACCGGGAAACGGCAGCATCGACAACGCAGCGAGAAGCAGAAGTCAGGGGACCCGCTCGGGCTCCGCGTCGAACTTGACCCAGAACCAGCCTCGGAGGTCCCCGGGCTGGAAGCCTACCGCCTCGTCCTCCGGATAGACCTCGGCCAGGGCGGCCCGAACTTCGGCCGGAATCAGGGCGCGCTGGCCATGGCATACGGTGCAGACCGGCTTGAGCTGAATCGGGGCCATGAACGCGACCGCGCCCTCGGGACCGGCCATCAACAGCGGCGTCCCGACTCGCTGATCAACGACCGGCTGCGCCCAGGGCGCGGGACGATTGTCCGGGTTTCGAACCCGAAACGACGTCCGACCGACCTGGGCCCGATGGGTCGCGGAGACCGTTCTTGCGATCGTGGGGGCCGCGGTCCGGCAGGCCTCGGTACCCCGAACGTAGTCCCGGTCTTGTCCGACCGCCGACTGGAGCGTTCCGCCGAGCGTCCGGCCCAGCTCTTGGGCCGCCCGCCGCGCCACGGCCAGCTTCTCTGCCGTCCCGCCGGTCACCGCCGCGGGATCCAGCCGCCGCCAGCCGGGTGCCAGCTTGATGGGGACCGGAGCGGATGAAGACCGGCGCTCGGTAAGCCCGGCGTCGGCGGTCCTCACCGCGGGCCGCTCGGCCGGCGTACAGGCTGCGGTGGCGATCGCGATGATTATGAGGCCGGTGATGCGACAGGGGGTGAAGCGTGTGTTCATGCTCCCTCAGAGCCAGGGAGTCCGGCCGGAGATTCATCCGAAGGCTCTGGTTCCTGCTAAACCCTCGCCATGACCAAGCCTGAGGAGCGCGAGCCGGCGGCCGCGGTGGCCCCAACGTCCCGGGCGCTCTCCGAAGTGGCCCCCAGCCGGCGGGCGTCGGCGCTGGAGACCACCGAGGAACCCGAGCGCGACGTCATTTTTTGCATGCTGGGGACTGTGACCCGCTCCGGAGGGTGGATCCCCCCGGAGTTCATCGACGTGACCGCCGGACTCGGCAACGTCAAGCTGGACTTCGTCCAGGCCGCCCTGCCGGTGGGGATCACCGAGATTCAAGTCAACGCGGTCCTCGGCAACGTCGAGATCGTGGTGCCGGCCCACGTGGAGGTCGACCTGTCGGGCTACTCGATCCTCGGCTCGCTCGAGCATCGAGTGCGTAAGACGCCCCTGCACGAACGTATCTTTCAGTGGCTGAAGGGAGATCGGCGCCAGGCGCGGCCCGACCCCGGCCCGAAGACGGCGGTGGACCGGCCGGAGCCTGCGTCCGAAGAAGAGGCGGCCGACCCAGCGGACGAACCGGTGGTCCTGATCGTCCGGGCGTGGTCGGTGCTCGGCAACATCCGAATCGAGCGGGTGTGACCGATGGCCATCGACCCCGACGCCCTGTTCTCGACCACGCCCCCCCACGCGTGGCCGGACGTATCGACGTTCGTCGACGCCCTCCCCGCCGGCTCGCCGGCGGATCGCGCGTTTGCGGCCGGCCTCCACGCCGACCGGGTCGGCTACGCGTTCATCGGGGGCTACCACGCGGCGTGTGACGCGCTCATGGCCCCCGCCCCGTGGCCTGCGATGTGCGTCACCGAATCCGGGCCCCCCCATCCCCGCACCATCGCCTGCCGGTGGGCCGACGGGGCGCTCACCGGAACCAAGACCTTCGTGACCGGCGGTCCGCTCGCGAAGACCCTTCACATCCTCGCCGTGGCCGGCGATGAGGCGTCGGAGACCGTGCGGCCGCTGGTCGTGGCCACCGTCGACGCGAAGGCCCCCGGGGTGACCATCGAGCCTCTGCCCGCGTCGGGGTTCGTACCCGAGGTTCCCCATGGGCGCGTCGTCCTCGCCGGCGCCCGCCCCGCCACCATCGTCGAAGACGGCTGGGCTCGAGTGGTGAAGCCATTTCGGACCGTCGAGGACATCCACGTCACCTTAGCCGTCTTGGTGTACCTTACCCGCGCCGCCCATCGGCACCGAAGCCCGCCGGAAGACATCGAAGCGTTGGCCGGGCTCGTCCATGCGCTGCACGCCCTGTCGACGGCGCCGTCGGCCCGCCCCGGCACCCACCTCGCGCTGGCCGGTCTGCTCACCATCGCGGAGACCATCTGGCCCCGCCTTCGACTCGAAGGTGAAGAGGGCGAGCGTTGGGACCGAGACCAGCGGCTGCTGACCATCGCTCGCAAGGCCCGGCTCGCGCGACTCGAAGCGGCGCGGTCTCAGGTGGCCCCCGCAGTGGATGACTGAGCCACCCCCATCGTGGTGATGACCAAGCGACGCCGATGAGGGGAGGTCCGGTGCTCGAACAGATAGAGGCCCTGCCAGGTGCCGAGGGCCAGGTGGCCTCGAGCGATGGGCAGGGTGAGCGACGTCTGAGTCAACGCCGACCGGATATGCGCGCTCATGTCGTCCGGTCCCTCGGCGGAATGCCGGTACCGGGGATCGCCATCCGGAACGACGCGCGCGAACCAGTCTCCGAGATCCCGAAGCACGTCGGGATCCGCGTTCTCTTGAATGAGCAGCGACGCCGAGGTGTGTTGAACAAAGACGTGGCAGAGCCCGGTGGTCACCTCGGACCCCGACACGACCCCGTCGACGGCCGTCGTGATGTCGTGCAGGCCTCGCCGATACGCAGGGAGGGTGACCGTGTGCTGGTCCCAGACTGATCCCGTCATACGACGGGTCGTCGCACGGCTCAGGGGGCCGTGACCAGCAGCTCGCTGGCGATCGTGTTCCCGTTCTCGTCCTCGAAGATCAGCCGCGCGGTGTCCCCGGCGTCGAGGCCGTTCGGGACGGGGATGTCTTCGATAGAGCCGTACTTGCCTTCCGTGATCGTCCCTCCCGCCAAGGACCGAAGATCGATGATCGTTTGCGAACCGTTGGCGCTCACCACCACCAGGTGAAGACCGGTCAGCTTTCGCGACCAGTGACGCGTGTCATAGGTGATGGTCACCCTCGACATCGCGCGCAGCGCCCCGCGCACGACGCCCTCCTCGGTCACCGTCATCACCGAATTGACCACCGGAGGCTTTCGCAGGTCGCACTGTCCACACGGATCTCGGCCCGGCGTCGGATTCACATTGCGCTCATGCACATCCGAACTCGGCCCGGGACAAGGGTTCGAGGGCGGATTGACCTTGCTGACCAGGATCTCTCGGGTCACGCCCTGTACCGTGCACAGCTCGACCTCCTCGGGGTCCGCGGATGTGCCGGCCGGCGCGTAGTTCGACGGATCGTAGCTCTGACCGGAGCCCAACCACTTGCCGATCGCCCACCCGCATCCGCTCGCCGCGCACACCTGCCTTGCGCCGAGGTGCGGATCGTCGATGTGGTG
>JANQQN010000017.1 GCA_028289325.1 Myxococcota bacterium | reverse complement strand
CTTGCTCGCGGAGTAGGCGAGCTGGCCGACCTGACCGTCCTGCGCGGCCACGGAGGCGGTGTGGACGATGAGTCCGCGGCCGGAGTCTCCGAGTGGCTCGAGGGTCATCATGCCCGCCGCCGCGCGAGCCGCACAGGCGAAGGAGCCCACGAGATTGATATCGATGACCCGCTTGAACTTGTCGAAGCTGTGGAACTTGATCTGGCCGGTCGACTTCGATCGCCCGGCGGTCTTTTCGCCCAAGCCGATCCCTGCGCAGTTCACCAGTACGCGCTCCTGGCCGTGCGCCTGGCGGGCGGCAGCGAAACCGGCGGCGATGCTGTCTTCCTGGCTGACGTCGACCCGGCAGAAGACGCCGCCGATATCTTTGGCGACCGCTTCTCCTCGCTCCTGGTTCATGTCGAAAATGGCAACTTTGGCGCCGTCGGCCGCCAAACGACGCGCGGTGCCCTCTCCGAGCCCCGACGCCCCGCCGGTCACGATCACTGCTTGTGCGCTGATATCCATCCTTCACTCCTTGTCGTCTTTGGGTTCGGTCGGCACGAGCGGTCGCCGGGACGGAATGGGCATCCCGCGGCTATCGTTCTGCCGACGACATGGTACGCATTTCCGCCCCAGTGTTGTTGGCCGTCGCAGGGTCTGTGCTCGCGACGCCGAGCTTTGCCGCGTTGCCCTCCGCACCGCCGAAACCTACGGCCGTGCAGTGGAACGCGTATTGGAATCAAGGTAAAGCCGAGTTGACCAGCTACCGGCTCAAGCAGGCCCGATATGGCGATATCCATGATGGGCATGCGGTGCTGGTATTCGTCACCGAGCCGTTCAGTCGCCGTAAGCAGGTGAAGCTCGACTACGCGGCGAGCGCGGGTACCGATGCGGTCCCGGTCCTGAAGCTCAACCATACGCGCAAATTCAATACCGGCATCTACCCCTACTCCACCATGCGCTCGGTCTTCACGCCGACCTCCGGCGAGCCGACGATCAAGGTGACGACCAGCGTTCAGGAGTGGTGCGGCCATGTCTTCATGCAGCTGAATCGCCGGACGACGGGGGTAGAAGGGCGCGCCTTTTCGTACTTCGAGTCGGAGGGCGACCGGACGTTCACGCTGCCCGCGGACCTGGTCATGGAAGACGACGTCTGGACCCTCGCTCGCATCGACCCCACCCGGCTGCCCACGGGCGCGGTGTCGATGCTTCCGAACTCGACGTTCCTGCGCCTGCTTCACGTGCCTATTCAGCCGCAGCGGGCCGAAGCCAAGCTCACGCGAACCGCCGACGGCTGGACGTACAGCGTCCGCTACCCCGACCTCGGTCGGGTGTTGACCATCGAGCTCGAAGAAGCGTTTCCGTACCGCATCAAGCGATGGACGGAGACCGATGGGCGCGGTCAGACCACCGTCGGTGAGCGAATGAAGACCTTGGTGACGCCGTACTGGAGCCAAAACTCCCCCCGCCACCGCGAGCTTCGCGAACAGCTCGGATTGCCCAAAGACAGCTGATAGGTAGGTCCGAAACTCCTACCCCCTACGCTTCACGCTCGCCCCGAGAGGTTCAGAAGCCGTCGAGCATCGCGAACTCATCGACCTCCGCCCGATCCGAGCGAAGGGTGTTGACCGACGATTCGGGATCCGGATGGCCGAGGGCCATGCCGCAATACACCACGTCGCGGTCCTGGAGCTGAAAGTGGGCGTGGAGGCTCTTTCGAACCATGGCCCAGCTCTCCTGCATGCACGTTCCGAGACCGCGGGCGGTGGCCGCGAGGGCGATGGACTGCATGAGCATGCCGAGGTGGGCCCACTGTCCGTTCCCCATGCCCCGATCGATGATGAAGAAGAGGCCGACCGGTGCGCCGAAGAACTGGTAGTTCCGCGCCACCCACTGCAGCCGGGCGGGCTTGTCGTCGCGAGGGATGCCCAACAGCGCGTACATGTCTTCGCCGATCTTGAAGCGGCGGGATCGATAGGGCTCCCAGAGCTTGGGGGGATAGATCGGGTGTTCTTCGGACTCCCCGGCCGGGTTCTGGGCCAGGACGGACACCGCGAGATCGGTGACCGCCTGTCGGGCCGCGCCGGCCACGACGCGGACCTTCCACGGCTGAAGATTGCCGCCCGACGGTGACCATCGCGCCACATCGAGGATCTGTCGGACCTCGGCTTCGCTGACCGGCTTGTCCAGGAAACTGCGGATCGAGATCCGAGCCTTCAGGGCGTCATCGACGTGCATCGCGTCGAGGCTAACCAGCCGGAACCGCGCGGCGCAAATGCACCGCCCTCCGTCGGCGGGCGAGACGCCCATTCATAGGAGGCATGCGCCCGGTTTGTGGATGGCGGTGATAGCCTGCACCCATGATCGAATACACGCAGGATGGGCCGGCGGCGGTCTTGGATCTCGACGACGGCAAGGCCAACGCGTTGAGCCATGCGTTCATCGGTGCGCTGAACGAGGGCCTCGATCGAGCCCAGGCGGATGCGAAGGCGGTGGTGCTGGTGGGCCGACCAGGGCGATTTTCGGCCGGCTTCGATTTGAAGGAATTCCAGAAGGGACCGGAGGCGACCCGAGCTCTGCTCATCGCCGGGGCCAAGGTTCTATCCCGCATCTTTGCGTTTCCGATGCCGGTGGTCGCGGCCTGCACCGGCCACGCGATCGCCGCCGGGGCGATGTTGCTGATGACCGCCGACACCCGCGTGGCGGCGCGAGGGGAGTTCAAGATCGGCCTGAATGAGGCGGCGATCGGGATGGTCATCCCGCCCTTTGGCATGATCCTGTCGCAACAGCGGTTGTCGGCGGCGCACCTTCAGGCGGCGGTCATTCAGGCTCGAATGTACGGCCCCGAGGGGGCCCGCGAGGCGGGCTTCGTGGATGAGGTCGTCGAGCCGGACACGGTCCGTGGTCGGGCCATGGAGATCGCCGGTGGACTGGCCGAGCTTTCGACGCAAGCGTACGCCGGCAACAAGTTGAAGCTGCGCGAGGACGCGATCGCCCGTCTCGAAGCGTCGATTCCGGGGCTGGCGTCGCTGTCGATGGATGGGGCGTGATCATGGCCAATGTCGAGCCGATGCCTGCGCGTTACGTCGACGTTCACGGCCGCAAGATGGCGTACGTCGAAGTGGGGGAGGGGGACCCGATCCTGTTCCTGCACGGCAATCCGACGTCGTCGTACCTGTGGCGCTCGGTCATGCCCGCGCTCGCCGGTCGGGGGCGCTGTATCGCCCCCGACCTGATCGGCATGGGGCGTTCCGACAAGCTTCCGGACCCCGGGCCCGACACCTACCGCTTCGTGACTCACCAGCGATTCCTCGACGGCTTCACCGACGCGATGGGCATCGATAGCAACGTCACCTTGGTGATCCACGACTGGGGCTCCGCGTTGGGCTTCGACTGGGCCCGCCGTCATGCCGAGGCCGTGCGAGGCATCGCGTACATGGAGGCGATCGTGCGTCCGATGCCCGAGTGGGCCGAATGGCCGGAAGCGGCGCGGCCGATCTTTCGGGCCCTGCGATCGCCGGCCGGCGAGGACATGGTCTTGAAGAAGAACGTGTTCGTCGAGCGGGTTCTTACCGGTTCCATTATCCGCGACCTCTCACCTGAAGAGATGGACGTGTACCGGGCACCGTTTCGCGAAGAGCAGCACCGGTGGCCGACGCTGACCTGGCCTCGGCAGATCCCGCTCGCCGGCGAACCGGCTGACGTCGTGGAGATCGCGGCGGACTACGCAAGGTGGATGGCGTCGAATGAGGTCCGGAAGCTATTCATCAACGCCGAGCCCGGGGCGATCCTCACCGGCCCCGTCCGGGAGTTCTGCCGGACGTGGAAGAACCAGCAGGAAGTCGCGGTCAAGGGCATCCATTTCATTCAGGAAGACTCAGGGCCCGAGATCGGCCGCGCTATCGCCGCTTGGATGGACCAGAGCTGACGCCAGAGCCTTCGAAGGGTGACCGGGGATGGGTAGACGCCGAGTTTTGCCTTGTGATGGGCGGTCGGGCCGGTCATAACCAGCCCATGCGCGTCACTATCGAATACTGCGTAATGTGAAGCTACAAGCCGAAAGCGGTCGGTCTGGCCGCTGAGATTCAGCGCGTACACCCCGGTGCCGACGTCGAGTTGATCGGCGGCGGACGCGGCGACTTCATCGTCAAAGCCGATGGTGTCGAGCTGTGGAACAAGAACAAGTCCGGGCTCGGCTTTCCGGAGCCTTCTCAGATCCTAGAACGTCTGGTCCAGTAGCTGGGTGATCGTGGACGGTTTGGCCGGCGGCTGCCGGTCGACGTGCTCCACGAACACCACTTCGCAAGCGCCGTTGCCCACGTCGGTCCGGGACAGGCTCGTCCGCATGGTCTGGCCGTGAACCTGAAGGTCGACCAGGTCGCCCTCGAGCGTGACGAGGTCTCCCGGGCGCAGCTTGGCCAGCGTCTCGGCGACCTCGCTATCGGCGGCGATGAGGTGATGATTGCTGAGGTGATTCATCACCTCTCGCGGGCCGAGCGGGAGCCGAGCCCCCCAGCGCACGGAAACGTAGCGACGCTTCAGATGAAAGCTGAGCCGGCGCAGGACCGACGTCTTCGCCACCGGGCCCCAGCCGAACGCGACGTCGAGTCGCGCAACATCGGACCACGCATCGTGCATGCTGGCGTCGACGATCAGGGCGTAGGCGCGGATTCGGTAGCGGGCTCTCGCGGTGAGGATCGCCTCCACATCCCCGAACTTCAGCGCGGTGGGCACCCCGCGCACCGGCGTCTGCTCAGGGTCGGCAGCGACCAGCCCGGGGTCGACCTGGTCTCGCCAGTCCACGAGACATCCGGTCGCTGCGAACAGGCTGAGCCAGAAGAGCAATGTTCGAGCGGCGTGACCCACGGGCGAATCGTCGCTGAATCCGGCCGGCGCGAAGGGATCAAGCGTAGCTGAAGCTCACCAGCACGTCGCCGATGATGTACTCCGAGCCGTCTTCGATCTTTTCGCGTTCGACCTTGTCCGTTCCGGCCCAGATGCCGTTCGCGGCGCCGAGGTCGTTGATGTAGAAGCCGTCGTCCTCGCGGGTGATCGACGCGTGTTTGCGGGAGACGCGCTGCGACTTGAGAACGATGGAGCACTGCTTGGAGCGGCCCATGTAGGTCTCGGGCCCGTCGACCTGCCATCGCTCGCCGTTGCTGGTGCGCGCTACCAGAACCCCGCCCACGCCTCGGGGAATCGCAGGGGGGCTCGGCTCGGGCGGCGGCGGGGGCCCCGGCGCGGGATCCGGGACGAGGACAGGGCGGTTGGGCGCCGCCGCGGAGCGCGGGCCGTCGTTGCGCGCGTCGGGCAACGCCGGGGCTCGCATCGGCGGCGCGGGGGGCGCGGCCTCGACCGGCGCCGCGACGGCCATCGCGCCGTCTTGGCCGGCGATCTCGAACGTCCACTTCAGCAGCTCGGCCAGCCATACCCCGCAGACCGTGCTCAGCGAGCTCTCGGGGGCGTACTCGAAGATCTCGGCGTGGGCGGGGGTCAGCGTTTCGAGCCGGTCGGGGGTCACGCGCCCCTCCATGGTTCGGGTCGTGACGCCGTACAGCCCGGTGCGGCTGTGTTCCGCGAGCTCGGTCGTTTCAGTATAGGAGAGACGTCCCTCGATCTCGACGGTGACCTTCACCTGAAGCCGCGTCTGATCCGCGCGGTGCGTCGACACGATGATCGAGCCGGCCATCGCTTCATGGCCAAGGAAGAAGAACTCGTAGAACGTCGTGCTCTCATTGCACCACGTTCTCATCATCACCGGCTCCCCGCCGAGCCGCATGACCCACGCGGTGGCGCCGCGCGCGCTCGGCGTTCGTCCGAGGTGCTTCCAGTCGATGATCTGAGCGCTCCCCAACGGGAGCCAGGTCTTCGGGTCGCTCACCGATGGCATTTGGGCTCGAACTACCAGACCTCGAGACGCGACGCGAGATGTACCCGCCTTCACGTCCGTCGGGTGTCTTCTGAACGAGTCACTTACCCGAGGCAGTGAGATCTCGCTCAACCCGGAAGCACGTGAAGGGCAGGGGGAGTGGCCGCGCGAGGGGCTTCGAATCGGGGATGGTCGGGCCGCGCGGGGGCGGGGTGTAGCACTCGCGTGATGTGTCCCACGATGTCGTAGTCGAACGTCTCGGTGACCTCGACTTCGACGATATCCCCCGCCCGCGCGGAACCGTCGTTGATGTACGTGGTGCCGTCGATCTCCGGGGCCTGCCCCTTGTGACGGCCAGCGAGCAGGAGGTCCGTCTCCTCCGATGGACCGTCGACCAAAACTTCGATTCGTCGGCCCGCGAACCTGGCCATCCGCGCCCGCGACTTCTCCTGCAAGAGGGTCATCAGATGATGATAGCGGGCCTCGATGACCTCAGGGGGGACCTGATCGGGCAGGTCGTAAGACGGGGTGTTCTCTTCTCGACTGAATCGAAACACCCCGACCCGCTCGAAGCGCTCGGCCTCGATGTAGTCGCAGAGGATCCGAAAATCGTCCTCGGTTTCTCCCGGGAATCCGACGATGAACGAGGTTCGGAGAGTGACCTCGGGCACCGCGGTCCGGATATCGTTGAGGAGACGCTCGATGAATCGCCGAGGCCGACCCCGGCGCATTCGCTTCAATACCGGGTCCGAGATGTGCTGCAAGGGCATGTCGATGTACGGAAGGACCTTGTCTTCCTCGGCCAGGGCCGCCAGCAGCGCCCTGGAAAACGGGCGAGGATAGGCGTAGTGCAGTCGAATCCATCGAAGCGGCTCGACTTGTCCCAGCGCCCGCAGGAGGTCGGCGAGCGCTCGCCGCGGCTGCAGATCCGAGCCGTACCCGGTCAGGTCTTGGGCGACCAGATTGACCTCCACCACGCCTCGGCGGGCGAGCGCGTCGACCTCCCTCACCACGTCGTCGATCGGCCGGCTCAGTTGGGTCCCCCGGAGCTTGGGGATGATGCAGAACGCGCACTTCTGGTCGCAGCCTTCGGCGACCTTCACATACGCGGAGTGGGGAAGGAACGTGTTGACGCGAGGGGTGGTCGCGTCGTGGATGAACCTCGGCGGCGCGACCCGCACCAGCTTGCCGTCGGCCGCGAGGTCGTCCACCGCACGGCGGGCCACGTCGGCCACGGTCTCGTACTCGCCGTTACCCAGGATGGCGTCGATCTCCGGGATCTCGTCTTTGAGGGCATCGGGATAGCGCTGGGCGAGGCAGCCGGTGACGATCAGTTTTTTTGCGTCCCCGCTGGTGCGGTAGTGGGCCATCTCGAGAATGACGTCGATCGACTCCTTCTTCGCGTCTTCGATAAAGCCGCAGGTGTTCACCACGATCACGTCGGCCTCCTCGGGATCCATCGTGAAGGTCATCGAAGCGTCCTGCAGGTGTCCGAGCATGATCTCGGAGTCGACGCGGTTTTTCGGACAGCCCAGGGTTACGAAGTGCACCCGGGCTGGGTCGCCCTGTTGCGTAGTCACCGGAAGAGGGAACCTAGGAGCCGCCGTGGCCACCGTCCAGCGAAAAACGGTCACCCCTCTTTCGGCGCGCTGCGAGCCCGGGCCACCGCTTGCGCTCGAGCCACGGCGGCGGGTGAGGCCCGGACGAAGACCAGCCACCCACCGTCGGGGGAAGGCTTATACGCGGCATCGAGGCCAGGTTCGCTCAGGGTGAGGGTTCCCGACGGGGCGTCGACCGCGGTCACCGCCACCTCGGACAGCGCGTACGCGAACATCCCGGTCCGGGTCGCCTTGGCCGCCGCTTCTCGGGACCCCCAGGCCAGGACGCCCGCCCGGGGGTCGGTGGCCATCAGGGTCCGCTCCGGGGGGCGAAAGTTTCGCGGGGCAACCCGGGCGACCCTCGGTACGTCCTCGACGTCGACGAGGTCGAGGCCGATGTGGGGGGTGGGGCCATCGATCCGCGTCGCGACCGCACCGGCCCACCGGCGGCCGTGGGTGATCGCCACCGTGGCCTGGTGAGCGTGCGGACCGGAGACGGTCGGGGCGCCGTTTGGCGCGCGCAACACCGACGCCGCGCCGGCCCCGACCGCCCGCAGGGCCCCCCGGGCCGCCATTCGGCCCGCCCACCATTCGGTACGCCGTCGGTCGCTGCCCAGCTGCTCGTACAACGCTCGCTCGGGCGCGGTGAGCAGGGTGGGGTCGACGTCACGAAGGCGCGGGATGGCGCGAAACGCGGCCCACGCGCCCACGAAGGCCTGCAAGGGCTCGGCGGACGGCACCGTCACCGGCTTCGAGTACCGCGTCCAACCGAATACCGCACCATCCGCGAGTTCCGGAGCGGCCCGCTGGCGACGGCCAGCGCGGCTGACTGGCACTCGGCGTGCACTGGCCTGTGCGACCGTGTGGGATGAGGACGTGTCGTTGGTGATGCGGGCGATGGGGGTCGGTCCCGACCATCGCGCCTCCGTCGAGGCTCGGCTGGCGGCCGTGGGGGGCATCGTCGGGCTGTGGAGAGCCGGTCCGGAGGCGCTGGACGGGGTCGCGGACGCCGGCGAGCGCTGGGCGGCGATCCTAGAGCTGTGGGACCAGGTCCACCGAACGCCGGGGTCCCCGAGGGTCATCGACGGGCCAGGGGCGCTCCTCGACGGTCTCGACCCCTTTTTGCCCCTCGCCCCGGTGGAGTCCTTTCACGCGGTGTTCCTCGACGGACGAGGCCGCTTCGGGGGGACGGCGGAGGTCGCGCGGGGGAGCCTCGATGCGTGCTTGGTCCATCCCCGGGAGGTCTTCGCGCCGGCCATCCGGGCCCGGGCGGCGGCGGTGGCCGTGGTCCACAACCACCCGAGCGGTGATCCCAGTCCGAGCCCCGCGGACCGCGCGTTGACCGACCGGCTCGCGGCGGCCGGACGCCTGTTGGGCATCCCGCTCGTCGACCACCTGGTCGTCGGTCGAGCGGGGCACTGCTCTTTGGGCCCGGGGGCGCCGGACGAGGCCGTGGCCACGACCGAACCGGCGTGCGAGCATTCCGCGCCATGCGGACGGCGTGGCTTTTGGCGCTGGTTACGCTCGTGAGCGGGTGTGAGGGCGAGCCAGCGCTTCGTAAGGTGGCGGCCACCGGCTTCTTCGATCCCCCCGAGGTCGACTTCGGGGTTCGCAAC
>JANQQN010000010.1 GCA_028289325.1 Myxococcota bacterium | reverse complement strand
ATCCATACGTGGCGTTCGCTCGAGCCGCCCAGCGGTTGACCCCGCCGCCGCCCGCCCCTCCCGTGGGCCGACATCCGGCCGCGGTCATCGATGAAACGGCGACGCTGGGTCGCGAGGTCGCGATCGGCCCGCTGGCCTTCGTCGGACCCGGCGCGCGCCTCGGAGACCGCGCCGTGCTTCACGCCGGGGCGCACGTCGAGGCCGAGGCGGTCGTGGGCGATGACACGGTGCTGTATAACCATGTCGTCGTCCGGCACGGGTGTCGCGTCGGCGCCCGGTGCGTTCTTCACCCGGGGGTGGTCGTCGGCGCCGACGGGTTCGGGTTCGCGCGACCCGGGGACGGCCCGCCGGTGGGGGCATCGGTCAAGATCCCTCATGCGGGCGGGGTGCGCATCGAGGACGACGTCGAGATCGGCGCCAACACGTGCATCGACCGAGGGACCTTCGAAGACACCCGGATAGGTCGTGCCGCTAAGCTGGATAATCTGGTCCAGGTGGGCCACAACGTCTCGATCGGCGAGGCGTGCGTATTGGTCGCTCAGTCCGGCGTTGCAGGGTCTTCACGAATAGAGGCGGGGGCTGCGCTCGGCGCCCAATCCGGGATTTCGGGCCACCTCAACGTCGGCGAGCGGGCCGTCGTCTATGGCCAGGCGGGCGTGATGCGGGACGTGCCCCCCGACACCAAGGTTGCCGGCACCCCGGCCGAACTTCGGACCTCGTTTTTCCGTCGGTGGCTGGCGGTGCGAAAGCTGGACGAATGGGGCGAGCGAGTGCGAGAGCTGGAGAAGGCCGTTCGGGGCCTACACCGGCGATGATCAAACTCAATCTCAGGCAGATTCAACAATACTTGCCGCACCGCTACCCGTTCCTTCTCGTCGATGCGGTCGACGAGCTCGTCGTCAACGAGTACATCAAGGCGCGCAAGGCAGTGACCGCGAACGAACAGCTCTTCGTGGGTCACTTTCCGGGCAACCCGGTGCTTCCCGGCGTGCTGCAGATCGAAGCGATGGGACAGGCGGGCGCCATCTTGGCCATCGCCAGCGGGGCCAAGATGGACAGCGAGACCTCCATCTACATCGCGGGGATCAATGACTGTCGTTTCAAACGAATGGTCGTGCCCGGCGACGTGATGATGCTGCACTCTCGAATCGAGAGATACCGGATGGGCATCTTCAAGCTCGCCTGTTCGGTCACCGTCGACGGCCGGCTCGCGAGCGAAGCCAGGGTGACCGCCACCACGGGTCCGGCGCCGAAGGCCCCCGAGCTGCCCCCGGAGCTCCCGAAGCCGATCTTCGAAGTTTGACCTGACGGCGTGCGCGTTCATCCGACAGCGCTCATCGCGAGCGGCGCCGAGCTCGGCGTGGAAGTGTCCGTCGGGCCGTTCTCGGTGATCGGCGACGAGGTGGTGATCGGAGACCGCTGCGTGATTCACGGACATGTGGTGATCGACGGCCGCACTGAGCTCGGGGAGCGGGTCGAAGTCTATCCCCAGGCCGTCCTCGGTACCCGCCCGCAAGACCTCCGATTCGACGGCGACGCGGGATGGCTGCGGGTGGGCCCGCGAACGGTCATTCGGGAGGCGGCGACCCTCAACCCCGGGAGCCGAGGCGAGGGACGGATGACCGTCGTCGGGGCCGACACCTTGATCATGGCCTACTGTCACGTGGCCCACGACTGTCGGATCGGCGATCGGGTGGTCATGGCGAACGCGACCCAGGTTGCTGGGCACTGCGAGATCGAGGACGCGGCGGTGCTCGGCGGCGCGACCACCGTCCACCAACACTGCCGGATCGGAACGTTGGCCATGACCGGCGCCTCGGCGCGGATCCAGCTCGACGTTCCGCCGTATTGCATCGCGGACGGCAACCCCGCCGCTCTGCGGGGGCTCAACCGGATCGGGCTGCGGCGCGACGGATGGACCGACGACGCGGCGACGGCCGTCAAGCGGGCGTACCGGGCGTTGTTTCGGGAGGGCCGGTACGCCGACGCGCTCGCGGAGCTCACCGAAACGACAGACCGCCCGGAGGTCGCGCGCTTGTGCGCTTTCCTTCGCGGCAGCGAACGGGGCGTGACCCGCGCCCGCCGCCGGCGGCGACGGTGACCCCGGTGCGGCTGGTGATCAGCGCGGCCGAAGCGAGCGCGGACCGCCTCGGGGGCGCGGTCCTCGACGCGTTGCGATCGTCCCGGCCGGTGGCCGCCTCGGGCATGGGCGGGCCCCGCCTGCGGTCGGCGGGCCTACAGGCGTGGCACGACGCCAGCGAGCTGTCGGTGGTGGGAATGGTCGAGGTGGCGGCCGAGCTTCCCCGGCTGTGGCGTCTGTGCCGATCGATGGTGAGACGGGCGATCGCCTGGCGGCCCGATGTCGCGGTGTTGATCGACGCGCCGGACTTTCATCTTCGGATGGCCCGCTCGCTGCGGCGCGCGGGCATCCCGGTGATCCTGTTCGTGCCGCCGGCGGTGTGGGCGTCGCGACCGGGTCGAGTCCGCCGATACGCGGCCGCGGTCGATCGGATGATGGTCCTGTTTCCCTTCGAAATGGCGGCGTGGAAAGGGGTTCCCGTCGACTGTGTGGGCCATCCGCTCGTCGATCAGATTCCCGCTCCACGCCGACCCCCGGACCTCGACCGAGCGCCGATCGCTCTTCTCCCCGGCAGTCGACGAGGGGAGTTGGCTCGCCATCTTCCGGTCCTCAAGCGGGCGGCGGAGGTGCTCGACGACCGAGAACCCGGTCGTGGGTTCGTGGTGCCGGTCGCGGACCCCGGGCTCCGCGACCGGATCTTCCGGGAGCTCGACCCGGTTCGGCCGACCCTCGTCGATGGGCCCGATGCGGTCTCGGTCGCGGTGGGTCAGTCGGCCGGCGCGCTCGTCGCGAGCGGCACCGCGACCCTGGAGACCGCGCTCCTGGGGTGTCCGCAGGTCGTCTATTACCGGCTCCACCCTCTGACCTACGCCGTGGCGCGAAGGCTGAAGATCGTGCCGCACTGGGCGCTTCCGAACGTGTTGCTCGCCGAGCGGGCGGTCGCGGAGCACATTCAAGACGCCGCGACCGGGTCCCAGCTCGCCCACGCCCTCGTCGAGGCCATGGCCCGCCCGGACGACGCCCTGCGGCTCGCCGGCCGGGTACGGCCTCGGCTGGGGCCCCCGGGCGCGGCTCAGCGGGCCGCAGCGCGCATCGCGGCGTTCGTCGACCACAGGGAGGCGGCGTGAACCTGCTCGAGCGCCTGCGCCAAGGATCGCCGGTCGTCCTGGACGGCGCGACCGGAACCCAGCTCGAGGCCCGCGGCGTCGACGTGCGCAATCCGCTGTGGGGCTCGGTGGCTCTGTTGACCGACCGCGGTCGAGCGCTGACCGAGGCCGTGCACCGCGACTACGTAGCGGCCGGCGCGGAGCTGGTCATCGCCAACAGCCACAACGTCTCGTTGGCCCACGTCGCGGAGTATCTGGCCGCGGTGGATCCCGCCCCGCCCTCGCTGCCGCACGCGCTCGCGGCGCGACCGGGGCCGGCGGCGGAGGCCCTGACGTGGTGGTTGAACCGCGAAGCGGTGGCTCGGGCCCAGGCGGCCGGGGCGTGGGTCGCGGGGTGCCTGGCCAGTCCCGACCGTCCCTATGCCACCGAAGCCAGTCTGACCGCCGAAGACGTCGCCCAGCGCCTGCACCTTCAGTACGCCGCCTTGCGGGCGGCATCGCCGGACCTGATCGTCTTCGAGATGCTCACCACCCTCGCCGACCTCCAGGGGGTGGCGAAGCTGGTGGCGGATTTCGAGGGCGGTCCGCCCGTCGCGGTAGGTGTGGTGGCCGGAGACGATCGCATGTTGGGCGGCGTGGCGTGGGCGGATGCGGGCCCGCTGATCGCCCGTACGGGGGCCGCGGTGGCGTTCATCCAGTGCACCACCTTCGAGCGGGTGGAGGCCGCGCTGGTCGGCTTGGCGCCCCACGTCGGCCCTACGCCTCTGGGCGCGTACGCCAACGACGGTGGATACGACGCGGATCTTCAGGCCTGGAGCGGTCAGCGAACGAGCCCCGAGGACTTCGGTCGCGCGGCCCGGCGGTGGGCGGAGCTCGGGGCCCGGATCATCGGTGGGTGCTGCGGGACGGGGCCGGCCCACGTGGCGGCCATCCGTCAGGCCTTCGAATCGGCCCCCGGGGACCGTGCTCGCTGAGCGGCTGGCGGCCACGGCCGCGGTGGGGCTCGTGGTGGCGGCGGCGCGGATGCTGCCGGTCCTCGAAGACGAGGCGTACTACTGGACGTGGTCCCGGGCGCTCGCCGTCCACTACTACGACCATCCGCCGGTCATCGCGTGGATGATCCGGGTCGCGCAGGAAGTCTTGCGCGACCGCTTCCTCGCCCTTCGCGCGGTCAGTCTGACCTGCATGGGGGTGACCTTGGTCGCGGTGGTCCTGACCGCGCGGCATCTGGCCCGCGCGGTCAGCGGGGAACCGGCGCTCGTGCGCCGCGCCGCGAGCCGGGCCGGATGGGGCCTGGCCACCAGCTTGCTGTTCGCGGTGGCGCTGCTGCCGGCGACCCCCGACGGCCCCCTGGCGGCCCTGGTCGCCGTCGCCGGCTATGCGGCCACCCGGGCCACGACCCCCGGGGCGAAGCGGGGGTGGTGGCCGGTGGCCGGCGCGGCGATCGGTGCCGCCGGTCTTGCGAAGTTGCCGGCGGGGATCGTCGTCGTGGGGGCGGTGGCGGGGATCTTGTCCACGCCATTCGGTCGCCGCGCATGGCGGACGCCGGAACCGATATGGGGGGTGGCGGTCGGCGCCGCCCCGCTGGTGGCCTGGTGGCTGGCCGCCGACGGCGTGCCGCCGGCGGTGGCCTTTCAGGCGTCGCGGGTGACCAGCGGCGCGGAGCGGTGGCTGACGGCGGGCCCCATGACCGCGGGCGCGGTGCTGCTGATGGTGGGGGCCGCGGTGACCGGGGCCGGGCTGCGGGCGGCGGGGGGGGGGAAAGACCGGGCGACCGCGGAGCGGGCCCTCCTCGGGGGCGCGGGCGCGGTGGTCGCTGCGTGCGCGCTCGCCGTGGGCTGGGGCTCGGGGGAGCTCAACTGGCTGCTCCCGGTCCTGGTCTGTGCGGCGCCGGTCGCGGGCGTGCGAGCGGCGATGAGCGACCGCGGCGCCGGTTACCTCCGGTGGTGCGGGGTGCAGGGCGCCGTGGCCGCGGCGGTGCTCGTCCATGTCGTCCACCCCGTGTGGCCGGTGCCCGGGCCCCGCGACCGCACCCTGCGCGCCGCGGGATGGGCGAAGGTGGCCGATATCGCGGGCGCCCGCGCGGACGAGGCGGGGGCCGATCTCATCCTGACCGATCGTTACCAAGCGGCGAGCTTGCTCCGCTTTTACCAGAACGACCGGTGGCCGGTCGGGGTTCGTCACCCACGCCGCAAAAGTCAGTACGATCTGTGGCCGGTGCCCACGCTCTGTGCAGGCCGAGCGGCGGTGGTCGTCGGTCCGTCCCCGCGCATTCAGCCGGGGCTGGTGATCATCGCGCCCTCTTCCGTCGTCGCCCGCGGGCGCGGGGACCGGGTGGTGGCCACCGCCTACGTGACCCCGGTGCGGGCGGAAGGTGTTTGGGGCCCGGGGCCGTGCCCGGGGCCCGAGGAGCGCCGGTGAGTGGGCGACGAGCGTCGAATCCCGCCCTGAGTCCGGCGGTGACCCGGTCGGGCGTCGGAGGCTCGACGGTGCGCCGGCTCGTCGGGGAGCTGTGGCCCCATCGCCGAGCGGTGACCGTCGCCGCGGTCGCGGCCACCGCGCTCGCGTTGGCCACCGCGGTCTATCCCCTCGCCCTCGAGCTGCTGACGGCCAAGCTCATCCATCCCGACGGATTCGCGTTGTCCGAACGTTGGCAGGAGTGGGGACGCTGGGCGGGGGTCGACCCCGGAGCGCTCGAACGATGGCTCAACGAACGACTGCTGGTGGCCTTCGCGGCGGTGGTGGGGCTCAAGGCGGGGGCCCAAGGCCTCCATGTCTACGTCTGGGGCCGGGTGACCGTGGCCGTGGTGACGGGCCTGCGGGACCGTCTGTTCGCCCACATGCTGGCCCAGGGCCCGGGCTACTTCGCCGAGCGCAAGGTCGGCGACCTCGTCTCCCTGTTCGGGGGGGACATGGAAGAGGTCGAGCGCGCCGTCCATCAGGCGGTGCCCGTGGTCCTGTTCGACGCCCTCAAGCTGGCGGCCCTCGCTACGGTGTCGGTGCTCTTGTATCCGGGGCTGCTCGCTGTCGCCGTCGCGGTCCTGGTGGCCGCCGCGGTACCCATCGTCGTATTCGCTCGTCTTTTGAAACGATACGCGGCCGACGGACAGATCGCGCGGGCCGGATTGCTGCAGCGGGTGATGGAGGTCATCGGGAGGGTGGCGGTGGTTCACGCCAACGATGCCGTCGCCGCCGAGCAGCGCCGATTCGCCGACGCGCAGCGCGGATACGTGGGGGCCGTGGTCCGGGCCCTCCGCGTCCGCGCCATCCACACCCCGCTGATGGAAGTGCTCGGGGTCGCGGCGACCCTGGCCACCATTCGCCTCGCGGTGACCGGGGGGGCGGCCATCCGGCCCAGCGAAGCCGTCGGTTTCCTCCTCGCGATGGTGCTCATGTACGAGCCGCTCAAGAACCTCGCTCGCATCAACGGCGCCCTGATGCCTGGACTCGCGGCCGCCGACCGGATCTACGCCCACATCGACCGGCCGCCGGCCGTGGTCGATCCGCCGGTCCCCCGGCGATGGACTCGGCGGCCGACGCGAGCTCGCTTCGAAGGGGTGTGGTTTCGGTATCGACCCGACGGTGACGACGTCCTCTCTGGCGTCGATTTCACCCTTCGCGAGGGCCGGGTCACCGGTCTGGTCGGGCCTTCGGGCGCGGGCAAGTCGACGGTCGCTCGGCTTCTGCCGCGGCTGTACGATCCTCACCGGGGCCGGGTGACGGTGGACGGGATCGACGTGCGCGAGGTATCGCTGTCCGCGCTTCGCTCGCAGATCGCGGTGGTGACGCAAGACACCTTTCTCTTCAACGCTTCGGTGCGCGACAACATCGCGTACGGGGTCGCGGCCAGCGACGCGGACGTTCGGGCCGCGGCGGAGCGAGCCCAGGCCCACGAGTTCATCGTTCGTCTGCCCGAGGGATACTCGACCCCGTGTGGCGACCGGGGCGTCCGGCTTTCGGGCGGCCAGCGCCAGCGGATCGCCATCGCCCGCGCGTTTCTCAAGGACGCCCCGCTGCTGATCCTGGACGAGGCGACCTCCGCGCTGGCCCCGGAGCAGGAGCGGGGTGTTCTCGACGCCCTCGCCGCGCTGGTCGACCGCCGGGCCGTCCTGTTGATCGCGCACCGCGGATCGATGCTGGAGCTTTGCCACGAGCGGATCTCCCTCGAAGACGGCCGAATCCGGGGCGGGGCGGAGGTGAAGTCGTGGTCCGCCTGACCTACGTGGTTCTGAGCTACGTCGTCTTTGTCCTGGGTTTGCCGCTTTGCCTGCTGCGTCGGCGGTGGCGGCCGGGGCTCGCTCGCCGGATGGGATGTTATCCGGGCGGCGGGCGATGGCCCGAAGGCGGACCACCGCGGATCTGGTTCCACGGTGCGTCGGGGGGCGATGTGCAGTCGCTACAGCCGGTCATTCGTCGGGTTCGCGCCGCGCTGCCCGAGGCGACCCTCGTCGTATCGACGATCACCGACGCCGGTCATCGGGTTGCGCAAGAAGAGTTGTCAGGGATCGTCGATGGCGTGACCTTCGCGCCCTTCGACGTGTCGTTCGCCACCCGGCGGGCGGTACGCGCCATCGCGCCCGACGTATTGGTTTTGGAGTACGCCGAGCTGTGGCCGCAGCTGCTGGCGTCCGCGGCCGAGGCCGGCGCGGCTCGAGTCCTCGTCAACGGGCGCCTGCACCCGGATCGGATGTGGAGATACGCGTGGCTGAATCGGCTGGCGGGGGCGACGGTCGAACGCCTCGATCGCCTCCTGATGCGGACGCCCGCCGACGCGGATCGCGCGCGACGCCTTGGCGCGCCAGCGGCGCGAGTGGAGGTCGCGGGTAGCACCGAGATCGATGACCTCGGATGCACGGCCGCCGATCCGGTCCCGATCGTTCCCGACGGCCGGTGGCTGGTCGCCGGCTCCACCCACGTCGAAGATGAGGCGCCGGTGATGCACGCGTTTCGAGCGGTCCGAGATATCGACCCCTCGAGCCGGCTGCTGGTCGCGCCCCGCTACCCGCAGCGCGCACAGGAAGTCTCGGCCGCGGCTCGAGACCGGGGATGGACAACGGCTCGGCTCGAAGAAGGCGTCGGTAGCGCCGACGTGGTGGTC
>JANQQN010000001.1 GCA_028289325.1 Myxococcota bacterium | reverse complement strand
TGGAACGACAGCGCCGGGACCTCGAGCAGCGCCGACAGCTCGCGAGCACCGCCCATCGGGTCGAGGCCCAGGAGATCACCAAGAGCGTCGTTTGTCGGCTCCGGGTCGAACAGGAGGTGGAGCAGGCCAGATTGACCGTGAGGTATCAGGTGCCGGGGGTCGTTTGGGCCCCGACGTACCAGGTGCGAGTCAGCAACGATGGAGCGGAGATCGCCCTGCGGGCCCTCGTCGCCCAGCGGTCGGGAGAAGACTGGTCGGGGGTTCGGCTGAGCGTGTCGACAGCGGATCCCGTTTCGTGGACCGCCCTCCCGAAGATGACCGCGCTGCGCATCGGGCGGCGTCAGACCTACGAAGAGCCGGCGGTAGAGCGTCCGCCCCCTGCCGGCAGCGAGGGGTTGTTCGCCGACTACGACGCCGAGCGAAGGCGGCTCGCGCCTCCGTCGGTTCCGTCATTCCGTTCTTCGCGGCGAGCCGTGTCCCCGCCGAACCTCGAGTTCGACGCCTTGGGCAACCTGCCGGTCGCCGGCTCGGCAAGCTTCGGTGGCGCGGGCGGGCTGGAGCCCGAAGGGATCCCCATCGCTAGCGCGGTGGCCGAAGCGCCCGCCGCGGCCATGGACTTCGACCAGGCGGTCCTCGCCGACGAGATGGAGGAGGTCGCGCCCAAGAAAGAGCGCGCTCGCCGCGCGAAGCGCAAGATGGCGGCGATGGCCCCGCCGCCGCCCGCGATGCGCGGGGGACGCAGCAGGGACGAATCGACGGCGGTCGCCACTTCGGTCTTCGAGGCCCAGCTGCTCGACGAACTCGAACTTCGGGGTCCGGACGCGCCCCACCGCGGACACCTGGCCCGTATCGACCGGTCTCGATACTTTCGGGAAATGGCGACCCGGACCGGCCGGCCGCTCGCGCGGTCGCCGTCGTCGCTGCTCGGGGATGCGGAACGAGCGGCGATCGACGTCGCCCGCCGGCCGCTGCCCGCCGACGCGGCGCTGCCTGGTCCCGCGTCCGGCCACTTCGACTACACCTACGATGCCGACGCGGTGGTCGACGTGCCGTCCGATGGGGAGCTACACTCCGTCCCGCTCAGCGTCCGCCGCGGGGCTTGCGAGCTGACGTACATCGTCGTGCCTCGGTCCGACCCCGCCGTCTATCGCCTGGCTCAGCTCGAAAACCCGGAGCCTTCCCCTCTGCTGCCGGGGCCGGCCGAGATCTACGTGGACGGGCAATACGTGTTGACCGCGGCCTTGCCCGTGGTGCCCGGGCAGGGGCGGTTCGAGCTCGGTCTCGGGGTCGAACAGGCGGTGCGATGCGCACGAAACGTGCGGTTCCGGGAAGCGCGGTCGAGCGACACGGTGGTCGCCACCAACGATCTTCACCATGAACTGAGGTACGAGCTGGCCAATGACCTCGACCGAGACGTCCAGTGTGAAGTGCGGGAACGGGTGCCGATCCCCGATGAAGATGCGGAGGTGGTGATCGAGGAGCGCGGGGTGGAGCCCCCGTGGGAGACCTACGATCAGCACGAGCGACGAGCCCGAATCCGCGGCGGACGCCGCTGGCGAGTGGTCATTCCCACTCGCGGCTCGGTCGAGCTCAACGCAACGTACGTGGTCCGGATCTACGCGAACCATCAGATCGCCGGCGGCAACCGGAGGGAGCGCTGAGATGACGAAACTGATCCCGCCGGTCGACGTGGCCCGCACGGAGCTTCAGGCGCCGGTGGTCCAGGTCACCTTGCTCGAAGACCGAGCCATGGTCCGACGTCAAGGCCGAATTTCTCTCCCCGCGGGCCGGCACCGCTTGGTCGTGTACGGCGCGAGCCCGGTGCTGCAGGACGTCTCGCTGCAGACCGAGTGGCTGGCCGGCGAGGGCCGGGTCGCGGACGTGGTCGCCCGCCGCGCGTGGCGGATCTTGGTCGAGGACCGCCCTCAGGAGGCGGCGGATCTCGAGGCGCAGATCGAAGCCGCGGAGCGCACCCACGATCGGCTCGACGCCCAGCGAATGGCCGCGCGACAACGCAGACAGCGGGTCACCACGATGGTTCGGCAGGCGACGCACGAGGTTCCGGTCGACGCCGCGTGGGGGCGGGTCGACCCCGACACCTGGAACGCCACCTTCGGCGCGCTTTTCGGACGAATCCGCGACGCGGCTATCTCCGAGGTCGAGAACTACCACGCGCAGCTCGATAACCTCGACGCCCTCGACAACCTCGTGAAGCGCCGTCGGGCCCTCGACCGCATGGACACCGAGTTCGTTGGTTGGCTCGGCGTCGATGTGGACATGGCCGCCGCCGGCGAGGCGGAGCTCGCGATCGAGTACGTGGTCCCCTGCGCGGTCTGGCGTCCGATCCACGCCGTTCGCTGGGCGGGCGAAGACCGGGTCACCGTTCGGTCGTCGGCGGTGCTGTGGCAGAACACGGGCGAGGATTGGTCGGACGTCGCGCTACACTTCTCGACCTCGCGGGCCAGCCTCGGTCATGAGCCCCCGATGCTCACCGACGATCCGCTGACCGCGGAGCGAAAAGACGATGAGCTTCGGGTGGAGGTGCGGCAGGTCGAGGTTCAGCAGGCGATGGTGGAGGGTGCCGAGGCCGATGACGAAACTCCGGCCGGAGCTCAGCCAACCCCGTCTGACCAAGTCGAACTGCCCGGGGTCGAGGACGGTGGACAGCGCCGGCACCTGGTCGCGCCCGGGCGCCACCGTGTGCCGGCCGACGGGCGGCCGGTTCGGGTGCCCCTGTCCACGTTCGAGGCCGAAGCTCGCGGGGAGTTGATCACCGTGCCCGAAGACAAGCCGGTGGCCGTGTGGCGGGTGGTGGCTCGTCACTCGGGGACGGAAGCCCTGCTCGCCGGTCCGGTGGAGCTGATTCGAGATCACGGCCCGGTCGGCTGGACGGACACCCGATTCGTGGCCACCGGCGCGCCCTTCGAACTCGGCTTCGGCCCCGACGAAGCGGTGCGCGTCGAACGGACCGTGCAGCGGAAACAGCTCGATCGGCATCGAGACGAATGGCCGGCTACCCAGCGCACCGTCCGGGTGTTTCTGAGCAACCTCGGACCGGCACCGAAACGACTGAAGGTCATCGAACGGATCCCGGTGTCGGAGATCGACGAGGTCCGGGTGACCTTGGAGGGCGACTTCACCACCGAAGGCCACGCCGTCGACGACGACGGGTTCGTGACCTGGACCCTCGAGCTCGAGGGTCGCGGGCATCGTGAGATCCGACTGCGGTGGGTACTCGCGTCGGCGCCGAGCCTGAATTGGTCTTTTGATTAGGCTCGTGGTCGACGGTAACGATCAGAACTGCGCGGCTTCGGTGGAATCTTCGAGGGCCAGCGTCGAGGACGTTCCGCTCGACAGCACCTGGGCCACCTCGTCGAAGTACCCGGTGCCCACCTCGCGCTGGTGCCGGGTCGCGGTGTAGCCCCGGCCCTCTGCGCCGAATTCCTCGACCTGCAGCTCGGCGTAGGCGGCCATGCCGCTTCGCGCGTACTTGTGGGCCAGATCGAACATCGAGTAGTTCAGGCTGTGGAAGCCGGCGAGGGTGACGAACTGGAACTTGTAACCCATCGCCCCCAGCTCCCGCTGGAACTTCGCGATCGTGGCGTCGTCGAGCTTCTTCTTCCAGTTGAAGGACGGCGAGCAGTTGTAGGCCAGCATCTTGTTCGGGAACTGCGCCCGGACCCCCTCCGCGAAGCGCTTGGCTTCATCGAGGTCCGGATGCGAGGTCTCACACCAGATGAGGTCGGCGTAGGGGGCGTAGGCCAGTCCGCGGGCGATGGCCATCTCGAGGCCACCCTTGATGCGGAAGAAGCCCTCGGGGGTCCGCTCCCCGGTGCAGAACTCGCGGTCACGCGGGTCGATGTCCGTGGTCAGCAGGCGCGCGGCGTCCGCGTCGGTACGCGCGATCAGCACCGTCGGAACGTTCATCACGTCGGCGGCGAGGCGAGCGGAGACCAGGGTCTTGATGAAGTGGCTGGTGGGAACCAGCACCTTGCCGCCGAGATGGCCGCATTTCTTTTCCGATGACAGCTGATCCTCGAAGTGCACGCCCGCTGCGCCGGCCTCGATCATGCCTTTCATGAGCTCGTAGGCGTTCAGCGGCCCGCCGAAGCCAGCCTCGGCGTCGGCGACGATCGGCGCGAACCAATTCGTCTTGCCCCCGTTGCCTTCGGCGACGTCGATCTGATCCGCGCGCTGCAGGGCCTGGTTGATGCGCTTAACGACATGAGGCACCGAGTTCGCCGGGTACAGCGACTGATCCGGATACATCTGGCCGGCGAGGTTCGCATCGGCGGCGACCTGCCAGCCGGACAGGTAGATGGCCTTCAGTCCGGCCTTGACCTGCTGCACGGCCTGGTTGCCGGTGAGGGCCCCGAGCGCGTTGATGTAGTCTTCCTCGGTGATCAGCTTCCACAGGCGCTTCGCGCCCATCTCGGCCAGGGTGTATTGAATGCGGACGCTGCCCGACAGCCGGCGCACGTCGTCTTCAGAGTAGGGTCGTTCGATCCCATCCCAGCGGTTATTCATGTGAAATTCAGACATCTTTCGTACCTCCGATTTGGTGATGCGGTGAGTGATTAACGAAACGATCGATCAATGAACGCTACTCGGCTGCGGTGAGAGCCTCGTAGGCGGGTAGGGTCAGGAACTCGACGAGGGTGTCGCCGACCGCGGTTTGGCTGAAGATGCGCTTGGCGTCGTCGAACCGGCCCTCGGTGAACGCGTCGCCACCGACCATGGCCCGAATCTTTTCGATCTCTTCTTCAATGAGTCGGGCCACGAGCTCGGGGGTCACGGTTTGACCGCCTTCGAGCTGCGCCCCGTATTTGACCCACTGCCAGACTTGGCTGCGAGAGATCTCGGCTGTCGCGGCATCTTCCATCAGGTTGTAGATGGGGACGGCGCCTTGGCCCCGAAGCCAGGCCTCGATGTACAACAGACCGACGTTGATGTTGTGGCGAAGCCCCGCTTCGGTTCGAGCGCCGGTGGGCGTCGCAACGAGGTCGGCCCGGGTGCACGAGTAGTCGGCGCGCTTGTTTTCGATCTGGTTGGGCGTAGGCATGTGCTCGTCGAACACCGCCTTCGCCACCGGCACCAGCCCCGGGTGAGCCACCCACGTGCCGTCGTGACCGTCTTTGACCTCGCGCAACTTGTCCGCGCGGACCTTCTCCACCGCCGCGTCGTTCGCGGCCGGGTCGTTCTTGATCGGAATCTGCGCGGCCATTCCGCCCATCGCGTGGACGGCGCGTCGATGGCAGGTCTTGATGACCAGCTGTGAGTAGGCGCGCATGAACGGTTGGGTCATGCCCACGTCGCTTCGGTTGGGCAGGAGCCGGTCCGCGTGGTGTCGGAACGTCTTGATGTAGCTGAAGATGTAGTCCCAGCGTCCGCAGTTGAGGCCCGCCGAGTGGTCCTTGAGCTCATACAGGATCTCGTCGAGCTCGAAGCTCGCAGGGAGGGTCTCGATGAGCACGGTCGCTTTGATCGTGCCGTTGGGGATGTCCAGATGCTCCTGCGCGCGGACAAATAGGTTGTTCCACAGCCGAGCCTCCCGATGGCTCTGCAGCTTCGGCAGGTAGAAGTACGGGCCGCTGCCGTTGGCGAGCAGAGTCTTCGCGTTGTGGAAGAAGTACAGGCCGAAGTCGAACACGCCGCCGGGGACCGGCTCCCCATCCAAGGTGACGTGTCGTTCGACGAGGTGCCAGCCGCGAGGGCGAACGAGCAGGGTCGCGACCTTCTCGTTGAGGGCGTACGACTTGCCGCGCGATGCATCGGTGAAGGTGATGGTGCGACGGATGGCGTCGCGGAGGTTGATCTGGCCTTCGATGCAGTTGGCCCAGGTCGGCGCGTTGGCGTCCTCGAAGTCCGCCATGAAGCAGCTGGCCCCCGAGTTGAGGGCGTTGATGATCATCTTTCGATCGACCGGCCCCGTTATTTCGACCCGCCGGTCATGCAGGTCGGCGGGCAAGGGGGCCACCGTCCAGTCGCTCTCGCGGACCTCGCGGGTCTCGGGCAGAAAGTCGGGGCCGCGTCCGGCGTCGTACGCTCTTTGCGCCTCGATCCGAGCCGCGAGCGCCGCTTTGCGGCCATCGCGTACCAGCGCTACCAGCTCGCCGACGAAGCCCAAAGCTTCCGGGGTTAGGATTTCTTCGTACCCGGGCCCCATGGGACCCAGAACTTTGACTCGATCACGCCAAGACTCAGCCATTCGTCCTCCGGTTCCGCGGTTATCTGTAGATGGCGTTTGTCGGTCAATTTATCTAAGGATTTCAGAGTGTTAATCAGAATAAGGCCTGTCAATGTCAGGATGTACGGCTGTAAATCTGTCAATATTTGACAAACGCTGCGCCGCGTGAGGGCATCCCTGGATGGCCGGCGCGACGGGACCGAAGCTGGGTTCGAAGATTCGAGGCCTTCGCCGCCGGGAGGGGCTGACTCAGGTCCAGCTGGCCCAGCGATTGGGCATCTCGCCGAGCTACCTGAATCTCATCGAGCACAACCGCCGACCCTTGTCGGCGCAGCTGCTGATCCGGCTCGCGCAGCTGTTCAACGTCGACCTCACCGCCTTCGCGACCGATGACGAAGGGCAGCTGGTCGCTGACGTGATGGAGGCGTTTGGCGACCCGCTGTTCGATGGTTTGGAGCTCACGGCCGGCGACGTGCGGGAGCTGGCTGGCACTTACCCGCAGATCGCCCGCGGGGTCATCCAGCTCTACCAGGCCTACAGCAGCGTCCGGGAATCGGCTTCGCATCTCGCGACGGCCATGACCGACGAACGGTCCTCCGAGCCGGCGAGCCTGCCCTCGGAAGAAGTCAGTGCGCTCATCCAGAAGCACAACAACTACTTTCCGGACCTCGAGGACGCGGCCGAGATGTTGTGGCGAATGGCGCGGTTGGACCGCCACGACATGTTCTCGGGGCTGGCCGCGTATCTCGACGAAGTCCACGGCATCTCGGTCAAGATCCAGCCGACGGCGAAGATGAGCCACGCCATCCGGCGATACGACCCCAACGAACACGTCTTACACCTGAGCGAGACGCTGGCGTCTCGCTCCCGGTGTTTCCAGCTCGCCCATCAGATCGCCCTTATCGACTCCACCGATATTTTGAATCGAACATCGAAGGACGAGGGCATCACCACCGATGAGTCGCGAGGGCTCTGCCGGGTGGCCCTCGCCAACTACTTCGCGGCCGCGGTGCTGATGCCGTATGAACGTTTTCACGCCGGGGCCGAGGAGCTGAGATATGATCTGGAGCTCCTCGGACACCGGTTCGGCGTGGGCTTCGAGCAGGTCGCTCATCGCTTGTGCACCCTGCACCGCCCGGGCGCCGAAGGCGTCCCCTTTCATATGGTCCGGATCGACGTGGCCGGCAATATTTCCAAACGATTCTCGTCCTCAGGTTTTCGTTTTGCCCGCTTTTCAGGCGCGTGCCCAAAGTGGAACGAGCACTCCGCGTTCCTCACCCCAGGGATGGTTCGCGTGCAGTTCAACGAGATGCCGGACGGGCGCCGATACTTTTCGGTCGCACGCACGATCTGGGACCGGCGGGGCGGTTTTCGGGCCGCCACCTCCCTGCACGCGGTCGGCATCGGGTGCGAGGTTCGTTACGCGAAGCGGTTGGTGTACGCCGACGGCATCGATCTCGAGAACGCGGAGCCCATCCCCGTCGGTGTCGCGTGTCGGGTCTGCGAGCGCCGAGACTGTGTCCAGCGGGCGTTTCCGCCCCTCCTGGAGCCGTTGAAGGTCGACGAGAACATTCGCGCCCAGTCGTTCTACATGGACATCAACCCCTCTGCACCGACGTCGTGACCTCGAAAGGCCCCGTCCCGGGGCGAAGATACTCGATCTCAGCCGACCTCGTCGCGGGGCCCGTAGCGGGTCTCGAGCGGCCACCACAACAGTAGCGCGACGACCGCCGCCACGGCCGCGGTCGCGAACATCCAGCCGTCGCCAGCGGCGTCGGCCACCGCCCCGAAGACCGGCGTCGCAGTCAAGGCCATGGTCTCCCACAGGCCGGTGAAGCCGGCCATGCCCGAGCCCCGAAGGTGCTCCGGCATTCGCGACGCTACCTGGCTGATAAGCACCGGAAAGCCCACCCCGTGGCCGAGGCCGGCGCACAGCCCGGCGATCGCGAAGCCCAGGTCGTCGGTGGACACAGCGGTGATGCCCGCCGCGACCGCGAATAGGAAAAAGGCCGGGGGGATGAACCGGCGCGGGGGGACCTGGCTGGGGAGAAAGGCAAAGATCACCCGCACCCCGATCGCCCCTCCGCCGTACGTCGCCCACAAGAGAGCGGGATACTGAAGACCGCGGCTCTCCGCCGTCACCGTCGAAAAGGCGAAGAACGTCGAGACCAACGCGGCCAACGCGGCCGTCGCCAGCCACACCGGTCGTACCCCCGGCGCCTGCAGCGCGCCCACCATCGCCCGCACGGTGATCGGCGCCCCCGCGGTCCCGGTCGGCCGCGGGGTATCGCGCACCATGAGCAAAGGAACCAAAGACAGCAGGATCAAAAAGCCCAAAATGGCAAAGAAGATCCCGAGGTCGCTGGGCGCGACCCCCGCCGACTGGGCCAGTGGATTGACCATCAATGGGACGAGGCCGGAGATGCCGAACAACGCGAGGCCCTGGGTTCGCCGGTCGACGGGCACGAGGTCGGCGGCGAGCGCGAAGTAACCGGTGAACAGGGTCCCGGTGCCCGCGCCGGACAACAGGCGGGCCGCATAGACCCCGATGCCCATCTGACTGACCGCTCCGTAGCCGATCATCCCCGCGGCGAGGGCAACAGTGCCGACGAAGAGCGTCGGCCGCCGGCCGAAAGAGTCCAACGCCCACGCCACCAGGGGGCGCGTGGCCAGGCTGCTGACCGCGGAAACACCCATGACGATGCCGATGTCTGTTCGGTCCGCGCCCAGGTGATCGAGAAACACGGGCAGGAGCACCATCGAGGCAAAGCCGAGCGACTGCAGAAGATGGGCGAACGTCACCAAGCCGAAGGCCCAGGTGAAGATGGGGGCGGGGGCGACGGTCACGCCGCTTCGGCCGGCGACGACCGCCTCTTGCGCAGGGCCACTTTCGCCGTGCGGCCGGTGATCAGGCGAGCCCCGCGGCGAAACACGACGTAGGCCCAGATCCACTGCAGCAGAACGAAGACCCGATTCTTGAAGCCGACCAGATAGAACAGATGGTGGTTCGACCGGTCGATCAGCGTAACATCTACCGGAACCTTGCGTAGCGCTTTCGCGGCTTCGAGCCCACCGAATCCGCCGCCGATGATGACTACTCGGGAACGTTCATTGGCTTCCATCATCGCCATTCGCACTGTACTCATCGGACCCGTGAGCGCTTGGACTTTCGCGCACTCCGTAGCAACGATGGGCAAGCCGTGTACCGAAACTGCCAGTAGCGAGGAAACGACATGACCGAGCTCGATCCCAACCTGCGCCAGCTGTGCGCCAACACCATCCGAGCCCTTTCGATCGACGCGGTCGACGCCGCTAACAGCGGCCACCCGGGCGCTCCGATGGGCCTGGCGGATATCGCCACCGTTCTGTGGACCGAGGTCCTCAGATTCGACCCCACCGATCCGAAGTGGCCGAACCGTGACCGATTCGTGTTGTCGAACGGTCATGGCTCCATGCTGCTGTACTCGGTGCTGCACCTGGCGGGGTACGATCTACCGCTCGATGAACTGAAGCGTTTTCGACAGCTCGGCTCCAAGACGCCTGGCCATCCTGAGTATGGGATCACACCCGGCGTCGAGACCACGACCGGCCCCCTCGGCCAGGGATTCGCGAACGCCGTCGGCTTCGCCCTCGCGACCCGAATGGCCAAGGCCCGATTCAATGGTCGCGGTGACTTCGATCCCATCGACCACCACGTCTACGGAATTCTCGGTGATGGCTGCGTCATGGAAGGGGTGACATCGGAGGCGGCGTCTTTGGCCGGCCACTGGGGCCTCGGCGAGCTGGTGTTCGTCTACGACGATAACGGAATCAGCATCGACGGAAGCACGGATCTCGCGCTGTCCGAAGACGTCGAGAAACGTTACCAGGCCTACGGTTGGCACACCCTTCGCGTCGATGGGCACGATCAGCGGGCGGTGAAGGCGGCGCTGGAAGAGGGGCGGTCGGTGACCGACCGACCGACCTTGATCCTGGCCAAGACCCATATCGGCTTTGGTAGTCCCAACCGGCAGGACACGGCCGGCGTCCATGGTTCTCCGCTCGGGGCGGAAGAGGCCAAGCTGACCAAGGAGAAGCTGGGGTGGACCTATCCTCCGTTCACGGTGCCCGCTGAGGTCAAGGCGGCCTTCACGGCCGCCGCCGACCGAGGGCGCGCTGCGCACGCAGCCTGGCAGGACGGATTGACGAAGTGGAAAGCGGCTCAGCCGGACGCGGCCCAGCTGTGGGCGTCGACCTGGGAGCGGACGTCGGTCGACCTTTCCGAAGCCGCGCTGGAAGCGCTCGCCGACGCGAAGGGCGCCACCCGCGGAATGTCGGGGGCGGCGATCAACGCCCTCGCGCCCCGGATGCCCGCGCTGATCGGAGGCTCGGCGGACCTGACCGGCTCCAACAAGACCGACATCAAAGGCGCGGCTCGCGTGCATGATCAGATGTCCGGGCGCTACGTGCACTTCGGGGTTCGCGAGCACGCCATGGGCTCGATCACCAACGGCCTCGCGCTGTACGGACCGTTCGTTCCCTACGATGCGACCTTCCTGGTGTTTTCTGACTACATGCGCCCGCCGCTGCGCCTGTCCGCGCTCATGAAGCTTCGGACCCTCCACGTCTACACCCACGATTCGATCGGGCTCGGTGAAGACGGACCCACCCACCAGGCGGTCGAGCACCTGTGGGCGCTGCGCTTGATCCCGGGCATGTGCGTGTGGCGTCCGGCCGACGGCATCGAGACGGCCATGGCGTGGGCGTACTCGTTGAGTCAAGGCGACGAGATGCCCCACGCTTTGGTCTTTTCGCGGCAGAGCGTGGCCAAGCTCGAGCGTCCGGCTGGCTTCTCTCCGAAAGACGTGTGGAGAGGCGGCTACGTCGTCAAAGACGCCGACAAACCGCGGGTGGTGCTAATGGCCACGGGAACGGAGGTGGGTCTCGCGGTCGAGGTCGCGGCGCGGCTCGACAAGGCGGGTTTCGCGGCGCGAGCGGTTTCGATGCCCTGCGTGGAGCGGTTCATGGCCCAGGATCCCGAGTACCGAAGCGCCGTCCTGCCAACGGATGCGCTCAAGGTCTCCATCGAAGCCGGTCGCACGGGCCCTTGGCAGATGCTCACGGGGACCGACGGGCTTAATCTTGGGGTCGATACGTTCGGAGAAAGTGGCCCCTACGAAGAGGTGTATGCCCACTTCGGGCTGACCCCTGACGCGGTTTTCGACCGCATTCAGGCCCGGCTCTAGACCGAGGCCAGGCGGGCGTCACCGGGAGCGGTGATGTCCTCGCGGACGGTCTTCGGGCCGCCGCGCCGCCCGAGCCCGGCCACCTTTGGCGGCGCGAGCGTGACCCCGAGCGGTTCGGTTTCTCGCCGGCGGCACTTCGATTCGCGCCGGCTCGTACTTCGCCAGCCACCCCCGTAGCCACATCTTTTCGTCCGCGGTGAGGAGCTTGGCTTCGATCAGTCGCCGGTCGAGGGGGCAGAACGTGAGAGGGACGACCTGCAGGAAGCCTTTCCGTTTCGGGGCCGGCTCTACCGTACACAGGTTCTCGATCCGGATGCCGCCGAATCCGGGCATGTATAGTCCAGGTTCTATCGAAAAGACCTGACCGGGCTCGAGACACGTGTCCGCCCCGGGGGCGATCCGAGGCGGCGCTTCATGGACGTTGATGCCCACACCGTGGCCAGTGCCGTGGGCGTAGTCGAGGCCGTGTTCCCACAGCGGGGCGCGGACCAGCGCATCGAGCGCCGCGCCTCGGGTTCCGACCGGGAACACCGCGCGCATCCCCGCGATCGCGGCTTTCAGAACCAATGTGAAGTAGCGGCGTTGCTGCTCCGTCGCTTTCGTCTTGGCACCGCCGACGAGGAAGGTGCGGGTCAGGTCCGTGGCGTAGCCTTCGTCGAAGTAGGCGCCGGTATCGAGGAGCATCAGCTCGCCGGTCTTGAGGGCCCGGCGAGGGCTCGGCTCGCTGTAGTGGATGATGGCGCCGTTGCGCCCCGCCGCGCTGATGACCTTGAACGACAGCCCGACCGCCCCGTGGGCGGCGAACGTCTGTTCGACCCGATCCGCGAACATCTTTTCGGTGACGCGGTGGCCGGCCTCGACTTCGGCGCACGCCCAGCGGATCACCGTCGCCACGACCTGATCGGCGCGACGGAAGGCATCCTTCATACTCTTCAGCTCAGCGCGCGTCTTGATCGCTTTCATTGAGCCTACCGGGCTCGATACGGCCACTGCGACCGCCTCTCGGTCTTCGATCATCGATCGGGCGTGGGTGGTGTTGTGGTCGGGGTCGAAACCTACCCGTCGAATTCCCGCTTGCTTTCCGAGCGAGCGCCACAGCTGATCTTCGGCCACGAACTCGACGTCGGCCCGCTTCCGGCGCACGTCATCGTCGACCTGATCGGGGTCGATGCCCAGCACCAGCGCGTCTCGGGTGACGAGGGCAACGCTCTTGAACGTCACCTGGTAAGGCAGCTCCGAGCCCCGGAGGTTGGTCAGGTATGCGATGGCGTCGAGTCGCTGGATGAGGAGGGCGTCGAGGTCTTGCTCATCGAGCCACGCCGAAAGCGACGACAGCTTGTCGGCCACCGAAAGGCCGACCCGCCGCTCGTCTACGGTTCGAAGACCCGCCGGTGGCGATGCGGGCCGCTGGTCACCGCGGGCGACCTCCACCGGCGACGGGAACAGAGGTTTGAGCGCGACGTCGTCCCCGACGGAGGCCTCGAGGCGTTCGACGCCGCGGGGGGTGATCCGGTCTCGCTCGTAGCCGACGCGCAGCTTCTTCTTGCTCGATGACGCAGTGGCGATCGACCGCACCACGTCGTAGACGGCGTCGTCGATGCCCGTGCCGTGGGTGACGCGAATGACCTCGAAGGACGCCGGGTCGGTCTCGCGATCGGCCTGAATCCAGTATCGGCCGTCGACGATCAGATAGGCGCGATCGGCGGCGATCACCACATCGCCCATCGACCCCGTGAACCCACTGACCCAAACCCGCGCGGACTCATCGGTGGGGACGTACTCGTTCAGGTAGCGGTCCGTCGACTGCACGAGGAGGACATCGACGCCACGTTGCTGCATCTGTCGCCTGACGGCGACCAGGCGATCCGCAATCACGCTTTACGTGGTAGCAGTCTGCACGATCGCCGCCAACATGGATCGTTGCGATCTGTACGGCCCCCCTTTTGGACGCGGTGTGTGATTGCCCGACCCCGGCGCCGGGACACCGGGTCCGCGCTCCGAGCGATCGCAGGCGAAGCGCCGAGGCGATGACTCTTTTCGCGGTGCTCAAGATTCGTAGCGAAGTGATACGACGACTCAGCTCGGTTCTCGTCATCGTAGGGCGCAATCACAGGGGGTGCCTGACGGTAGTCACGCGTGGTAGCCAGACGGCCTGATTCCGATTCGTGACATCCATCCACGGCATCGCTCGCCGTGGATCAACATCGGCCTGATCGTGGTCTGCGTCGGCGTGTTCCTCTATCAGGTGTCGCTGGACCAGGGCGCCGCGCGCCTCATCGCCGACTGGGGTTTCGTCCCGGCTCGGCTGACGGGCGCCCTCGTTGAAGGCGGGCCGTTGCTGCAAGAAGCGTTGCTGACCGCGGTCACCGCCCAGTTCATGCACGGGGGTTGGATTCACATCATTGGAAACCTCGTGTACCTGCGGGTATTCGGAGACAACGTCGAGGACAAGCTGGGCGAGGCCGCCTACTTCGTGTTCTACCTCGCGGCGGGGGTGGTCGGACTCGGCGCCCAGTACGTCTTTGATCCCCACAGCGAGGTTCCCATCATCGGCGCCTCGGGCGCCATCGCGGGGACCCTCGGCACCTACGTGGTCCTGTTTCCCGCCGCGAGGATCGTGACCCTGTTTCCGGTCCTGATCTTCTTGACCTTCGTCGAGGTGCCCGCCGCGCTCTTCGTCGGCGTGTGGGGGCTTCAACAGCTGCTCAACGGGTTGCTGGCCTTCGACGGGGTGGCGAGCGGCGTCGCTTGGTTCGCGCACATCGGGGGATTCGCGTTCGGGCTGGTGGTGGGGATCGGAGTCCGGCTAGGTCGCCGGGTCGTGCGTCGGCGGGCCACGTTGGTCAACGCCAGTTCAGGGAGCGGGTGACGACAGGCGCTCGCCGCGCTCGGGCGGGTTGCGCTCGAAGTGGTCGCGGACGAACTGCATCAACGTTTCGACATAGGTCTCGAAGTCCGGACACTCGATGCCGGTGCCGTCGAGGACCCGCAGCGTGTTGCGCGAGTTGTAGAACGCCATGCTGTTCAGGTAATCGATGGCCTGATGGCTGACGTGGGCGAAGCGCTCCAGGCCGGGAAAGCGCAGTAGGGCTTTGGTCAGGTTGGGCGGCACGCGGTAGCGGGGCAATTTGCGGCCCGCCCGGGCCGCGATCGCCTCGTAGACTCGTCGGGCAGGAAGAGGGTTCGGATCCACGACGTGAAAGGTCTGCCCGACCGAGCTCGGATCCGCGACGATGGCGTGGCTGGCATCGACGACGTAGTCGACCGGAACCAGATTGAGCGGTGCGCGGCCTTCGCCCGCCAGCGGCACGGGGACCGCGACCGGTGACGCGACGAGCAGCATCCCCAGGTTGTAGACGCTGTCGAAACGATCGACCTCACCCGTCCGCGAATCGCCGACGACCCCCGCCGGTCGAATGACGGTCACCGGCAGGCGGCCCGCGGCTCGCCGCACCAGGACCTCGGCTCGGTACTTCGTCGCTTCGTAGGCGTTGCGAAAACTCTGACCCAGCTCGAGCTCATCCTCCATGATCACGCCCTGTCGGTCACCGGACACGTAGGCGCTGGAAAAATGCACGAATCGTTCGAGCTGGGGCGCGGCTTTCGCGAGTCCGAGGACGTTCTGGGTGCCGTGGACGTTCACCGCTTCCGCCGTTCGTTGCGCGGCGTCGACGGCGCGCACGGCGGCGAGGTGATAGACCTCGGTCACCCGCTCGGTGATCGCCTTGAACTCCGGCCCGCTGAGGCCGGCGTCCATGGCCGTGATATCGCCGACGACGAGCTCGATTCGGCCCCCGACGGGCGATTCGGCCGTGGAGCTCTCGCTCAGGTCGGCGAGTGTTTGCCGGGCCGCGGCGAGCTGGTGCTCCTCGACGAGCGCGGTGATGCCCAGCTCGTCGTCGGCGGTGAGAAGCTTTTTGACGAGCCGGCGCGCAATGAAGCCTGGAAAGCCGGTGATCAGCGCGTGGCGTGGGTTCATAATCGCGCGTCCTCCTCCGTGAGCGCCGCGAACAGCGCGTCGACCTGTCGACCGGTCGCGGCAAGGTCACCGTTGTTGTCGACGACATAGTCGGCGCGCGCCACTTTTTGCTCGAGGGGCATCTGAGCGGCGATGCGCGCTTCGATCTCTTCATCGGTGAGCGGATCGCGGTCCCGGACTCGGGACCGCTGGACCTCGGGATCCACGGCGACGACGATCACCGGCCGATACGCCTCCTCGAGCGCGTTTTCGAACAAAAGCGGAACGTCGTACACCACCAGGGGTGCGCCTCGGGCCCGAGCCGCCTCGAGTTCGGTTTGCTGAAGCCGCGCCACCTCGGGATGTACGATACCGTTGAGGGCGGCGAGCGCCTCGGCATCCCCAAACACGCGCCGGCCGAGCGCCCGGCGGTCCAGGGTTCCGTCCGAGGTCAGATACGACGCGCCAAATCGTTCCACGATCGCAGCGAGGCCGGGGGTGCCCGGAGCCACCGCCGCGCGCGCGAGTCTGTCGGCGTCGATGACCACCGCCCCTCGGGCAGCGAGCATCCTCGCGACCGTCGACTTGCCGCTGCCGATCCCGCCGGTGAGCCCTACGATCCGCATGTGGTCGGTTTTTCGACTAATTCAGTGACCAGAAACTCTCAATCCCCGAGGGTTGACTGGCACGTCGCCCAGGGTACGCTTGCAGCCGAATGGCGCGCGCCCACCTCACAGCAGGGCTGACCACCTTTGTCGCGGTCGCCGTTATCGGGAGCGCCACCGCGCTCGCGGGCCCGGATCACATCGGCGCTAGGCGATGCGGTGCTTGTCATGAGGCCGAATACCAAGCGTGGCGAAAGACGCCCCACGCCCAGGCCCTCGCTCGTCTATCGGAAAAGCAGCAGCAGAACGCTCAGTGCCGAAGCTGCCACACGATGGACCCCTGGAGCTCCGATCCCGAGCTGGCCGGGGTGCAGTGCGAGTCGTGCCACGGCGCCGGGCGCGCGTACGCGCCGGATCTGGTGATGCGAGACGAAGAGTTGTCCCGGTTGATGGGGCTAGAAAAGATCACCGAGGCGACCTGCCGACCCTGCCATCGCGCGGACGCGCCGCGGCTGCGTGCGTTCGATTATGCAACGCTGGTGAAGCAGGTCAATCACGCCGAGGCGCGGACCCCGCGCCGTGCGCCGGCCCCGGCCCAGCCCTAAACGCCATGGAAACGGTGTTTTGGCGGGTATTCGCGTCGCCGCGCACGACGGCGGTCATCGCGGTGGCGATGGCCGCGCTCGCGATGGTCGCGGCGGTTGTCCCCCAGGGTGAGGCGGCCATCACCCTTGCTCGATACGAGCACTCGGAAGACGTCCAGCGCCTGATAGCGTGGGGGCTGACCGACGTGGTGGGTTCGCCGTGGCTGAAGGCGCTGGCCGTCCTGCTCCTCGGCAACGTGGTGGCCGTCGTTCTGACGTCGCGGTGGACGACCGACGGCGACGAAGCGGCGGACGCGCCGGCCCGTGCGCCGGAAGACACCAAGATCGAGGCGCCGCGTCCGGAAGCAGCCGTGGAGACCCTTCGGGAGACCTTTCGAACTCTCCTCGGCGCGCCTCCGACCGCGGAGAAGGTCGATGGGTCCCGGGTCACCATGTCTTTTCGCGCAGGGGCGGAAGCGGGTCTGGCTCCGCTGTGGGCCCATCTTGGTCTCGTTCTGCTCGTCGCTGGCGCCGCTTGGGCCAGCCGCCCGCCGCCGCCCAGCAAGCAGGCGGTGCGGGCGGTGCTCGATGTCAAAGACTCTCGGACGGGCACCGTGGGCGTCTTCGATATCGTCGAAGGCGAGACGCGCCAGTTCTTTCAATGGCGAGCGCAATACATACTGCGCGACTACGCGGCGTCGAAAGACGGCCTGGGTCCCGCGGTCCGAATCGAACGGCTGTTTCCCGACCAACGGCGGCGAGACGATTTCTGGGTCTACCAAGAGGCGCCGCCCAACTTTGATGAGCGCCACCGTAAGGGCTTCGTGTCGATCACGCCCCGCAAGCTCGGCCTGGTTCCCGTGCCCGGCGCGGGTCTCGCTTCGTCGGGGGCGGCGGTGATGCTGTTGGTCGGACTTGGGCTGCTTCTGTACGGCGCGGCTGCGGGCAGCCAAGCTCAAGGGCAGCTGTGGATCGACGTCGACGGCCGCGACGTACGGCTTCTAGGAACCCCTACTAAGCCGGGAGATCCCTTGTTCAGTCAGGCATTTCAGCGGTGGGATGTGATGGCTCGCGCCGTTCTGTCCGAGTAGCGTGGACGAACGACAGGAGAGCGTGTCATGTCGGAGCCCGAGAGCAGCCCGTCCAGCCCGGCGGGAACGTCAGCCTTGACCTATCCCATTCACGTTGACGCGCTGCCCGTGGGCATCCTGGAGGGCGGGCGTTATTATCTCCGCTTCGCACAGTCGGAGGCCGACCTCCGGGCGATCCAGCGGCTGCGGTTCGAGGTGTTTAACCTCGAGCTGGCCGAAGGACTGGAGAGCGCCTACGTATCCGGGCGCGATGAAGACGAGTTCGACGTCACCTGCCACCACCTGATGGTGCTCGCCAAATCGTCCAACGAGGTCGTGGGCACGTACCGGATCATGACCCATCCCATGGCCCGGGATCGCGGCGGCTTCTACAGCGAAACGGAGTTCGATTTTTCCGGCCTGCCGGCGGCGATCCTCGAGGGCTGTATCGAGGTCGGTCGCGCGTGTGTGGCGGCCGAACATCGCAACGGTCGAGTGTTGCATCTGCTGTGGCGTGGGTTGGCGCGTTACCTGACTTGGAACGACAAGCAGTATCTGTTCGGCTGCTGTTCGGTTCCCACCCTCGACGAAGCGATCGGCGAGAAGCTGTACGAAAAGCTGAACGCCGACGGCCACGTTCACCCGCAGATATCCTTGGCGCCCCTGCCGGGCCTGGTCAGCCACGGTCGGGCCGCCGACGCGCCGCAAGGCGACACCGCGTTGCCGCCGCTCTTCCAGAGCTACCTCAAGATTGGGGCCAAGGTCTGCAGCCCGCCGGCCGTGGATCGTCAGTTCAAAGTCATCGACTTCTTTGTCGTGCTGGACCTCGGTCAGCTGGACGAAGCGGTCCAGCGCAGCTTCTTCGGCCGCGACCGTTGGATAGAACCCGGCGACGCGTAGTTGGCTTCGACCCTCTTTGAACATCTCTTCGGTGCTGGTACCGACGGCTCGAGCGCCGACTGCAAGCGGTCGAGGTCTACCGTCAAAGGCGGGACGGGCGCCGACGCCGGCCCCTTCTGACCTTCGACGGGCGACCTTCGATCGCCGACAGGCCGCGCGCTCTAACGTCGGCGGCGGTCGACCAGCCGACGGCCAACGCCGGCCACGTATCGTTCGAGGGCTTCGGGGCCCTGATCGAAGAACAGCGACGGCTCTACGAGCTCGAGCTCCATCAGCACCGGGGCGCCGTCGTCGCCGGGGGCGACATCGACCCGCGCGTAGAACACCGGCGCGTTGATCGCGGCGACCGCTCGACGGGCCAACTCGGCCTCCGACGGTGCGACAGGCATCGGCTGATGGGACACGACCTCTACGTCGTCCATGAAGCGGGGGGCTTTGCGAACCGAATGGCAGACGTGGCCGTCGACGACGACCACGGATCGCTCTCCGTAGTCTTCGACCGATGGCAAGAAAGCTTGCACGAGAGCGTCACGCTCGGCGACCAGCCCATCGAGGTGGCGTTGGGCGGCGTCATATTGCTCGGGACCGGCGCGATACGTGCGCCATGAACTGGCCGAGACGGCGGGCTTGACCACGATTTCCGACCACCCCCGGTCGCTCGCGATGCGCCGGATATCGCCGGCTTGCCCGCGCCGGACGAGGGCGGTGGGGGTCACCGGGAGCCCCCGTTGCGCCAAGTCCAGCAGGTAGCTCTTGTGGAGGTTCCATCGTACGACGGCAAACGGGTTCCACAGGTCGGTCCGCTCCGAGGCGGCGGCGAGCCAGGCGCCGAATGCCTCCACGTGGTGTGGATAGTTCCAGCAGGACCGCAGCACGCTCACGGTCGGCGCGGACCAGTCGACATTCGGATCGTCCCAAGCCACGACCTTCGCGTCGATGCCCGCGGCGGCGAGCCCGGCGGCCAGCGGGGCCTCGTCGGGATCGACTTCCGGCAGCTTGACGCAAGAGACCAGGGCGACATCCATCGCTTCGACTAGTACTCGACGGCAGCCGCTTCGATCCACCCCGGAACCGTCGACCGAGATCGCCCGGTTGGAGATCGACGACCAGCGCTTATCGCCCCGAAGAACACAGCGACGAACTCGACGCTGTCGAGCATCCCCGTCATCACCCGCTGCTCTCGCCGGATGCCCTGCGCGAACAGGGCTCGGGCCGCGCGGTTCACCTGTTCTGCGAGGTCCCGGTACGTATGTCGGCCGGCGGCATCGACAAACGCGATCTTGTCCGCACGCCCTTCATCGAGATGACGGTCCACGAAGTGTTCGGCCGCGTTGTAGGTGCGCGGCAGATCGATGATGGGCATCGCCATCAGTATGGCCGGCCGCGAGTGCGGCCGAGAAGGGGGGAAGGCCCGTCGACGACGCGCGTCAACGAGTGGAGGAACGGCAGGAAGGGGTCAGGCGCCTTCTTCTTCGAGGCGGCGGCGCTTTTCGGCGCGGTTCCATTGGGTTTGCACCGCGCGGGCGCCCAGGCGCCAGCCGATCATCACCCCGATCGCGATCGCAATCGGGATGTAAATGATGTGGTCGACGGGAGGGATAGTCACGACCGCGCGGCCCTATCGATCCTTGCCGCGAGATCCGCCATCTCTTTGCTCATCGCGGTTTGGCTGCGGGCCACGTACACGACGTAGCCGAACAACCCCAAGAAAATCGCGCCGTAAGCGAGGACCACCATGTTGCTGGCGCTGACCTGCTCGGACTCGGGCGCCGGCTCGAACTTTTCGTAGCCCGGCGGCGGCTTGCGATCCGCACCGTCGTTCGGCTGCGCGGCGAGCGCTTCGCCGGCGACGACCAGGCCGGACCATAACATCAGCGTCACGAAACCACTCCATAGCCGCCGGCGGCGGTTGATCTTGACCATCTTGGTTGTCCTCCTCGTCATTCGACACCGGCTTCGACCGCCTTCATGTGGAGGCGGTCCATGCCCGTTCTCAGCTTTCCCGTTCGCAGTCGAGACCACAGCAGGGCCCCGTAGGTGATGTGAAAGGCCAACACGCAGACCCCGAACGCGGCGTACATGTCAGAGTGCATGCGGCCCTTGACGGTGAGCTTGGGGGGATGAGTGCCTTTCCAGATGTCGACGGACACCCAGACGAACACCGCGTTCAAGACCGCGAGCACCGCGAGGCCGGCCGCGATCTGCTTGGCGTTCGAACCGGAGTAGGTCCGCACGATCTTGCACGCGATGAGGGTCAACACCATGATCAAGGCCGAGGTGAGGCGGACGTCCCACACCCAATAGGTTCCCCAGGCCTTTCGTCCCCACAAGGAGCCAGTGATCAAGGTCAGCACGCCAAAGATGATGGCCAGCTCCACCGACGCATCGCTAAGGCGATCCCAGCCGTCTTTTCGGGTCATCAGGTACGCCACGCTGGACACGGCCATCAGCGGCGCCGACAACAGCATCATCCACGCGGCAGGGACGTGAAAGTAGAAGATCTTCTGGACGAAGCCCATCTTCGCTTCCGTCGGCGCGTATACGAATCCCATCCACGCCCCGAAGGCCATGGTCACCGCGGCCGCGACCGAAAGTGCGACCAGCATTTTGGGCACGGGAAGGCCCCGGGGGTCATCAAACAGCTCTCGATTTAGCGATTCGTTCATCCGAAGCCTCCATCAATCCATGACCAGCGGTTCGAAGATCCATAGCCCTGCGACCAAAAACACAATGTCGAATAACACCAGGAGCCGCAGCCATACGCCGAGCTCCGCCCACACGACTTCCGGCTCGAGCAGGGCGCCGGTCGCCTTCACGCCTACGATAAGGACAGGCAAGATCAAAGGGTAAAAAACCACGGCCAGCAAGACATCCTGCGCACGGGCGCGCAGGAGCATCGCCGCAAGGAGGGTGCCGACCACGGTATAGCCAATCGTGCCCAGCAAGACGGTCGCGCCGATCCACGCCAGTCGGGTCGGGTCGAGGGGCAGATTGAAGAAGAACACCACCGAGGGCAGGACGATCGCTTCGATCCCCAGCATGAACGCGAACACCCCGAGCGCCTTGCCCAGATAGATCGCCGGCCGCGCCACGGGCGCGAGGAGCAACGCTCGAATGCAATCGCCCTCGCGCTCCCGCTCGAAGATGCGTCCGAGGCCGAGGGTCCCTGCGAAGGCGATCGCGACCCACAGGATGCCCGCCGAGACCGCGCTGATGGGCGCGTCACCGCGGTAAAACGCGAACGCGAAGACGAAGACGACGAGGAAGCCAAAATAGCCCATCGTCAGCAGGATCTCTTTGGACCGAAGCTCGACCCGGACGTCTTTCATGGCGATGGTCCAGGCATCGGCGAGGACCGTGCCTGGGCCATGCCGAGGCTTGCGGTCGACAGTGGCGCCGTCGGAGTACGGTGAGGCCGAATCGGTCATGCGCTCACCCGCTGCGGTCCTTCGGTGACCTCGGCGTACAGGTCGCGAAGCGCGTCGACGGTGACTCGCTCCGGGTGATGTCGGCCTAGCCGGCCGCGGACGAGGATCGCGATCTCATCGGCCAAGGCCGCGGTCGTGGCCATGTCGTGAGAGATCATTAGGACCATCGCGCCCGCGTCGCGGAGCGCGTCGATGCGGTCGAGGACGGCCACCGTCGAGGCGCGATCGAGCCCCGTGAACGGCTCGTCGAGCAGCACCAAGGCCGGGCGGCCGATAAGGGCCCGCGCGAGGCCCAGTCGCTGCAGCATTCCACGGCTGAACGTCTTCGTAGGCCTGTCGAGAGCGTCTTCGAGGCCGAAAGCCACCAGCAGCTCGCGGGCCTGGGGCTCGGGATCCGGCGCGCCGTACAGCCGCCCGAAGAACGTCACGTTCTCGACGGCCGTCAGCTCCCCGTAGGTCAAGGCGGCATGCGAAAGCAGACCGATGGCACCCCGGGCCTCGGCCGCTCTCGCCGGCGGCAGGTCGCCGAAGTGCATCGTGCCCGAGGTGGGCCGGGACAAGGTCGAAAACAACCACAGCAAAGTGGTCTTGCCCGCGCCGTTGGGACCGAGAAGCCCCATGACGCGACCCGTGCGCAGCGTCAGGTCCACTCGCCATAAGGCGCGATGGCGTCCATAGATCTTGGAGACGCCGCGAGCCTCGACGGTCGAAAAAGGGGACGCGAACGAATCGGGCAAGCGTTTGACTCCAGTCTTCTCAGGCCTTCGAAAGCTCGATCTCGCGGAGGACGACGGCCAGCTGCTCCAAAAGCTCCTTGCGGCGGCGCTGGAAACGTTTCTCGCCGATTCTTTCGGCGTCGAAGTCTTCTTTGAGCAGCTCCATCGCGCGCACGATCTGGTCACGGCGGGCCTCCGCAGAGACCGGACTGATGCGCTGCGCCGCCGAGCGCGTAAGGGGCCGACTCAGGGCGTAGGCCATCCAGCCAAGGAAGGCCAGGCTGAGGGCAAGGGCGAGGAGCCGGGGCCATGCGGAGCGGTTGGGCAGGCCGCCGAAGCGAACCTCGAACATCTCTCCCGCGCCCACCCCGCTGAAGGTGCAGACCCGGAAGTTGAGCCCGTTCAGCTCGCGAGGCCGGCATTCCACCTTGGTATTGCCGGAGATGCTCATCCCCGCGATGTCCTCCACGATGACCCGAGCGGTGGTCATATTGACGGGAATGCGCCGTCGAATGAACGCCGAGGCGCCATCAAAGCTAAGGAAGTACCGCGCCCCCACGCCGTGTTGACCAGGGCCGAGGGCGCCGGTGGTACCGAAAGCGGTCCCGACTTCATTAGCGGCAAAGTTGCGCGCCGTCTCGTCCACGGTGAGCCGAAAGGAGCCTTTGGGCATCTTCCAGGTGAGGCCCTCGACAAGCTTTCGGCTGTTGTTGTTC
>JANQQN010000576.1 GCA_028289325.1 Myxococcota bacterium | reverse complement strand
GGCCACCTCCCGTTCCCAAGCGACGACGACCACTAGCGCTTCGGCTCGCGGCGGCCTTACATCTCGTATAGCGCCCCCGTAGAGCAGGTATAGAACACGCGTACTGGCCGCCCATCCAGCAGCTAAGGTAGCAAGCGGGGTGTGGAAGCGACGCGTGTGCTCGACCGGTTGCTGGCCGACTTCGGTGCTTGCCTGACGGCGGGCGCTGTTGCTACCGATGAGTTTGACCGTCGCGTTTCTTTGCTCTCGTCGCAGCCGTTGGACGCGGTCGGTCTCCGGCTCGCGTTCGACTGCCTGCGCGGGGATGAACGAGCCCTCAACGAACTGAAGGACGTCCTCGACGGCGCATTGGCGACCATCGGTCGGGACCTGCTCTCCGACGACGATCTGAGAGCGGATCTCTGCCAGCAGACGTACGTGCTGCTTCTTTACGGCGGCCCCCGGGCAGAGCGACCGTATCTCCTCACCTACGGAGGGCGGGCGCCCCTACGGGTCTGGCTACGGACGGCTTTGGTACGCCAGTGCGTTCTTCTGAAGCGACGCCGGCAGAAGGAGCAGCCTCTCGACTTGGCGATGGCCGATCTCGTGGCCGACCGGCAGCACGGAAATCCGGAGCTCGAGCTGCTCAAACAAAGGTACGCTCGAGAGTTTCGTCTGGCCTTTCGGCAGAGCCTGGCCTCCTTGTCCGCCCGTGACCGGCTCGTCCTCCGTCATCATCTCATCGAGCGGCTAACCGCTGAACAGATCGGCCGCCGCTTCCGGGTTCACCGAGTGACGGTTGTCCGATGGATGCAGAGGATTCGGCGGATGCTGCTCAAAGAGACGGCTAGCAACCTCACGACCCTGATCAGGAAGGACATGAGCGAGCTCGAAACCATCTTTGGGCTGATCGAAAGCCGACTCCAGGTTAGTTTCTCCAAACTCGAGTCGACGATCTCCCTCACCCCGTAATCGTCGAATCTCGAGGCGCGCTAGGGCCCAACCTCGTAGCCATAAGCGCCGGCGCCGTACTGAACGTCGAGATGAAGCAATGCCTCTCGAATCCTGGCTACGGACGCGGCGCTGGTGGACGTTGCCGGCGGTGGCGCGGCGAGAAGCGCCGCCGGGTCGCGGCATCCTGCGACCGAGAGCCCGGTCACCAGCTCCGCGGTCCGGTCGACGACGTTGGGCGTGGTCGCCCGGAGCTGCCGGATGACCGAGTAAAACCTATCTTTCTTCCGTTGAAGGCAGATCTGCTGGAGCGAATACAGATGTTCGTTCTGCTCTCCACGGACGCGAGTCGCTCGGCACAACTCCACATGCGTGCGCCGCCACGACGATACGAACAATTCCAACCTGGGCATCACTCGATCCCATGCGTCCTTGGCGTAGCTGAGGTTGGTCGACCGAAAAGCCTCTCCGATTGCGCGCTTCGACGACGGTGACCAAACGTCAGCGAACGCCCTCCTCGGCTCCGGGCAAGGCGTCCTGCTGATCAACCATAGCGCACCGACGAGGATCCCGACCGCGGCGGCCACCCACGCCCACTTACGGGCCCTCGCTGGAATCTCGGATGCATCTTCGAGCGCCACCATCAGATCCCGCATCGACGCGAATCTGCGGTGGGGCTCCACCGACAACCCGCGACGAAGGAGCGCTTCGACCGCCCGGGGCACATCCCGCGGTCGTTCGGGCGGGGCGAGACGACCATGTCGATAACGGTTTGCAGGTGCACGCGCACGTGGGCAAAAGAGAACCGTCAAACACAAGAGCGATCGAATTGCTCGATGAAGCACAAAAAATGCTGCATCCCCGCCGATCGCCAACACCCCTTGCGGATCAGCTCTCGCGATGAAGACAACGCAACGAGACGAAATCACGACACCGCCCTCAACCTCAGCCAAGCCATCCGAACAGGCAATCCAACCTGGTACGCATGTTGCCTACGCTTAGGAGCGTCCATGATGGTAGGCACCGCCAGGCAACCCATGGCTCACTGGGCGCGGATGACGGCCCGCGCCCCGAAGCCCAAAAGGCCTCTCAGCCCGCTCATCGGCCTCATATTCGTGGGGCTAGGGCTTGCCTGGACATCGGGGTGTTCGGGGCTCGTGGGCGATGCCCAGGAACTGGTGGCGTGTCTTGCTGGTGAGAACAGGTGCGGTGCGACCTGTCACGACCTCACCACCGACGAGACGAACTGCGGCGAGTGTGGGGTCATTTGCTCGATCGACGAAGTCTGCCGCGAGGGCAGCTGCGTCGAGCGCGACTGTGGGCTCGGCCGCGAGAGTTGCCAAGGCACCTGTGTCAACGTGGATGGCGACCCGCAGAACTGCGGCGCCTGTGGTGCGGTCTGTGAGCCGGGGCAGGAATGCGTCGACGGGCAATGCGGCGTTTGCCTTCGCGGCACGCTGTGCCAAGGACAGAACGGGGAGGAGTGCGTCGTCGACCTCAACGCCAGCGCGAGCCACTGCGCCGCGTGCGGCGTGGCCTGCGGCGTCGACGAAGCGTGCATCGACGGCGTGTGCACCCTGAGCTGCGCTCCGAATGAGACGGTCTGCGGACAGCGATGCCGCGATCTCCAGCGAGACTCGAACCACTGCGGCGCATGCGATCAGCCGTGCGGCGTAGGGGCGCTTTGCGTCAACGGCGCTTGCAGCTGTGCCGGAGATACTCTGTTGTGCGAAGGAACGTGCGTCGATCTGCAGACCGACGTCGTCAACTGCGGCGCGTGCGGCATCACTTGTCCTCAGGGCGGGGCGTGCATCGACGGCATCTGCAGCTGCCCCGAGGGAACCGTAGACTGCGGCGGTGTCTGCACCGACGTGTCATCCGACGCCCTCAACTGTGGTCAGTGCAACTATGCGTGTGGAAGCGGAGGCACATGCGAAGCCAGCGTGTGTAGCTGTGAAGCGCCCTCCGCCCAATGCGGGCAGCTGTGCATCGACGTCTTGAACGACCCTCAGAACTGCGGCGCGTGCAACGTCACCTGCGCCATCGGCGAGTCGTGTTCCATGGGCCTGTGTCTCGGGGCCGACGCGTGTTACGACGTCGCGGTTGCGGATATCGCCATCGAAGAGGTCGCCGTCTACCAGGCGGTCAAGATCGCGCTCGTCGAGCGCACCGAAGATCGCCTGTCTGCGGTCACCATACCTGCCTCCAAGCCCCGACCGGTCGTGGGACGCTACGGGCTGTTCCGGGTGTTCGTCGAGCCCGGTCCCGACTGGCAGGCAAGAGAGATTTCCGCGCGACTCGCCATCACCGGGCCGGACCCGTTGGCGGAGCCGACCCTCTTGTACGCCAAGAAGACCGTCACCGAAGCCTCGACCGACGCGGACCCCGACAGCACATTTCTCATCGACGTCCCGCCCGAAACGATGGTCGACGGGGCCCGGTTCCAGGTCTCCCTGGTCGAATGTACGCCCACTTCCACTACGACCCCCACCGCCCTGACCCGCTTCCCGGAGACCGGCTTTGCCGATCTCAACGCCGCGGTGACCGGACCGATGAAACTACATCTCATCCCCCTGCGGGTCGGCGGCGAAGTGCCGAGCTTGGACCCCGACATCGTCGACATCTATCGCAACCGCCTTATGGCCATCTTTCCGGTGACCGACGTGGTGGTCACCACCGGCCCCGAGATCAATGGTGCCGGCAGCATGTGTGACCACCTCGCCGTGCTGCGCGAGCTGCGGGGGATCGAGGATGCGCCGAGCGACGTCTACTACTACGGCGTGGCGCCCGGACCAACGGGCAACACGACCGGGTGTTCGAGTCTTTCCAGCAACCCAGCGAACGCGAACGCGCGGGTCTCCGCCGGTTGGGATAGAAATAATGGTCAGGGCTACGAACGCGGCGCGGCCACCATGGCCCATGAGCTCGGGCACGCCCACGGCCGCCGCCACACCCCGTGTGGCGGTCCAGCAGGCCCTGACCCCAACTACCCGGATCCCGATGCAGACATCGTCGAGTGGGGCTACGACTTCCGCAACGGAAGTTTCAAACCCCCCAACCGAAAAGACATGATGTCGTACTGTCCGAATCCGGACCGAACCCAAGCTTGGGTGGGCGAGTACACCTACGAAGCGCTTGTGGATCGCGTGGCCGCCGTAAACCAGTTGGCCGAGCTGGCGCAGCCGGCGCAAGCCCCATGGCGGCTTTTGATGGTCATCAACGGCACGCCCCGCTGGTATGACAACCCGATCCTCATCCGAGGCACACCGTCGGGCCAACCGCTGACCGCTGAGATTCTCGATGAACGCGGGACGCTGATCACGACGGCCGTCGTGTACCGTGAGGAACTGGCCGACGGAGAAGGCATCAATTACATGGTCACGACGCCGACCCTCCGACCCGGTTGGTCGGCGATACGAATGTCGGGCTTGCCCACGCTGTCGTTTGACGTCCGATGAGCCCCGACCGATTGAACTCCGGCGACGAGAACCACGGCGATTTCACCCGCTCCGGGTTCGCCCACGCGAGGCGCTGTCGACAGGTTAGTCCCTAACTGATCCACGTATTCAAGATGCGTGTGTTGCGGATATCGCCGCACCGTCGACCAAGACCTTTGGTCAGCATGATTCATTCACCACGTTAACGGGACCCTCGTGCCTCAACCCGTCGAAATGGCGTCGAACTGAACTGGGCGTGACTGACCACGCTCTAGCTGAGGGTATTACCCCAATCGAGGGACAACAGCGATTTCGCACCCCGCTACCGAGATCTTCGCTCCGGAGAACTGCCGGCCGCCCGCGGTGGGGGAAGGACAGAAGATGAATACGTCGATGTCGCCTCGAAATCAGCTCCTCATTGGCCCCGGTACGATCGTGGCGCTGCTGGTGGTGATCAGCGCGGTGGCCTACTACGCGCTCGATTCGGCCAGCGACGGCTTTGCGGAGTATCGGGCCATCGCCCGCGACGCCAATCTGATGGGAGAGGCCCAAGCCACCATGCTGACGGCGCGGATGAACGTGAAGAACTTCGTCATCAGCGGCAACGAACAGGCGCGACAGGCCTTTCACAAGGAGAGCGAGACGTTTGCGGAGCAAATGCGGCGCGCCCACGCCGGCATCAACGCGCCAGACCGCGCATCCAAAGTGCAGGCCGCCGACGCTAACAAAGCCAAGTACGACGAGGCGTTCCGGCGCCTGGAGGCGTTCAAGAAAGAGCGGGACAGCGCAGTTGAAACGATGAACCGGACAGGCAAGCTCATGGAGCAACGGCTGACCGACATCCTGACGACGGCCAACCGCGATAAAGATATGAGCGCGGCATTTCAGGCGGGGCTTTCCTTGCGCAGCCTGTTGTTGGCGCGGTTGTACGTCATCAAGTTTCTCGTCGATAACGCGCGTGCGCACGTGGAACGGGTCGGGCAGGAGACGTCCGACCTCACCGAGGCGCTGGCCGTTCTGGATACCAATCTACAGAACCCCGAACGCCGTCGATGGCTAGAGGAAGTTCGCGGCCATCTTCGAACCTATCGAAACAACTTCGATTCGGTCACCAAGACCATCTTCGCTCGCAACCGGGTGATCGCCGAGCAACTCGACCGGTTGGGCCCCGAGATCGCTGACAACCTCGAGCAGGTCAAGCTGTCGATCATCAAGCAGCAAGACACCCTCGGTCCCGCGCTGCAGGCGTCCAACTCGGCAGCGGTGCGAACCATCGTGATCATCGCGATCTTCGCGACCCTCGCCGGAGGTATCATCGCCCTCGTATCGGTGTTCCGAATAACGGGCCAGCTCGGCGCCGCGCCCCGCACGATCGCCGACGTCGCGCAGTCCATCGCCGCCGGCGACCTTCGGGTGACCGTGGACGACGCCCGCGAAGGCGTCTACGCGGACATGAAGGAGATGACCGAACGCCTGACGGACGTCGTCGGCGTCGTGCGCGAGATCTCGGACACCGTGTCCGGCGGCAGCCAGGAGTTGGCCGGATCCGCCGATTCGCTGTCGCGCGGTGCGACCGAACAAGCGGCCGCGATCGAAGAGGTGTCAGCCAGCGTCGAGGAAATGACCGCCAGCATCAAAGCCAACGCCGAAAACGCGGAACAAACGCGAGAGATTGCGGAGCAGTCGGCGGATGACGCAGCCGATGGCGGACGAGCGGTCGATCGCGCGGTGGGCGCGATGAAAGACATCGCCGACAAGATCTCCATCATCGAAGAGATCGCGCGACAAACTAACCTGCTCGCCCTCAATGCGGCGATCGAAGCGGCCCGCGCGGGTGAGTATGGCAAAGGCTTTGCGGTGGTTGCGGCCGAGGTTCGACGGCTCGCGGAACGCGCTCAGCAGGCCGCTTCGGAGATCGGAGACCTGTCGAGGTCCAGCGTCGACGTGGCGGACGAAGCCGGGGCTCGGCTGAATAAGCTGGTCCCCAACATTCAGAAGACCGCGAGTCTGGTCGAGGCGATCACGACCGCGAGTCGCGAGCAACATGTCGGGGCCGAGCAGGTGCGCTCCGCTATCCAGCAGCTGGATGGCGTGATTCAAAGCAACGCGTCGTCGGCCGAGCAGATGGCCGCCACCTCCACTTCCCTCGCCGAACAGGCGGATCAACTTCGCGTTTCGATGCAGTTCTTCCGCGTCGACGGCGATCGCGACCGCCACCGTCATCAAAGCGACCGGACCGCGCCGTCGACGTCACACGTCGGAGCGCCTCTCGCTTCGAAAGCACGCCCCGTCGCTCGCGCGCCCGAACCGGCGGCGATCGAATCCGCCACCGCGCCCACGATCACCGATGACCTGACGTTCTAGCCGAGCTCGCCGGGCGACAATGGCCAGGGTATGGGTGACCGTCGAGCCGGCCCGAATCGAGCTAGGCCGAGCTCCCTTCCTTGCCGGCGGATAGCGCCGCGGCGAACAGTCTCGACGCCGCGGTAATCTGGTTCGACAGCTCCTTGCTGGATGCTTCGACGTAAGCATGAACGTCACGCCTCCGGCTCAAGCCGGTGACCGGGCGAAGCTCAGCCGCCCGTATCGAATCGTGCGGTCATCGACCAGCGCCGCGGCCTTTTCGATCAGCGTACGAAGCTCGGCCACGTCTAGGCCCATGTCCGGTAACGCGCCCGACAGTCCGCCCAGCGCGCCGACGAGCAGCTTTCTTTTCAGATCGACCGCGAGCTCCCGCAGCGCATCGCTATCGTCGCAGATCTTGAGCGCTCGAAGTCCAGCCCCTACGAACAGATCTCGGTACCCCTCCAGCGTCAGGGCATCGTCTACGCACGACCACCCTCGACCGAACGCCGCCAAGTCGGGGGGCACAGTCCCGTAGACCGCCATATCGCTGATCGCCACTCGGCCGTGAGGGCTCAGGACCCGCACCATCTCCGCCGCCACGCGAGGTTTATCGGCGAAAGTGCTCACCGCGCACTCGCAGATCACCGCGTCGAAGCTCTCGTCTGCAAACGGTAGCGCATCGGCACGACCATCGACGAAGCGGAGACCATGCCGATGACCGACCCCGGCTCGCGCTCGGGATAAGTTCTTATGAGAGACATCGATCCCGGTCACCGTGACGTCGAAGCCGTCGACCATCAACAACGCCGTCGTGCCCACGCCACACGCGACATCGAGAATCCGGTCACCAGGGGCCAGCTCCAGATCCTCGATCAGTCGGGTCGAAGACGCGACGCCCCCGGGATGAAAGTGATCACCGAGGAGAGTCCGCACCCAGTCCTGCTCGTAGAATTCAGCGCAGCAAACGGCGAGATCCGCGGACTCGGGACCCGAGATCGAACGAGTGGCCATCTAGCGCCGCCCCGTTGGTCGGTTGACCGCGTTGTACTCGCAGAAACTCACCGGCGAGCCCTCCTGGGAGATGATGTGAACACAGCACTTATCGACGCGCTCCTGGTCGTAGGTATAAGCATCCATGAAGGGCTTGACCCCCACCACGAACAGGCCGGTGTAAGGCTCATGGTCGGATCGTCCCCGCGACGCCTGCCACGCTACGACCCGATCGAGAAGCTCGTCGACCGTCGTTTCATCGAGGGCGTCGATGCCCCCGTTCGACAGAGTCCAGTGGATCGCGGACTCCAATCCGTCAGGATCATCGAAGGTGTCAAAGACCCCTCGAATCAACTCGGTGTTCTGGGCCGACGACCAGCTCGAGTAGCGAGGGAAGTAGCGAGACACGGGCAGCAACCCCGTTGGCGTCCGAAGCGCCACGGCCATCGAGAAGCAATTCGGATCCGAGCAGGGAATAGGACCGAAGTCCTCCTCGATCCACAGACCATTCGAATGCCGGTGAAAGAGCTTCGCGACGTCGGCGACCGTGATCCGCTCCACCCGGCGAGGATTCTGGTAGCGCCCCGAGTACATCGCGGGTTGGATCATCACCTTCTGCACCGCGCGAGGGTGAGCGAGCGCGGTATCGAGGAACGGTCCTAACTCATGGTCATTGATCCCTGACGTCAAGGTCATCACCGGAACCGCCCGCAGCCCGAGCGCTTCACAGTGACCGAGGGCGGTCAGCTTCGTCCGGGCCAGATCGTCGCGCCCTCGCAGCTGCCGCAGCGTCGATGCCCCAAGGCCGTCGAACTGAAGATAGATCGACACGCGAGGCCCGAACTTGGCCAACGCCTCCGCGAACGATCGCTGGGCGAGCTTGATACCATTCGTGTTGATGTAGATTTGCTTGACCCCGCGATCGAGCGCGTAACGAATCATGTCGAGCAAGTCCGGATGGATCGTCGGCTCTCCGCCCGAGAGCTGAATCAGGTCTGCGTCGCCTTTACCCCGTTCCAGGAGCTCGTCGACCAGCGCCTGGAACCTGGCCCCGGACATCGTCTCCGTCCGCTCTGGACTGGAATCGGCGTAACACGTCGGACAGGTCAGATTGCAGCGCTGCGTGATCTCGATCAGCATGTTGCAGCTGTGGTTGGCCAGCTGGTCGCCGCAGTGCTGCCCGGGAGAACAGCAGCCACCGACGGTGTCCAGGGCCGGGTCGTGCTGGTAGTAGTGCCCGACATCCGACGCGAGCTGGGCGGTGAACGGGCCGTGTTCTTCACACGACTTGTCCATCCACACCTGACCGCTGCGCTCGAGCACCCGGGCGTCGATGCGGGCCAGGCACTGCGGACAGAGGCTGGTGGTCGTCTTGATCAGCTGCCCTTGGCCATACTCGGTGGGAAAGTGCGCAACGTCTGTCAACTTGACCTCCTGATGGGCGTATTGAGCCGAAGGTTACACCCGAGCTCTCGTCTACATACCCGGGTGAAGGGCAAAGCGCGACACCGGCTGAACAACACCGGATATGGCGGCCACCGATCTTGCCGCCCGCGCCCTGGCCTCAACGACGCGCACCGCGTCGGATGAGGTGGGCGGCTCGGTGACGACATCGCTCACCAATCCCCGCGGCTTACGCGCCGTTCAGTCTGCGGGTAGGGAACCCCGAGAGGGTCAGCGTCGAAGACGCCTATCGATGGGAAATCGAAGCTCAAACGTCGTGCCCCGCTCGCTGGTCTCGAAGTCGATCTCGCCTCCGTGGCGGCGGACGACTTCGCGGACGGTGGCCAGACCGACCCTGAACCGAGTCCGAGCGCCACTGCCGTCGAACGCGATCTCGAAGAGCTGAGGCTGGATCTCGGGCGGGATCCCCGGCCCATGGTCGCGAATCCGAACGATCGCCAGATCTCCGTCGCCCCGGGACTCGACCCGGATGAGACCGCCTTGTGGCTGCGCCTCGACGGCGTTCATCAACAGGCAAACGAAGGCCTGGTTGATGCGAGCGGGCCAACCCACGATCCGCGGCACGGGATCCAGCGCCTGTTCGACCCGCAGTCCGGGGGGAAGCGTCGGCCGAAGCAAGACGATGGCCTCCCGCAACCCTTCGGTGAGATCGACGGCCTGAACCTCGGCCTCGTCCAGCCGAGTGAAACGGCGGAGACTGGATACCAGCCCGTCGAGTCGTTCGAGCGCGGAGATGGACGTGGCGCGGGCCGCTGACAGAGCGCTCAAGGCAGCCTCGGCTCGCGGCGCCGCGATATCGGTCAACGCGTCCTGAATGCGTGCTTTCGCCCGCTCGACCGTATCGAGCCCGGTCTGAATGACCCCCAACGGGGAGTTCATCTCATGGGCGATACCCGCCGCGAGGCTACCTACCGCCGCCATTCGCTCGGCTTCGACGAGCTGGGTCTGCATGGCCTCCAGCTTGGCGTAGCGCAAGCGTTCTTGCTCGGCCTCTCGCTGGGCCGCCCGCACCTGAAAGCGCTGCACCGCTTGGAGCGACTCGACATCGCGGATTTCGTCGCGCAGCTGAATGTGCCGCCGATACTGGGCGAGCGCGAGATCCGCCTCGCCCAGCCGCTGGTGGGTCTCCGCGAGCAGTCGGGCCGCCTCGGCCAGGGTGGGCCACATTCGAAAGAAGGTCGCCGACTCCGCGGCGGCGAGACATGCGCGCGCGAGCTCGGGTCGGTCGGTGGCCAGATACACCCGCCCGAGAATGACCCGAGCCTTGGGGACAATGACCTCCTGGATGTCGTTGTCTTCACAGGCTAATACTTCTTCGAGCACCCGCTCTGCTAACGCGAAGTCGCCGCTCGCCTCGTGAACCCGACCCAGTTCGGACAGCGCGTTGTACTTCGTGAACAGAGCCCCCGCTTCGAGCGCCAGATCGATCACCCGCGCCAGTTGGGCCCTCGCGCCCTCCAGGTCGCCGCCGCGTAGACTCGTATTCGATCGACGGAGCTCGAGCCGGCTCTCCAGCCGCTTGTCACCGATCTGACGAGCGAGCTCGAGTCCACGCTCCACCTTCGCCCTCGCACTATCGAGCTCTCCGGTCGCGGTAAAGATGCCGCCCAGACTACTCAGCGCGCAAATCTCCATCCGGAGGTTCCCGGTCGCACGCGCGCGGTCAAGAACGACTTCGGCGTAACCGAGGGATGTCGCGAGATCTCCCATCCCCTCGAAGATGGTGCAGAGCATGTCGGCGCATCGCATGGCGAACAGCTCGTCACCCACCGCATCGAGGGTCCGGTAAGCGTGCTGGAGCTGCTCGAGCGCATCCGGCGGCGCATCACCGATGTCACTGGTGTAGGCGAAGACCGTCACCGCGGCGGCCAAGGCGTGGTCAAAACCGGCCGCTTCCGCGACGTCCATCACCCGTCGAGCGATCCCTTCCCCGACTTCCGGCTCGTCGAAGCGCAGCGCGAAGGCGTCTTCCAGCTCGCGCAGCAGCTGGGCCTCCGGCGGGGCCTTCGATACGTCGACCGGCGCCTGGCTGGTCCCGGGTTCCACGGGCCTATCGTTGTCGGTGGGGCATCAAACGTCGAGTCTGAGTCCGTTCAGTTCGAGACCCGTCCCCCTCGATCATGCTCGGGTAGACCCTAGAGCAGTCTCGGCCCGAGCCCCCGGATGCCTCCCCACTGATGCTCGAATGAGAATTCTGCGGGCGACGCCCGCATGAGTTGGCATGCCCATCCGATTGACCAGTGAAGACGATGACGGCCGGGTGGACCCCTCCCAGTGCATTTGAGGAGTATCAGGTTCGACGCAAGCTCGGGTCGGGGCAGATGGGCCACGTGTACCTGGCGCACGACGAGCTGCTCGACCGCGAAGTCGCGATCAAGTTCGTGGCCGCCGAGCGACTGTCGGCGCTGGCCCGCGCGCGATTCATGGTGGAAGCCCGGGCTTCGGCCCGCCTGCAGCACCCTCACGTGGCCAGCATCTTCCGGGTCGGTCAGCTGCACGGCCGTCCTTACCTCGTCACGGAGTACGTCGCAGGGAAGCCATTGGATCACACGGAGCGCCCGGTATCCGTCGAACGCGCCCTGGAGCTGGCCGTCGGCATCTGTAGCGGCCTGTCTGCCGCTCATCGCCGCGGCGTCCTCCACCGCGATCTCAAGCCCGCCAACATCATCTGCACGACCGATGGCGTACCCAAGCTCGTGGATTTTGGCTTGGCCAAGCTCCTCGAGTCGGCGTCCGATCGAACCGGCGCCGCATCCGATCCTCCGTCGGCGCCGACGAACGCCAGCGTCACCCTGGACGTCGAAGCGGTCCCCGCCGCCAGCGAAACGCTGGACGTTGACGCCACCGCCGATGTCGACGAGACCGCCGATGTCGACGAATCAGAGCCGCCTTCTCGCGCCGGCTCGTCGCCGGCCTCGGACGCTCGGCATCAAACCAGCGAAGGGGCCCTCGTCGGAACGCCCGACTACATGGCCCCCGAGCTGTGGGTGGCGAAACCGGCCACCCGGCGAAGCGACGTCTATGCGGTGGGCGCCATCCTCCACGAGCTCATCACCGGCCGGACGCCCTTCGCTCACGTTCCGGTCCAAGAGTTGGCCGAGGTCGTCCAGACGACCGAGCCGCCGGACCTGACCGGCGTTCCCACGGCCGTCGCCCAGATCGTCGCGCGATGCCTCAAACGCGGGCCTCACGAGCGTTGGGGGTCGGCCGACGAGCTGCTGGAGGCCCTCGGCCGGCTCAAGCGTCAACGCGTCCTGCCGTCCACCCCATCCGACGAGAATCCCTATCGAGGCCTGTACGCCTTCGACGAGCGCCATCGCGACGTGTTCTTTGGACGTTCGAGCGATATCGAGTCCATCGTGGAGCGACTTCGTTGCGACCATCTGGTGCTCGTGGCCGGGGACTCGGGCATCGGCAAGTCATCCGTCTGCCGGGCCGGCGTCCTTCCCGCGCTCGAGGACGCCCGGCTCGACGAGCGCGCGCTGTGGTCCCAAGTGTCGGTTACACCGGGACGCCACCCCGTTCGCCACCTCGCCGCCGCGATCGCCGGCTTGGTCGGACTCGAAGCGGACCAGGTCGAGCACCAGATCTTCGAGGACCCCATCGCCACCGTGGCCGCGATCCGACGCCGCAACGCCGACCGAGGGTTGGTCATCCTCGTCGATCAGCTGGAGGAGCTCCTCAGCGTGAGCGAACCTCAGCAGGCGACGGTGTTCGAAGACTGGCTGGCCTGCGCGGCCAGCGGCTACGCGGGCCTTCGAGTCCTGGCGACCGCGCGCTCGGATTTTCTGACCGGCCTCGCGAGCCTTCCCCAGCTCGGCTCCAGCCTGGCCCACGGGCTGTACCTACTGCGGCCTCTTATCGGCGATCAGCTACGAGCGGTCGTCGTCGGCCCCGCCGAGACCAGCGGCGCGTCATTCGAGAGCGAAGATTTCGTCGACCATCTCGTGCAGTCGGTCAGCGATGACTTCGGTGCGCTGCCGTTGCTGCAGTTCACCCTCGCCAAGCTGTGGCAGGCGCGAGACCCGGCTACCGGGGTCATCGGCCGCGAGTCGCTAACCCGGCTCGGCGGCCTGAATGGCGCCCTCAGCCAACACGCCGACGATGTGCTCGGCGCCCTGCGGCCCGCCGAACGACGGGTGGCCCGAACCCTGCTCGTCGACCTCGTCACCACCGACGGCACGCGATCCATCAAGTCCGCGGCGGAGCTCGAAGCGTCGCGTCCCGAACGGGGCCGGGTGCTGGAGGCTCTCGTCAAGGGGAGGATTCTCATCGCGCGGGAGCGAGACCGTGACCGCGCGTTCCAGCTCGCCCACGAGGTCTTGATTCGTTCCTGGACCACTTTGCAGGACTGGTTGGCGGCCACGATGAGTGAGCGACGACAGCGCGAACGCCTGGCTCGAGCCACGAACGAGTGGCTCTCCCAGGGGCGATCGCCAGACGCGCTTTGGTCTCGGCGTCAGCTGAAGGCGCATCTAGCCAGCACCCCCGACGACCTCAGTCGTGACGAAGCGACGTTCGTTCGGCTGAGTCGCGAGCGGGTCCGCCGGCTGTCGATGCTCAAGATCGGGCTCACGCTCGGCGTGCCGGTCATCGCCGTTGCGGCGTACGGGTTCGCGCAGATGCAAAGCCGTTCGGCCATTCGACGCCGCGTAGCGGCGCTGTTGGCAACTGCGGAGTCAGCGGCCGAGGCGGCGACCGCGGACGACCAGCGCGCTCAGGCCTTACGAGCAAGGGTCACCCAACAGCTCGTCGACCGCGACCGCTCGCGCGCCGAACGAGGATGGCAGCAGGTCCTGGCGTGGGAATCGTCGGCCGACGAACACCTGCGCCGACAGCTGGCCGCGGTCGAGGCGGCAGTGGCGCTTCGGCCGAGGGACCTCGGATTGCGGTCGCGTCTCGCCGATGGACTGATGATGCGAGTGACGCTCGCCCAGCGCCGCCGCCGCATGGATCAAGCCGACGAGCTGCAAGACCGTCTGCGACTGTACGACGCCGACGGCCGGCGGTGGGCCCGACTCACGGCGCCCGCATCGATACGATTCGTCGGAGAGGATTCTTTGGCGGTGGAAGCCTTTCGCTTCGAGGTGGTCGACGGCAAACGACAGCCGAGAACCGTGGGGCGCTTTGGAGGCCGCCTGGAGCTCGCGCCCGGCGACTACCTGCTGCACCTCTCTGCCGACGGCCGACCGCCGATCCGACTGCCGGTGCATCTTCAGGCCGGCGCCCGATTCGTGCGAGACCTCGGCGCGCTGTGGCCACCGCGGCCCGTCCCCGATGGATTCGTATACATCCCTGCCGGCCGAACGCCGATCGGAAGCCGAGACGAAGACAGCGGGCGAGTCGGCTTCTTCGATGCGCCGCCGCTGCACACCGTCGACATAGGAGGCTTCTTCATCGCTCGCCACGAGGTCACCTTCCGGCAGTACATCGAGTTTTTGGACAGCGTGCCCCCGGCCGAACGCGCCGCCTACGAGCCGGGAACGAAAGGGACGGGGACGGGGACGATGGTCCTCACCAAGGTTGGCGACCAGTGGGTCCTCCGCTTTACGCCGCTGTCCGTCGAATACGTGGTCCGGTACGGCGAACCCGTCGCGTTGCTCGAGCGCGACCACCGCCGTCAACAAGACTGGCGGAAGTGGCCGGTCCTCGGTATCTCCGCCCAGCAGGCGGTGGCGTTCGCCGGCTGGCTAGCCGAGACGGGGCGGGTTCGTGGGGCTCGGCTGTGCACCGAGCACGAGTGGGTTCGCGCGGGACGAGGTGCGGATCCCCGCCTGTTTCCTCATGGCGATCGGCTGGACCGCGATGACGCAAACTTCGACGCCACCTATCGCCGCGCTCCGGGGGGTATGGGTCCCGACGAAGTGGGCTCCCATCCGGCGTCGAGCAGCCCTTTCGGCGTCGACGACCTGACCGGCAACGCTTTCGAGTGGACAATATCGTCACTCGACGAAGGACAGTTCGTCCTCCGGGGAGGAAGCTACTTCTACGACCGCAAGACGAACCGAATCTGTAACCGACAGGTCGCCGCGCCCACGGTCCGTCTCGCTTCGAGCGGGATCCGAATCTGCGCGACGCCGTAGTAGGGGGCTAAGTGTTCCTGATCGATACGCAGACGCACGAGGCATACGAGCTCACGGTTGGGGCGACGATCGGCCGCGACGATTCGGCATCCATCGTCCTTCGCGACAGAACGGTTTCCCGCCAGCACGCGCTCATCGAAGCAGACGCGGTGGGCTTCATTCTCAAAGACCTCGGCAGCCGCGCCGGTACCTTCGTCGACGAGCGGCGCATCACCAAAGAACCGCTGACGCCGGGATGCATCGTCAGAATGGGCAGCGTGCGGTTGTCGGTCTCCGACAGCCCGGAAACCACCGTGTCGCTCGATCCTCGAGTAGCGCCGTTGTCCAAGATCGAGTTTCGACCCGCGCATGAGATCGGCGATCCCATCGC
>JANQQN010000566.1 GCA_028289325.1 Myxococcota bacterium | reverse complement strand
GACCACGGCCAGGACCCCGAGCACGAAGGCCCCGAGGGCCAGTCGCGCCCGGCGTGTCGGATGGTCCTCCATCGCCGCGGTCCAGATGGCGATCGTCGCCAGCGCGAAGCTCATGCCGAGGCCCTGCGGGTGCTGAAAGAAGTTGGAGATCACCGGCGGCGGCGTCGAGCTGCGCCAGGCCACGGGGAGCGCGCTCCAGTGCAGCTCGAGCGGACCCATGTCGTTGAACAACAGAAAAGCGAGGGTCCCGCCCCCCAACGGCGCGAGGAGCATGGTCAGTCCCCCGCCCCAGGGGCCCCCGAGACGGCGTCCGATGTGACGAGCGGTGGCGAGGAGCAACAGGAACGCGGCCACGGTGGCCACGTCGATCGCGATGTCGACCGGAACCGAGGTCATCGACCGGACGTGGGCGGCGAGGACGTCGAACCCGAAGTGGTAACGAAGCGGCTCACCGGGAAAGAGGGGGTGCTGGGGCGGAAACACCCCGCGCGCGGTGACCGCGGTAAAAGCGTAATGCGAGCTGTACTCGTCCCAGAAGTACCCGCCGACCGCGGCCCAGATGACGCCCATCGTCATGACCGCGATGGGGATCCGAAATCCCCACGGCGTCGGGCCGCTCGCCGTCGTCGGTCTCTCGATCGTTTCAGGGGGTTCGGGGGGTCCGAAGCGCGCCAACAGGGCGGTGCCGGCCAGGCAGGCGAGCCCCGTGAGCAGGACGGCTTGCCAAAACCAGGTCGTCAGTCGGCCGAGCCAAGTCGGACCCGCGATCGCCACCGAGACGACGATCACCGCCACCAGCGCCGGGCTCCGGACACCGGCCGCCCGCGCGATCCTCACTGCGAAGAGGATCATGGCGCCCCACGCGAGCCAGCTCACGCCTGCGGTGTAACGAGGCGGCGAGCACGGCGCAATAGCGCGGCCGCGCGAGCCGTACAACCTGCTACCATACGCCGGTGACGGCAGATTTTGCCGCAGTGCTACGGGCTCCGTTCGTTCGCCGCCGGGTCATGGGGCGGGTTCGCGCGCTCGTGGAGCGGTACGACGTGCTTCTGGATGACCGCCCCCGCGAGGGCGGTGCATTCGACCGAAGCCAAGCCACGGTCCCCATCCTTTTTCGTTATCCGTCCGCCCTGCGCGAGAAGAACGCGGTGACCCGCGACGTCCTCGCCCGGCGCCGAGAGATGGCCGACGACGAGCTGCGGGCCCTGAAGGCGGCGGCGCCGGTGCCCGCCCCCGTCGACCGACCCGATCGGCTACGAATGCAGGCGCTGGCCGAAGGGCAGTGGCTGGGGCGAGAGCTGAGGGCGCTGCGGCGAGCGGGCAAAGGCCGGTCCCCTTCGACCGCGGAGGCGCTGTACTACGACACGCGACCGCAAGATCCGTTGCCCGATGCGGCGAGCCTGTTGGGCCCGATCCGGTCCGTGGGGCGGGGAAAGCTCGTCAACCTCGCTTTCCAGGTCGCCGAGACGCGCTACGGTGTATCTCGACTGGGCGAGTGGCTGATCACCATGCCCCCATCGATCGGGGCCGGACCCGTCAACGCGGGGCTCGCCAGCGAACTGCCCCCCGGCTGCGGTCGTCGGGTGATGGTCGATGACCGACCGGTGGCGGTGTTTCGAGTCGGTGAGGAGGTGTTCGCGGTGGGGGCGATATGTCCCCATCGCGGCGGCGGGTTGGACGAAGGAGATATCGAAGACGGGGCCGTGCTCTGCCCTCTACACGGCTGGGCCTTCGACCTGAAGACCGGAGCCCAACGGGACCGTCCCCTGGTGACGGTCCCCACGTATCGGGTCGAGGTTCGTTCGGGCGAGATCTGGATCCATCCGCGGGAAGAAGGCCGATAGAGGAGGAGAGGGCGAACGAATGACCACGAGCGCGGTGGCGCTGATTCTGATCATCGGGGCATCCAGCCCGGCCGAACCGCGAGAGGTTCCACGCGAAGTGTCGGCGTTGACGGCCACCGCGTGGCCGGACGCCGACGACCATCGAGCGCTGCGCAACGCGGCCTTTCGTTACCTCGGTCGACCGTACGCGCGGGGCGGGGAAGGTCGTCCGGCATTCGACTGCTCAGGGTTCGTGGCGAGAGTGTACGCGGACGTCGGGTACACGCTCCCTCGCGTGTCCCGGGATCAAGCCCGGGTCGGGCGTCCCGTGGATCTCGGCGCGCTCGCGCCCGGCGACCTGTTGTTCTTCGCTGGCGCCGGTCAGCCCGTTCGCCACGTGGCGGTGTACCTCGGCGACGGCAACATCATTCATGCCTCGGCCAGCCGCGGACAAGTGATGGTCGCTCGCCTCGCCGAACCTTGGTTTCAGACCCACCTGGTCTCCGCTCGGCGCATTCTCGGCGAGGGCCGGGAGCTCTCGGTGGCCGGCCGAGCGGTCGAGTTGGACGAGCATGCAGGCGAGTTTGCTTTGCCGCCGATGCTCCGCCGCCCGGCGCGGCGGCCCCGCCCGACCTATGGCCCGGAGCTGGCCACCGCGGATCGTTCGTCGGTGGGCGCTCGGTCGGCGCTGGTGACCGAAGACGGCGAGTTAGGGTTGACCTTGGCTCCGGAGCTGACGGTGGTCATCTCCGACTGGGCGTTGGAGCTGGCGCTGGCGCTGCCGGTGCGTGTTCCATTAGATGGACCGGCGACAATCGGACGCTTCGAATCATTGTCCGACTATCTTCGGATTTTTCGAACGTTTCGGGTCGGTCTTCCCGACGCGGACTTCGAGCTCGCGATTTCTCGGCTCGGTGATCTCACCCTCGGGTCCGGGGCGCTCGTGGATCACCTGACGCCGGCGACCGCGGTCCGGGGGATCGCGGGCCTTACGCTCAATCGTTCCCCGTTGGCAGGGGTCGTGGCCTATCGGACCGAGGCGCTGTTCGTGCGGGGCATCGTCGACGACGTGGTCGCGCCCCGACTCGTCGGCCTCGGGGGTGGGGTGACGTTCGGGC
>JANQQN010000528.1 GCA_028289325.1 Myxococcota bacterium | reverse complement strand
TGAACACGACGTGGTACTTGCACTCCCACTTCGTGTGATTGAGCTTGTTGTAGACGTCCAACCGTCTCCCTCTCGTGGCGCCTTGGGAGCTCACGAGGGAGATGTCCTTCGACCAAGGCAGGATCTGTCAAACTTCGGGTGCCTCCCCGGCAGAGCCGGGGGGACTCCCGATTACGCTAGGACTACCATCCGACTCGACCGCCGTTGCGAAACTTGTGACCACCTACTTTATAGGCTTTTCGGTCGGGCAACTACGCGGAGGCTACGCGTTGGTTGCAGGATTTGGCGAAGACACATGAGATGCCCTTGCTCTTGGACTTCCTCTTCGAGGCAACAGTCGAACGAGCGACTTTCGACGGTCTTCCAGGCTCAGCGGGCGCGATTCGGGGACCGGCACACACCGACAGTGCTCCGGTTCTCGAAACACCCTACGTATTGCCGATGCGGGCCGGCGAACTCGGAGAGCCCGTCATCTTCGTCGGTCGAGTTGTTGACTTAGATGGAGTGCCAATCGGCGGTGCGACCGTCGACGTGTGGCAATCTGCGGCGGACGGCACGTACTCCGGTATCAACGCGCCATCTGAGGTGCCGCCGGAGAATCTGCGCGGTGTCATGCGAACTTCCGATGACGGAAGGGTTGTTTTTCGCAGTATTCGCCCCTCGCCCTATCAGGCTCCAGAGACGGGACCAGCAGGACGTTTCCTTCGAGCGATAGGTTGGCGGAACTCGGCCTCATGGCCCAACGAGAGGGCTTACTAACAGCGCTGCGGCCTAGACAGTAGCGACCCTCTTGTAGTCATCGCGCCTTGGCTGCAGCCTACATCGCGATCCGCGTGCCTTTGAGTCCGTAGCTCATCTCAGCCTGGCCGAGGCCGTAGCGTCCCGTGAAGGTACCGCTGCCCGAGAACGTGACCTCCAGTCGTCCGCTGGAGATGCCGGCCTTCCAGTTGCCCTTGAAGACCTTGCCCGTGAGTTGACCCTCCCAGCGAACGTCGCGTCCGGTGCCGGCCAAGGTCGAGCCGCGCTGGGTGATGGTAAGCTTGTAGCCGCTGCTGCCGGTGATGGTCTCTGAAACGACGTCCCATTGTCCGCCAGCGTCGACCGTACCCGCGGGGAGGCCGTAGGCAATGGCAAGTCGTGTCCATCCGGTCTGCTGGGCATCCAGACCGCAACCGATTTCGATGGATCGGCTTTCGGCTTCGGACTCCGTCTTGAGGTCGTAGAGAACCGCACTCACAGTGCACCGGGTGCCGATCGTGATGAGTTGAGGGCGCATGATGTACGAAGCCGAAACTGCCTTGCCGATTTCGATCTGCGTCGCCTCGTCGTAATCGACCGCATAGCCTTCACGCTTTTCCCCCTGGAGCGCACCCCGAACCTTCTTGCTCGGAATTACAATAAAGCGATCTTGCTCGCCGATCCGGGCTCGAAACAGTTGCGACAGTGGGGAGAGCTCAGGAGCGTCGAGCACATCTGCAGCGTCTTCGATGTCATAGACCACGACGCTGAGCGCTTTGGTCAGCGTTGTATCAGCGGTCGGCGCGGGAGGCGGGGGTGTCAAGGCCGCGCATCCAACGGACATCGAAAGACAACAGAGTTCCAAGCGGAGTCGGCGCATCGAGCGTCCTTAACGCGTTCTTAGCCTAACGACAACAGAGTCGTGCCATCGGACGTCCATAGGAACCAACCGTCGACATCGATCCCCACGAAGTGGCTCCCGCGTCCTGATCGCTTCGAAGTTAGACACGACGAAGGTACGCTTAATAGAACGCGTCCCGTTTCTCGACATTAATCCGAGTGAAGGACAACGGTATGGGTGAGTGGGACGGGCCGGAGCGTTGGGGCGCTCGCTTCCTCTAGACCGAGCAGGGCGACGACGCCGGTGAGCCATGGGGACAGACAGATTTGCCTGGCTGATCCATAATCGAGCGGCATGGCCGTGCCGAACACCCTCGCGTCTCTCATCGACGATCTACGCGCTCTGGGGCCGCTTTCGGGGCGTGTGCTGATGGTGCACTCTTCCTTGGGCCAGGTCGGATGGACCGTCGGGGGCGCCGTGACCGTCGTCAGGGCGCTCGTCGACGCCGTCGGCCCCGAGGGCACGCTGGTCATGCCCGCCGAGTCTCCGATGATGGCGGACCCCGCGACGTGGAACGACCACCGGGTCCAGCCGAGCTGGTTCGAGACGATCCGTGAGCACATGCCCGTCTTTGATCCGGCGACGACGCCGACGACCATGGGCGCCGTGCCGGAGGCGTTTCGCACCTTCCCCGGTACGCTGCGCAGCGACCATCCCCTGGTCTCCGTGTGTGCGCGGGGGCGACAAGCGGAACGCGTCGTGGCCGAGCACGTCGTGGCGTTTGGCGAGGGCCGGGGCACCCCATTCGAAAAGCTGTACGAGCTGGACGGCCTAACCTTGCTGCTCGGGGTCGGCTTCGACCGCTGCACGCAGCTACACTTTGCCGAGTCGCTGGTCGCCGCGCGGCGGACGACCACCAGCCGGTTCCCGGCAATGGTCGATGGCGCACGGGTATGGATGGAGGTCCCGGACATGGCCAGCGACCACGGTCGCTTGTTTCCGACCGTCGGCAGGGATTTCGAGGCGACCGGCGCGGTGACGTTGGGTCAGGTGGGGGAGGCGGAGGCGCGGCTATTCGCGACCCGCGCTCTCGTCGACTTCGCGCGCGCGGTCTTTGAAGACGCGCTCCTGCTCCCGTGAACCAGCGTGCGGTCATCGCGGTGCTCCCTGTCAGCGCATCTCGGCGAATCTGGGGCGCAACTTCGCCGCCTGCTAACCTCCTTACTTTGGAGCGCCTGTGGTCTCTAGGGTGAATGGCGGCCTCGCAGCGTAGGGGACGGAAGAAGGCTCAATCGCCGTCTGCTGATCATCGGGAGCGTCGCGCTTGCGGTCGGCGCTCTTCTGCTGCTGATTCAGCTCGGCTGGACCCGGCGAGGTCCTCGAGGCGAGCCTTCACCGACTGCACGAGCCGACGGCTGACGGGCAACTCGTCCCCAACGGACGCGACTGTGGGCGAAGCCAGTCGGCCGCCCTAAGCGTCGTCGTGGACTGAGCCCCGCGGCCGGCCGTCAGGTGCGACGGACGAGCGTGAAGACCACGGTCACCCCGTCTTCAACGGCGGTCAGAGTGAGCGTGTCGCCGTCGATCATGAAGGTGGCGACGACCATCTCGTTGACGGGACCGTCGCTGTCGCTCTGAACATTGATATCGACCTCATTTCCGTCAATGAATACGAATCCGATCTCGAACCATAGCTGGCCACCGGTCGCGTTGACCTCTTGGTAGGAATACGCGCCGTTGGCCTGAACGGTCAGGTCGGCGGCGACCGCCCCCGGTACCCAATCGAGCACCGTTCCGACGTCGGCGGCGACGCCGTCGACGGTCACCGACTGATAGTCCCACGTGCCGACCAGGGCCGCGGGTGGGTTGCCATCGCCATTGTTGTTGCTGTTCGTGTTGTTGTTGTTGCCTCCGTTCGAGTCGTCGCTGCAGGCGAACGCGAGCAGCAGCGTCGAGATCAGGACCGTCCATCGCAGCATGACCATGACTGGAGAGGATACCGGTCCGGCAGGCGGACCGACAAGCCGGTCCGCGGGCAGGTACACCCGAAACCTCGTCCCCATGCCCTCTTCGGACTCGCCGTCGATGGTTCCCGCGGATTGGCTGGACCACCCCGAAGCAAGTTCGCGAGACGGCCGAGCCTGGTGCCCACGGCGCCAAGCCGCGTGGTGAAGAACGGCTCGAAGATCCGGTCGCACATCTCGGCGTCCATGCCGGCCCCGTCGTCGGTGACCTGTATGAGAACGAAGGCGCCGCGGGGGCACTCGCGGCGCGCCGATACTATGACGCGAACCGTCACGCGATCCCATCCGAACCCAGCGCATCGCGCGTTGATGAGGCGGTTGAACCAACACTCGCTCGGACTGCGTGCAGTCCACGAGAACTCGGGCTCCGCTCGGCGTCGACGGTGAGCTCGGTATCGGAGGCAATAAGCTTGCCGAGCAGGACGCGGATCTCGTCCGTAGCGTCGGCCGCGTCGAGGATCACGGGCCGCCGCGGACGACGGCGGGTGTTGGTCAGCCGTTGGCCGACCGTGCCATCTTCCCGTCGGTGCGTCGCGCAAATGATGCGGCGCAATGTAGCCTGCCACCCGCGTCGACGGGCGTTGGTGCGTTTAGACGATCCTTGGAGCGGGGATAAGGCGCGAGAAATCACGAGATCTTGAAAGACGGTGAACTGGGTTACGCGTCGCCTTGAGTAGTACCCGGCTTGGCGAAGATGCTGTCTCAGGTGTCGGGCGCTACGCCCGACGGGAGGAGCCGAATCATGATTCACACAACCTGCAAAGGCGCCCGACAGCGCATGGGCGTCGTCATCGCGACAGGGCTGATGGCCTCGTGCGGATTCGGTGTGCTGTTCAGCGCACCATGGATCAAGGACGCGGACAACGACGACGTGGTGTTTATCGGCGATTCGATCTTCGCGCTTTCGGGCGAGGTTCAGGCGTCCCTATACGCGCGAAACGGCGGGACGTTCCGCAACTACACGACCTCCGGCGCCGAGCTGGAGGGCGGCAGCCTTGCGCCTTCGGTCCGGGAGCAGTTCGATCGCTCGGTGTCGGACGACCCCACTAGCCCCATCGTCGTCATGGATGGCGGCGGGAACGACATCCTCATCCCGGCCGTCACACTGCTCGACCCTTACGACTGCAAGACGCAGTGGTACGAGTTTGGGCGGTTGTCCCGGCGCTGCCGAGACTTCATCGACGACATCTACGTTGACGCCGTCGACCTCCTCAACGACATGGCCGTCTCTGGCGTGAACGAAGTCATCTATCTCGGATACTACTACCCGAAAGGTGGCTTGCTCGGGGCCGACGACCTCGACGAGGCTGTCGACTACGGTGACGGCGTGCTCGCCCAGGCGTGCGCGTTCAGCGCCGTCGACTGCGTCTTCATCGACCCTCGCTCGACGATCAAGAAGAGCGACATCATCATCGACGGCGTCCATCCCGCGACCTCGGGGTCGAACAAGCTTGCCGACCTGATCTGGTCGGAGCTGGAGCCGCGGCTTTGATCCGACGCGCGGCGGTCTGGGCCAGCGGCCTTGGTCTACTCGCCGCCGTCTTGGCGGGCGCGTTCGGGGTTCCAGCGCCGGGCGCGCCTCGCGCGCCCGCGACTCCGACGGCGGCCCCTCGCGTCGACGCCACGCCTCGGTCGGAGGCGTCATCGATGGCGCAGCCACCGGGGGCGGTGGGGTCAGCGCAGCGGCCTTGGGCGGCGCTGAAGACCGCCGCTGGCCGGTGGCGGCAAGCGGTCGCGCTCGAAGGCGCCGAAGACGCCGCGCGCCGTCGTTTGTTAGCGACGGACCCGGAAGCGCCCATCGAGGCGCAACTGGAGACGTTCCTCGAACGGCTGCTCGAGATGTCTAAGGTCGATCCGACGCGGGCCGAAGGGCGGCTGTCCCGGGCGCGGGCGGTGGAGGTCTTCCTGCGCCTGGAGTCTGTGCAAGCTCGGTTGGCGGCGATGTCGACGAACGAACGTCGGACGACCCTGGCGCGCGTTCGTGCCCGCTTCGGTTACTCGCCGCAGGACATCGCCCGCCTCGAGTCCACCGACTGGCACAAGGACGCGCGGTGGGACAACGGTCTGGCCTACATGACGGAGCGCGCCGCGGTGATCGCCGCCACCCCAGCCGGCACGCCTCGCGACGCCGCGCTCGAGGCGCTTCGAGCACGCTATTTCGACCACGAAGCCGAAACGATCGCTCGCGAGGAGGCGTCGGGGTTCTTTCGGTTTCGGCGACGGCGAGTATACGGCCGCAACTAGCGGGCGGCCCCACGCGTCGCTGGCGGTCAGAGAAGAACGGCGCGGCAGCGTCGCCGGCAGTTCAGAAGTACGCGCCCGAGGGCGCCACTGCCGGTCCATAAGAACGGTCCGTCTGGATCGCGTCGTCGAAACTACGCGGGCGCTTGGCCCCGGTTGTCACGACAACCCCTTGCGGCAGTTGAATGCTCTCAGCCCGAAGCGTAGTACTTCGCCCGTCATGGCGTTGCCTTGCAGTTGTCGATAGCCCGGCCCGAGGCGATAGCGATGGCCAGTTTCGGCCCTGAGCGCGGATGACGGGCGCGACAGGCATGACCTTGTCGAACGGTCTCGAAGTCCTTGGTAACGATTGCCCCGATCGCCTCGGCCTATCCCGGTTCGATCTTGGATCTGGACTCGAGCATCGCGCACCGAGCGATGGATCTTGTCTCCGCGGACCTCTAGCGAGATATGGTGAACATGAGCAGTGATCCGCGGATGTTGACACCATCCGAGCTCGCCCGTCCCAGCCAAGACAACCAGGCGTTCGCCATCCATGATTCGATCGCTGCCCACTATGCAGCGATGGGCGTCCGTTTGCGGCCTGAATCCGACTGCGCTGTCCACCGTCTCGAATTGCTGCGGAACGACGTCCCCTTCGAGTCGCCGCTGTTTCGAGTCAACTACTATTCCGTCGTACTGGTGCACGGTGGAAGAGGTTTCTATCGGATCGACGGTCGCCGACACCTCATTCAGCCGGGGACGGTGTTCATGACGAACCCGGGCCACATCAAAGGGTATGGCGCACACGAAGTAGTGGCCGGAATCATGATCGCGTTCTCAGAAGCCTTTCTGAAGCAGTACGTACACGAGAACATTTTTGACGTGTGTCCGTATCTAATCGCCGAGGAAACGCCGCCTGGTCAGCTCGAATCGGACGCATTCGAGCCACTGAGAGTCATCGCTTCGCAGATGCACGACGAATTCCAAGGCACCTCTAGCAACCGTCAACGGATCCTCGGCAGTCTCCTGTTCGTCCTTCTCATGAGGATTGGGGAGCGGTTCTGGTCCGAGTACGATCCCGCTACGGAGTCCGACGGCGACACTCGAATCGTTCGAGACTTCAAACAAGACCTGGAATCACATCATCGCCAGCTGATTTCGGGTGCCGCGTCGGAGCGTCGTCGTGTTCAAGACTATGCGGCGATGCAGTGCCTCCACCCGAACTACTTCAGCACCGTCATTCGGCGAAAGACCGGTAAAACCGTGACGGCGTGGATTGCGGAGAAGACCCTCGCCGAGGCGAAGGCGCAGCTCATTCGTACAGACGATTCTGTTCAACAGATCGCGACACGTCTCGGATTTCAGGATTCGGCGCACTTTTCGCGATTCTTCAAAAAGCACGCCGCCTTTAGCCCGTCGCAGTATCGGCGAAGCCCCTGTGTCACGCTCCCTCCCCCTCGAAGCCGAGAGTAATCAGGCAGAGGCGCATCGCGGTTGCCGTTCACGCGTAACCTTTGATTTTGGCAATCCAGCCTTAGAAGCTGTCATGGACACGACTGCCCTGGAGCTGCTTCCACTAGCGCTATGTTGAAGGACAGCATGAAACCCTACGTGGCTGTGGCGATGCCTACGATCATGGCCTTGGTCCTCGGTTGTTCGGGCTCGGATGAGAGTGCTCCTCCGACACAGGCGATGCTCCCTCCGGATTTTGGCGGTCGATATCTTATCGCATTGTCGGACACAGATACCGTGGCGAGCGCCTACGTCACCGACCAAATCGGCGAAGCCATCAATGCGCTCGACACCCTCTCGGTCATCGGTCTAGGAGAATTACCGTTCATTGCGGAACTCACGGTGAGCAATTCGGTTTGGGCTCCTCCAACCATTGCCGTATCGCCAGATGGCGGAGTGGCTTACGTGTTGGAGATCAGGGAGCAGCGGGAGGCGGGAGATACATCCTTCGAAGACGACCTCGCGTTTTCTACTCGAATGAGCGTCGTCGATTTGTCGGATCCCCGGAACCCCACTTTAGCCGAGGTCGTCGATCTCGGGGGCTTTGCGGGGCATTACATCGATATCAATCCGGCCGCTGACACCTTGGCCATCACCAATTGGGCGCAGGATCAGCAGCTCATGCTCGTCCCGGTGGACGGGACCGAGGTGGGCGAGCCACAGCGGTTTTCCCTGGGAATCCCCGGCGAGTTCGTATTCCCCAACACTGTAGAGTGGCATCCTGATGGATCGCTGCTGGGCGTCGTCGTCGGCCCTGAAAACCTGGCGGCATTCTATTCTGTGGCGACGACGGCCACTGGGACGTTCGACGTGGCGCGATTGGGCGACCCCGTTCCGGTGGGGCTATTTCCTTTCACTGCATTTTGGGCCTTGGACGGCTCGGCGTTCATCACCGCCGACATGAACTGGAACATTGGGCTCGAAGTGACGGACTTTAACAACAGCGCGGGTTCGCTCTCCGTCGTGGTGCCCGACCGAGATGAAGGTGATGGAGTTTTTCATCGTGTGATCCCCGGGCCGGCCGTCCCCGCGAACCCCGAGGGTTTGGCCGTTAGCCCCGACGGGGCGCTGTTCATCTCGGTCAATCTCGAGCGAAGCCACCTTCCTACGGATCCATCGCAAGCATCACTATCACTGATGACCTTTGATAGTACGTCGGCGCGCCTTTCGTGGCTCGCCGACTATCCTGTAGACGGGGTGTTGCCGGAAGGTATCGTGTTCGACACGTCCGGCCAGTACATCGCCGTCGCGGTCTTTGATCAGTTTGGCGAGGCGGCTGGCGCGGGACGCATCGATGTATGGAGGGTCAATCGAGACGCGGAGGCGGGCATCGCCCTCGAGCCCACGCCGTACCAGCTGCCGCTCCCGCGAGGCGCCCACACGCTGGCCCTCATCCCATGAACCTGTGGGCGGCGTCGCGTGAAGCGTCCCGGGTTTCTCGGCGACTCCAAGACTTGAGAGAATGGAGTCGTAGCAGGTCAGCTCCGCGCGCGTGGACACCACCCACCACCTCGCGCGGCTTGCTCTGCCGCTGAGCTGGCGCCGACTTTCGTTCAGACCCGCCTGTTCGCCATCGACCGTGAACCGCCCGCCGAAGCGGAGCTCGACGCCTACGTCGATGACGCGAGAGCGCTCGTGGAACGAGGCGTGAAACGCGCCACGCGCCTCGTCGATTCGCCTATTAGGTGTTCCCTGGTAATCCGCCCAGCGTCCGAGAATTCCCTTCTTCCAGAATCACCTCCGGCGCGCATGAATGGACGCATGGACGTGAGCGTTCGACGAGACCATCGACCGCGAGCTGTCCTCTTCCTCGCCGTCCTGCTCGGCGCGGGTTGCGGCGGTGAATCGATGGCCGTCGACCCGCCAGGGCCGCTGGTTTCCGTCGACGAATGGGCGCTGGTCCCGTCCAGCGAGGACCCCTTCTGGACGAGCACGTCATCGGACACCGTGATATGCGGGCCCGAGCACTGGCGCAGCGAGGTGAACGGCGTCGAAGTCACGACGTTGGAGTGCGACTACATCACCCTTCGTCAGCTGACCCAACGATCCACGACGGACGGGCAGCCGCTGGAGCTCGAGGTCTGGTGGCAGTCGCTGACCGGCGCGGAGGTGGTCATTGGCCGCTTCGCTGTCTGGGTCGGCGACTGGCCGCTGTACGATGTCAACGTGGTCGTCCCCGGCCCCGGCGCCGCTCGGCTCATCCAAGCGACGAGCCGCGGTCGAATCCCGTCCGGCACACCCGTCTACTTTCACGTCAAGAACCACGGCGTGAATACGTGGACGCTCAGCTCGCTCATCAGCGAGTGAGTCTCTCGGAGCGAGGAGCACCTTCACCGCGAAGCGGTCTCGTGGACTCCGGAGCGACGAGCTCGGAGCGATCCTCGTTCGTCAACCGGTTGAAAGAGTAGAATCGTGCCCAACCCGCGCGTAACAACGCGGCGGAGGCCGCGAAGCCGATTGACCCTATCCCCGTTCTTCCGGCCTACTCGGACGAAGGCAGGAAGTACAAGATGGGTCGACTATGGATGGGTTTGATCGCCCTAGCGTTGGTGGCGTGCGGCAGCGAAGACGACGAAGCGCCCTTACCCGTCGTGCGAACGACGGTGACCTTCGTATACAGCGCTTCCACCTTTCCCGATGCAGGCGTGGCGGAGGATCACGCCGAGTGTGTGAGGATCGTGGGACCCACGCACATCCACCCAAGTTGGCAAGGCTTCCCCGTGGTTCCGTTTCGAAACGAGCGTAGGTTCTGGGAGCGAACGTTCGACGACGTACCCGTCGACACACTGCTGAGGGTTCGGGTGAGTGACGGCAACAGATGCAACCGAGATCCCTGCGGCGCGACCACCGAAGACCTCACGGCCAACGACGTATCACTGACCACGCCTGCGACCACGCCCGGTGGGTGCCGGCCCGGGCAGACGACCGAGCCTGGATTGTCGTTCACGGTCGCCGAGGACGGTACGATCACCCCGTAGAACCGAGTGACGTCGGCCGTGAAGGCCACGCCCGCTGGAGCGTACGGCGAACGGCCGATAAACGACGGTATCGTTACGCGGGGTCTGAGTCCATCACCGGAAGTACACGGCGATGGCGAGAAAGAGAACGACGAGCGCCGCCGAAAGAATTGCCGCCACAACGAAAGCGTCCGCGAGGGCAACGGGCCTAACCGGACGGTCAGGGGCGGGGGGCGAAGGGCGCGGCGCGCTATCCGGGATCTTCTGAGTAGCGACCTTGTCCCACGGGTCGGCGCGCGCACGGAGGGGACTGCGGATCGAAGAGGCGGCCTCTAGGTCGTAACGCACGGGGCTTCGGGGAGGCGTATCAGCGGTGAGGAGGCCTGACTGGCCGCGAACGGTGGGGTCCGCGTCGCTAGATTCGCGGCGAAGCTCGGACCGCGAAACGGGATACTCCGTCCGACTGCTCGCCGTCGAAGGAACCGACACCGGCTTACGGTCGAGTTTCCGCACGACGATCTTTCCGGCGGGAGGCTCAAAAGCGGAGCGACTGGGGGCGTCGGTGGTCTCGCTCGGTATCGACTCGGAACGGGGGGGATCAACAGCGGTCCGGTCGAAGAGCTCAGGGGCAAAGGAATCATCTGGACCCGGGGTCGACACTTCGTCGGTGGGAGGGGCGTCGCTCAGAAGCTTGAGACGCCTCAAGTATGCGCTGATCGCCAGCGTGCTGGCCGGACGATGCTCGGGTCGAGCATCGAGCATCGCCAGGATCAGCTTGCCAAAATCGCCTCGCTCCGGCAGTGGCGCGGGAGCGACCGTCAGCTTCTTGACCAAAATCTGCTCGACGCTGCGGGGGCGGCTCATCTTGTCTTCAGTTGTGCTGCTCGAGAACTCCGGCCACCATCAGGCGTCTCGCAGCCTTCGAGATCGCGGTCGAGGTCCTCGAGCGTTTGAAGCGCTCGGCTCAGTGTCGTCTGCAGATGCGCTGAGGCCGCGTACTGCGGGTGGGATCGATACAGCGATACCTCATCGAAGATTCCAGAGAGTCGATCTTTGGCGTGTTTCGTGACCGTTTGCCATCGGCATACTTGAGGTTCCCGCGCTCTACCCAGCCGACCTTCACATCATAACCGACCTGTCGCGCACAACGGCAATCGTTGTTGGAATCGATCCATCCGCAGCGGGGAGCCAGAAACGAACGGACCTCCTTGCGCGCCAATGACAGCCGCTTTCGAAACGTCTCCGGCCGAATCTCCAGCACCGCGGCGGCCTCAGCGGTCGAGAGGTCGAGAATCTCCCCGAGTATGTAAGCTAGGCGTAGGGGCCGTGACAGGCAAAGAAGTAGCGCGCTCGTGCAGCTCAGCTTGACTTCTTCTCAGTCCCTTCTCGCCGCGAGCGACCAGGAGCAATCGAGCGCCTTCCTCCGTGAAGAGGCGCGCCGCCGCTTCCCCGATTCCCTGGCTTGCCCCGGTGATGATGACGTTCTTGTCCTCCAATCGTCCCATTTGAGATCTCCTTCGATAGGTTGGACACGAACGCGACCGCAGGTGTGAACGAAAAAGCGCAAGACACTCGAATGGGCGTTAGCGCCAGAATCGCCAGCGGCGAATCACGGGTCGAGGCGACCCGCCCAAGGCCTCGAAGGTGCGGCAAGACGTCAACCTTGATCACGGTGGCCGGAATGCGCACTCCAATAAGGAATAGGGATTCGGGCGCAGGCCGGTGTTTCTCGTGTCGGAGAAGTTTTGGTTGCCCGCAGACGCGCTGATCACCACTCGGCGGCGAGAGCGACGGATACCGTTGTGCCCGCGTAGAGGTTGCGAAGGTTGGCAAAGGTGTTCCGCAAGCCAACGTTCAGCCACAACGGCGTGCTTGGAATGCGGACGGCCAGCGCGCCCTCCGCGGCGACGTACTCGGTCCCTTCCGCGTACAAAAAGATGCCTTCGGGATTGAGATCTTCGACTGGGGTCGGTGAAAAGAGCGCGTCGAGACGGCCCTGCACCCGCATCCAGCCGAATAGGCTGACGCCAACCTCACCGCCGACTGCGATCTGGTCTGCCCACTTCGCGCGCAAATTGTATCCGGTGTGGGCGGACACGTAGGCGTTGAGCCATTCGGTGAAGGAGAAGGAGCGGGACGCAGACACCCGAAACCAAGTGCTGAACTCGCCGTCGCCGGTGGGCAGGTTGACGCGGCCGCCGAACCCGTCGTCGACGAGAATCTCGTCGCGTCCGGTGGGGAACTCGGGGGCAACGGTCAACGCAAACGCCACGGTGGCCATTGTCAATCCGGCCTTCGCAAAGATGCTGAGGTCGCCGAACCCTAGTCCTGTGTCGCTCATCTCGAAGCTGTTGAGCCGAGCTAGGGGCGCGTGAAAGCCAACGGTGAGGTACGAGGTCAGCCCGTACTCGCCGTACAGACTGACGTTTTGTTGGGTAAACTCAGTCCCGAGGTCGAGCAGCTCCCCGTTTGTGAGGTAGAGATCTCGGGACGAGAACGTGTCGAAGGTCAGCTGCACGTAACCATCGTTCGGCGGCTTAACAAAGCCCGTGGTGGCTGAGGCGGGTTCAGTCAAGGTCGCAATGAGGAGGAAGATGAAGGCGACGAAAGCGTATCGCATGGGTGTCTCCTCGCGAAGGCCCGGCGGTCGTTGCGCCGGACCCTCGCGATCATCGAGCGTCAGTTCAGCGAAGCAACGCCGAAGTTCACGCCTGCGGTCGGGCACCAGATGATGACGAAATCGAACTGGTCCACGTCTACGCCGGCCGGGACTTCAAACGACTGCATCCCGGATGCACCGTTGGTGATGGTACCCAGCGAGTCGCTCGCGTTCATAGCCTCAGCCATGCGCTGCTCGGCTACGTTGCCTTCGCCCTTGGCGAGGATCAGCTGGGTGTCCCCGGGACCCATCTCCTGCATGAAGTCGGCGCCCAGCTCCACGAGAAGCTCATTCGCGGTACCACGAACCAACATAACCGAGCCCGTGGCATCCGGGGCGCCGCCAGCGCCGTCTGCCACGAGGATACCGGAGCGCAATGGGAGCTGCGCCGCCCCGAAGTTGACCCCTGCCGTAGGGCACCAGACGATCACGTAGTCGAAGGCGTCGAGATCTACGCCCGCTGGCACGGTGAATTCGCGAGCGCCCGACGCACCATTCGGAATGGTTCCCAACGACATCGAGGCGCTGCTCGCGTCCGCGTCTCGCTGCATCTGAACATTATCGCCGGTCCGCGCCAGGATCAGCTGGGTGTCGCCGGGGCCCATCTCTTGGGTGAAGTCGTCGCCGAGCACGATGACCAGCGAGCCATCCGAGCTCCGCTCGATGCGGACTTCACCCGTTGCGTCCGGCGCGCCGCCCGCTCCGTCGGCCATCAGCGTTGCCGTTCGGACCACGGTTCGATCGGATCCGTCGCCACCACCGCTGAGCTCGGCAGCACCGAAGTTCACGCCGGCCGTCGGGCACCACACGATGAGGTGGCTGAAGGCGTCGACGGTGATCGACGCGGGAAGGGCAAAGGTCGCAGCGCCAGCGAAACCGTTGGCGACGGTTGCGAGCGAATCCGAAGTGCTATCGGGATCAGCGCTTCGCTGCATGGCCACGTTCTCCCCGCTCTGGGCCAGAATGAGCTGGGTGTCGCCGGGTCCGATCTCCTGCATAAAGTCCGCGCCCAGGGTAACGAAGAGTTCACCTGATGCGTTCTCACTAATGGTGACGCTGCCGGTCGCATCCGGCGCGCCGCCGGCCCCATCTGCGACCAGGTTGCCCGTGCGGAGAGCAGTCAGGTTGGGGATGTCGTTGTTGGTGTTGCCGTTGTTGCTCGGCCCATCGTCATCGTCGCCGCAGGCGGCGAAGGCGAGTAACGCGATGGCGGTTAGGGTAAGCGTTCGAGTCGATTCGAGCATTGGGTCTCCTAAGCGCGGTTTGTTGTGATGACGCGCTCGATGGGCCTACGCAGCGTTCCTCCAACGTTTCATTAACCTGACCATTTGTGCTCGCTCGTTGTGACGTCCCGCGGCGCGAATCGCCGAGGGGAGCCAACGGAGGGGGTCGAGAGGGCCAGCGGACCTAAATCTAACAAGTTCATAACGACCGTACCGCCGCCGGTAAACGGCCTTCGTCCGAATATACAGAACAGCGGATGTGATCATTCGATGCATTCGTCATTCGATTCGGTAGAACGAAGAGAGAGAAATCGACCGGCGCCAGGTCCAAGTTGGTAGGCTTCTGACGACGAGGAGAGCGCGCAGAAAACGCATCTGGGGCGTACAAGCGATCAATCCCGTCGGTGGTGATTAAGGTCCAAAACCCTGGCGTCCGAGCGGGGGGCGTTCATGACGCCGGTCTGGATGGGCATCCATGATGAAACGTTCGACATCTACGATCGAAATGTTGCCGCCGACGCTCTTCTTGGCCCGGGTGTTTTGGTGCAGTTCAGGGCGGTCGCGCCGCCGCCGACCATGGCTCCGGCGATCCGGTGCACCCGGATGGGCGTCGAAGCGCACATGGTCCCGGTGGACTATCCTGATCCGGCCGACCGCATCGCCACAAAGAGCCAGAGCCCTCTTCGCGCCTAAGTCGCTCGCTCTGGTACGACCCGCGCCGCTTCGCTCGCGACATCGATTCGATCGGCTCCGTCAGGAGCGCTGCGCCGGAGAAGGCACAGGAGAACGAAGGGAAGAAAAGCTACCCCCCACATCTGATGGCGAAAGACGATGCCCATGACGAAGAAGATCCCCCAGTGCATGCCAAACGTCAGCACACACCAAGCCAGTCCCGCCCGACGATGAAGCAGGGCGAGCGGGGCGCCGAGCTCAAGGATGAATGTGAGGATCCCCATTCCGGTAAAGAGCCAGGTGTGCTCGGCAAGTCTTCCGAAGAGGGAAGTACCGGCGCCGTCCATCAAGACATGGTAGCGAATGGCGTTCACCGCCACTTGGTCTCGGAGTGAACTACCCGAAGCCCAAGCCCAGCCATCCGGACCGAGTACTTTGGCTAGCCCGGACAGAAAGTAGGGGACCAAGGTCACGATAACGATCCAGCGCAAAGCCGTCCAGGCGGTCGCATCCCGGCGAGGATACGAGGATCCGCGCTGACTATCGAGCGACCAGGCGTCGGCCGCCGGAGCGAGACCCAACAGAGCGACATGCACCACGAGGGTGTTGTGCATGTGCAGGATCATTGACCACGAGTTCCGATAAGACAGGAGGGCGAGGAGGCAGATCGCAAGCGCCGGTCCGGTGACCCTAAACCACAGGCCCACCATGAAGGCCACCGCCAGCGCCACGGTCAGCAGGTAGACACCGTTCATGACGTCCGGCGGGAGGGGGCCGTTCAAGAGATGGGCCAAGCCGACGGGGTCGAAGAGCGCAGGGTCGCCCTCGAAGATCGAGGCGAACATGCGCTGCCGCGGCAGGAGATAGATGAGGACGTAGGCCCCGGTCACGCAGCGGACCAGTGCGAGGCGCTCCGCAGCGTCGAACCGCATCGACGGAAAGTTGAGAAGACCGCCTACGATGTTCATCGAACCACCTCCAGAGTGCGCGGAGCCCCGTACGTTACCCGACCGACAGGCGTAGGAGATGCATTTCGAGCCTCGGAGAGGGGATAGGTGCTACGAACGAGAGCGACCTCGACCACCCGCTCATGGTCGGGGAAGCAAGACGATAGGCGGTCGACCGCGCGGTCGAGGACTTCCTCCTCTCGTTTCTCCCTCGCCCACCGTCGAATCTGGCGGCGGACGGTGTTCATGCCGCCCGCCCCGAAGCATCGTCCCGGGAGGAGGAGGTCCTCGCCGTCGCTGGTCCGTCCGATGACGTGATGGATCCGGGTCGTCTTCGCTCGCTGCTTTGTGAACATAGGATAGTACGACAGCGGGAAGTCGTCTTCCACCCCCTCGATCACGTGGGCCCGAGCCGGGCTGAGCAACAGGAGGAGGAGAGCGAGGCCGCCCCGGTTCCACCAGGTCGACCGGTCATCATGTGGTGTGTTCATACCCTGGCCTACGGATGAGCGGGGCGGGAGAGCGAAGCGAGCCCCTTCTTCGGCGGAGAGCGCGTTTCGGGACCTGGCTATGCCGAGGGTCGGCCGGGGCTACTCCGAAATTGACCTGTCCCTATGCCGAGGACAGTAGCCAGGCCCCAAACGTCGTGGCGCTCCGATCACGAGCGGCGGTCGCGGTGAAGCGCTTGAGATCAGCAACGGCCACCACGTATTCGAGATCTCGTAGACTCTTTCGGGTATCGATCGCCTGAAAGCGCGGACGCGCCCCGCCATCGGCCGTTGGATGCTGGGGACCGCGCGCGTCCTAGTCGGTGGATCACGCGCGGCCCCTCGTTGACTCAGATCAGGTCGAAACGGTCGAGGTTCATCACCTTCGTCCACGCCGATACGAAGTCGCGGACGAACTTCTTCTGTCCGTTGTCGTACGCATAGACTTCTGCGATCGCGCGATTACGGGGCGGCGAAGGGAATCGATTGTTACGAATGCCGCGATTGGCGCGGCCTGTCGTGGCCCGCGGCGTGGACCCAGGGCGGCGAATCTCGCGCCGCGGAGTCGATCGCTCGGCGGGCGCCGAGCAGCGACGGGCCCGGTCGTCCTCGTTATCGAAGCGCCGCGCATACGTTTCGAACGTTTCGACGCACTGCACCTCGGTCGCAACACCTCAACTCGCGTGGCAAGCCGAGGCGCTCGTCCGGCTAGGGACCTTTCGCTCTGCACGATCCTCGGCGGTATCTTCGGCGCAGCGAGCGGCCCGCGGTAGGATGAAGCGGCTGGCGCCACGACGCACTGTGACGACACGGAGCGACCGTGTCCGTACGGCGACGACCACGACCTCCACCGCCACAAGCCCGGCTACCTCACCGACCGCGTCGATCGGTGACCCACGGCGTACGCCGCGACCGCAAACCGTGCGGGGTGGACTGCGGCGGACGCCTTACTCGACTTCGACGGAGATCGTCGCGCTGAGCTTCTCGCCGTAGGAAGCGTGCAGGCCGTCAGCAAGCTGCAGAGTCAGCGTGTGCTTTCCGGGGCTGAGCGTGATCTCGGCCTCCGTCTGGCCCTTGCCGTAGTGGATGTGCTTCTCGTCGGCGGGCACCGTCGTCCCGACCGGGATGGGGCCGCCGTCGATGATGATGTGGTGGTGCCCGGTCGTCTTGTCGAGCGGATCCTCTCCCGCCGGCCGGATCTTCATGCCTTCGAGCCCCATCTGAATCTTGATCGGGTTCTTGACCTTGGCGCCGTCCTGGGGCGCGATGAAACTCACCTTGCGCTCGCCGGTCGAAGGCTTCACCTTCACCTTCACCGTCGACGACAGCTTCGGGCCGTAGGATCGATGAGCGCCATCCGCGAACTGGAGGGTCAAGGTATGCTCGCCCTCCGGCACGTTCACGTAGGCGATGGTCTGTCCCTTACCGTAGTGGATGCTCTTGTCCGTCGCCGGTACGACGGTGCCTTCAGACACCCCGTCTGGCTGATCAATCAGCACGTGATGATGCCCGCTGGTTCGATCGTTGATGTCCTCTCCCGCCGGCCTAATCGCCATCCCCTGCACGGCCATCGCGACCGCGACCTCAGGGAACACGGTCGAGCCATTTTGCGGGGTCACGAACGTAACGGTCGCACCGGCCGGCGTCGCTGTGGGAGCGCTCGCTGGCGTCGAGGCGGGAGCGCTCGCCCGCTGGGCGGTCGTCTTGGCCGGGGCGTCGGTCGCCGGGCTCGGGCACGCCCAGAAGAGAATCGGGATCAAGGCAAGTACAGATCGTTGCATGGGTCAGCGTGTATGAGATTGGAAGGCGATTGCGAAGAGGGCGGAGGGCGCCGATGCTGACAAGTTGTGCTCGAGATTCCCTGATGGGCAACGGCCGACTACCATCGATGCCCCCAACGACACGCGAAAAGGGCAGCGCCCGCCGATCTGATCGCTTCCGAATATACGTGGTCTCACGGCCTCGATGCCGACCCGCCGGCTCAGGGCGTCCGCCTTCCGATCCAACCGACCCTCGCCGGCTCTCGAGAGCCGGCGGTCCTCGTCTTCGTGGTCCGTTCGACGGAAGCCCGAGCTGCAGGACAGAAGACTCGCGCACACCATCGACGTAAGTAGATGGGCGAACCGCCCGTTGCGCCGCGCCCCAAACGATCGACCTGGGCCGCGCCCCTCGCCATCCCGCACCCTTGCCAGGCGCTGCAACGGCCCGGCCGGAGTAGAGCCGCGGGCGCGGCATCGCTTTCTGACTGTTCTCGACTCCCGTTGTGTCATGCGAGGTTCGAGCCCATGAGCGAGAGCATCCGATCATCGACGCCGTCAACCCGTTCGGTCTCATCGACATCGACCGGGGGCGGGCGGAGAGGCCATCGACGAGGCTGGTTGGTGGCAGCGAGTCGACGCGGGCGTGGCCTCTCGCTGGGGTTCGGAACCACACAGTCCCCGTCGAGGGCATCGACGTGGATGGCGTCGGTTTCCCCATCCTGGCCGCCTCGACGACGGACCTTCGACGAAAGAACGATACCTGCAAGCGATCGCGCGGCTCTCGGCCGAGCTCGGCGATGTCTACGTCGACTCGCTCAAGCCCGCCGACATCCGCAAGGTGACCGACCGAGCGCGAGGCGAGTTCGCGCCGTCGACGATCAACGGATGGCTATCGGTCCTTCGTTTGGCGCTCGACCAAGCCGTCGATGAAGGCATTCTCCCTGTGAATCCCGCCCGCCGCACTCGGGCCCTTCCCACGCCGAGAACCACGGGCCGGCGAGCGGTTTCGCTCGCCGGCCCGAGCAGTCTCACAGCTTCATCTCGACGACCGAGGAGCTCTATCGGTGCGGTGCGATCTCGCCCGACCTCGGGCGAATGATCCTGGTCTTCGCGTGCATGGGTTGCCGCATCAAGCTGCTCAAACTGGTGCTCAGATACCGATACCGCGACCGCAACGCACTGGCGACGAGCAACGTGGCCTGCCGATGGGACCCCAACGACGCCCGCGTGGGAGTCGATCCCGACGTGATCCTCGTCGAGCCCGCACCGCCGGAGGGTGAGGCGCTCAAGTCGTTGCGTGTCTGGCTGCCCGAGCATCAGGCGCCCAAGCTGGCGGTCGAGGTCGTCAGTGAAACCAACGCCGCGAAAGACTACAAAGAGGGACCGGCCCGGATGGCCCGCCTAGGGGCTGAGGAGCTTTGGATCTTCGATCCCGAGCTTCATGGGTCCAACGCTTGAAGATCTTGGAGGGCCATTTGAACTCCAGATCTGGCGCCGCCTCGCGGCGGGCGATCACGTAGATATAGAGCGGCTGCACGCGGGCCCGGCGCCAGCGTCCAGCCCGGCCCTCAAAGCGTGGGTAGCAACCACCGATGGTGGCAAGTGACTGCGGGTCGCAGACGATGCCGAAGGGCTATGCCGTTGGCCCACCGAAGCCGAAGCCGAAGCCGAAGCGCGGCACGCTGAGGCAGCCTGGGCCGACGCAGCCGAAGGCAGAGCAGCAGCAGCCGAAGCCGAACTCCAAAGATTGCGCGCTCAGCTCGGCAAAGACAACTGAACCTCGCCGAGCGCTGCCACGTACTCACAGCTCGGTCGCGACTTCTGCAGGGGTGTGCAAATGCGTCCG
>JANQQN010000500.1 GCA_028289325.1 Myxococcota bacterium | reverse complement strand
ATCGCATCGACGAACTGGAGGCGTTCGTCCACGCCCGCAAGCCGCTGTGGGCGGTGCAGAAGCGCCTGGAGCAAAAGCTGCGGCCGCAAGTCAGCTTCCGTCAGCAGCTGCTGGCGCGTCCCCGTCTTTCGCCGGCCGACGAAGTGACGCGCGAGCTCGCGGAGCGGTTCGGGGTTCGAAGCGGCCCTTCGAGCGTCAGCCGAAGTGGGCGACCGACCCTGAAGTCGTCTCACCGAGGATTCGGCCGTCGCAAGTAGTCCTGCCCCAGATCCGACGGCTCGACCTTGGATCAGTGGGGACCTGATCGGTCTCGAGGGCGGCTCAACAGGGTGATGCCCGCGCGGTGTCCGGTCAGCAAAAGCTCCTCGCTCTGGCCGAAAGCGCGAACCAAAAACATGCTCGCCGCCCCGTACGCGACGGACAGCTCGCCATGGGTGGAGAAGCGGACCTCGCACGCGGGCTTGTTCGGGTAGCTCCAGTTCCGTTGGATCTCCTGCTGGAACGTTTTGACGACGTCCGGGTCGTCGGCGTCGAAGAAACCACCGAGGTAAAGATGGTCGAGATCGAGGACGTTCACGATGAGCGCGGCGTTTCGGGCCAGCTCCTTCGTGAGCTTCGAGAAGACCCGTCGTTCGGTTCGAGCGGCCGAGATCTCGGCGTCGGAGAGCGAGAATTGACTCGTCCGCCCCGGTTTCCACTCTATGCTTCGAAACTCACCCGCCGAATAGTCTTTGCCGCGATGGACGGCGTCGTGGATGGCGATTCCCACGCCGATCGCGGTCAGGTCCTGCCGGACGGGCTTGTACGTCGTTCGCCACGCGCCGAGGACGAACAGAAAGCTCGAAGGCGCGCTGTTTCTCTTGGCGACGATCTCTCCCCAACAGCAGCAGTTGGCGTCGTTGTCGACCAAGATCGGCGCTCGGGTTTGGTCTGCGAGCCGGGCCCCGATGGGCTCGGCGTCAGTCATGTCGAGTGGGATCGACTGCCGGATGACCTGTTCGTCGGGGTCGACGATCCCTGGCAAGCCGTACCCCACCCCCAGCAGGGGAAGGTTGAGCTCGTCGAGTTTCCCTCGCAGCCAGTCAAAGGCCTTGGCGCAAGATGTATAGAACCGCTTGCCGGTCGAGCGCAGGCGTAACGTCTTTTGAAACAATACGCTCCCCGTCACGTCGACGCCGACGATCCGGATCAGGTCCGCCTGCACGTCGAGGCCAGCGAAGCACCCGTAGGCGGGATCGATGGTCAGCCGGACGTTCTTTCGTCCCCCTAACGGCCCGGCCTCCCCGACGTCCAAAACCCGGACCAAACCTTGGTCGGTCAGATTCTTGATGATGTGGGTGAGGGTCGACCGATTGAGACCCAATCGGTCGGCGATCTCCGCTCTGCTGATCCCGGGGTGGAGCCACAGCTGCCGCAGGACCCGTGAGGTGTTGTACTGGGCGGTGAGCAGTGAGTTCATCGACCTTCTCCAAAGAAGTCTACCCGATCTGTGCTCATAAAGCGTCGTACCCTCGTCTGTTCGCGCCGCGCACGCTGCATCTCGCCGTTCGATTGATTGGGGCAACCAATAAGACCAGCTTAACTTGAATACCACTCCGAAGTGATGACCGCTCGCGTCAGTCGATAGGTTGGTTGCTCACAGCAACCAACTGTGAGAGATAAAACCCAGCGACCCCAGCGACGTTGTGGTGCCGGGGCGCTCGTAGTGGAGGAGGCAAAGCAGTATGAAGGCAAACAGGACGACCTCGTGGTCGACGCTCGTTGTTCTCAGCGTCATCCCGTTGAGCGCGTCGGCTCAGTCCGTTGCAACGTCGTCGACAGCAGATCCGCTGCCCCGGGTCGCGCAGCTGCCCGAGACCGAATCAAGCAACGAAGACCCACCGGGGACGCGAAACCCCGGGGAGATCGAGCAGATCATCGTCACTACCGAGCGCCGTCAACAAAGCGCGCAGGATGTCGCTGCGGTTACGAAGGCGGTCAGTGGAGACGAGCTGCGTTTGCAAGGCATCAACCGCTTCACGGATCTTTCTAACGCCCTGCCTCAGCTCAATATCGGCAATCGCGAAGGCAATGTCGAGATCTTCGTGCGAGGCATCGGCGACGACAACAACACCGAGCTATCCGAACCCCGCTCGGCGATTCTTCTCGATGGCGTGTATATCTCTCGCCCCCGAGGCTTGGGGTCGTTCTTCTTCGACGTGGATCGAGTCGAGCTCAACATCGGCCCGCAAGGAACCCTCCGCGGCCGAAACGCGACCGGTGGTTCGCTCAATATCGTGGCCAAGAAACCCGAGTTCGACCGGCTTGGCGGCTACGTCGACTTCGGGGTCGGCAACTTCAATCAGCGGGAGCTCCAGGGCGCAGTCAACGTCCCGCTGACCGACGATCTCGCGATCAGGGTGGCTGGCTACTATCTTACCCACGACGCCTTGATCGGAAACGCGGGGCCGCTGGACGTCGTCGAGTCTCGGCAGACCGAAGACATCGCGTTTCGAGCGTCGGCCCGTTGGGAACCGACTTCCCGGCTCAGCTTCATGGTCACCGCCGACTACCTCGACTCGACGGGGACCGGCTACGGGGGCCTCGACTTCTACCCGTATTATCAATCGCAATTCGGTGAAAACGATACTCGCCTCGACGTCGGGCAAGAGATCGAAGACCTCGACGACCCGTTTCGCAACGTCGCTCAAGGCTCGCAACCGAGGCAAGATCAGAAAGTGTGGGGGGTCCGCGGCGAGGCTCGCTACGACTTCGACGCATTCTCGATCGAGTATCTCGGTGTCTTTCGAAGCGTCGACTTCTTCTTCAACCGTTCGTCCGCCGATGCGTTCTTTCCCGGCTTCGACGAGTTTCACGGAGTCGAGCTGGGCGATCCCAACCCGAATGCGGCCACTGCCCAGTTTCTCGATACCTTCAGCCGAACCCAGTTCGACCAGGTATTCAACTCTCAGGTCCACGAGCTGCGGGTGTTCGCGGCCGAAGATCAAGAATTCCGATGGACGGCCGGTGCGTTCTTCTTCCGCGAGACCGGCTTCTCGTACTTCAACACCAGCGCCGATCGCGGCAACGTGTTCGCGGGCGTCGAGTTTGCTTTCCCGGACGTCGTCCGCGAGAACTTCGCGTTTTATGCCGATGCGACCTGGGATATCTTGAGCTGGTTTCGAGTCACCGCCGGCGTTCGGTACACCAACGAATCGCTCGAGCGCTCCGGCTTTGGGGCCACGTATCTGTTCTTGTTTCCGACCGAAACCGACGGCGAGCCCCCCGACAACTTCAACTTCTCGTGTTGCGCGGATCATCGATTCGGCTCCGAAGGATTCCGATTCCAAGGCCGTGACCGCACGGTAACCATCAACGACGTCGATCCTTCGACGCCCGAGGGCGAAGCGCAGCTGTTCACCAGCGGCATCGACCGTTACGGGCTGAACGACGATATCGACGACCAGATCGATCTCCTTCTTCGTGACGGGCCCAATCAGTCGGGCTTCACTGTCGCGGATCGATTGATCTCGACGATTACCCCCAACGCCGCCGAGCGCCGCGACCAGTTCGTCAACTGGCGGGCGCGGGTCGAGTTCGACCTGGCCGCGGACAGCTTGCTGTACGGCGGCGTTTCGACGGGCTCGAACTCTGGTGGCTTCAACGACGCGGTCGACACCCCGGCCGGGATCCTGGCTCCGGAATTCGACAAGGAAGACGTGTTGGTGGCGGAGATCGGCAGCAAGAACAAGTTCAGCGTGGGGGGGTACCAGGCGATCGTGAACGTGGCGGGCTTTTGGTACACGTACGAGGATCAGCAGTTTACGGTCCTCGCGCCGGCGGGGCCGGCGTCTCAGGCCGGTCAGTCGGCGCTGGTGTCCTTGCGGCAGAACGTCGGCGACTCGCGCATTCTCGGGTTCGATCTCGACTACATCCAGAACCTGCCTTTGTACCTACGGTTCCGGGCCAATATTCAGTTCCTCAACACCGAGTTTACGGACCCGTCGAGGGACCTCGTCGATACCCGATTCAACTTTCCGAACGACGCCGCCGACACCATTCCTTTTGATCCCACCGGTAACAAGCTGCCCAAGGCGTCCGATTGGTCCGGTTCGCTCACTCTCGCGCAGGTCATTCCTACTTCCATCGGCTGGTTCGAGTGGACCGCGTCGCTGGGCTTTCGCAGCGAGTACTTCTTGACCATCTTCAACGGCGACGGCTCGCTTCCCGAGATCAACGCCGAAAACTTTCCGGAGCTCGCGGAGCGCGAAAACGATGACCTAACGAACCTCCAGAATACCGTGCGCGGGAGCGCCGGCTCGGCGACGGACGTGGTGAACGGATACGTTCGTGTCGACGTGGGGGCTGCGTACAACCCGACGGCGGACATTCGGGTGGAGGTCTATGGCAAGAATCTCACCGATCGGGCCTACGCTCAGACCGCGCTGGTGTCGCCGAACCTCAACCTGCGGTTCCTGAACGACCCCCGGACGTTCGGGGCCCGCATTCGCGTCAACTTCTAGCCTGTGGCTGGTGGTGCTCTCGCTCAGAGCGCACCGCCAGCAACGCCCAGTTCACGTCGGAGCTGAATATGAAGCCTGGTGTAATTTCGTTGACGGTGGTGGCGATGGTCGTCGTGGCGTGTCGCAACGACCGCGCTCTTCCGCCGCGCGCGCCGTCTTCGCACGAGGCGCGCATTCATCCTCAACGCTGGCCTCTTCGCCGGCCGGTGGTGCCGAGGGCGCCGGCGATGGAGGCTCGGATCGAGGCTCTACTCGCGCGGATGACCCTCGAAGAGAAAGTCGGTCAAATCATCCAGGCGGACATCGACGCCGTGACCCCCGAGCAGGCCCGGGCTTATCATCTAGGGGCCATCCTCAACGGAGGCAACTCGGCGCCCGGGCGGGACGTCCGCGCGGGACCTGAACCGTGGCTGACGCTCGCGGACGAGTTTTGGGCCGCGTCGACGGATCCGTCGGGCGGTCGCACCGCTGTTCCCATCATGTGGGGGACCGACGCCGTTCATGGCCATAACAACGTGGTGGGGGCCACGATCTTCCCTCACAATATCGGCCTCGGTGCGGCGAACAACCCCGACCTCGTGCGAAGCATCGGCGCGGCGACGGCGCGAGAGATCCGCACCACGGGCCTGGACTGGGCCTTCGCGCCCACGGTGGCCGTGGCCCGCGACGTGCGGTGGGGCCGAACCTATGAGAGCTATTCAGAGGAGCCGACGATGGTCGCCGGCCTCGGGGCCGCGCTCGTAGAGGGCCTGCAGGGCCGAGTGGGCACGGCTCAGTTCCTGGGACCGGACCGAGTCCTCGCCACCGCCAAACACTTCGTCGGGGACGGGGGGACCGCAGGCGGGGAGGACCGCGGTGACACCCGAGTGTCGGAAGAAGAGCTGCGCGCGATCCACGCCCCCGGTTACGCTACCGCCGTCAGCCGGGCGGTGCAGGTGGTCATGGCTTCGTTCAGCTCGTACCACGGCCGGAAAATGCACGGGTACCGCGAGCTGCTCACGGACGTCTTGGTCGATCGAATGGGCTTCGACGGCTTCGTCATCGGGGACTGGAACGGTCACGGCCTGATCCCCGGCTGCACGTCGAGCACGTGTCCGACCGCGGTGAATGCGGGCCTCGACATGTTCATGGCCCCCACCGGCTGGATCGCGCTGCACACAAACACCGTCGCCGACGTCAGGGCCGGACGTATTTCTCGCGCCCGCCTCGACGAGGCGGTGGCGCGGATCCTGCGCGTCAAAATGCGGTTGGGCCTGTTCGAAGCCTCCCGCCCGTCCCAGCGGCGCCTCGCCGGCGACTGGCGGGTCCTGAGCGACCCCGCCCATAAGGCTTTGGCGCGACGGGCCGCCCGCGAGTCCTTGGTTCTCCTCAAGAACGAAGGTCGAACGCTCCCCATCGCCGCGGGTTCGACGGTGCTGGTGGCGGGCGCGTTCGCTGATGATATCGGCGCCCAGTGCGGGGGATGGACGCTGTCTTGGCAAGGGACGGGCAATACGAACGCCCATTTCCCTCACGGCCAGTCGGTGTACGGAGGCCTGCAGGCGGCGTTGACCGCGGGCGGCGGGCGCGCCGTCCTCAGCCCCGATGGAACCTACGACCGCAAGCCTGATCTGGCGGTGGTGGTGTTCGGCGAGCGGCCTTACGCAGAGTACCAAGGGGACCGCGCGGACCTCGACTACCGGCCGGAGACTCCGCTCGCGATTCTGAAGCGACTGCGGGCGGCGGGCGTCAAGACGGTGTCCGTGTTCCTCTCCGGGCGGCCGCTGTGGGTCAATCCGGAGCTGAATGCTTCGGATGCGTTCGTCGCCGCGTGGCTTCCGGGCGATCAGGGGGCGGCGATCGCCGACGTCCTCGTGACCAAGCCCGACGGAACGGTCGACCACGACTTCTCCGGACGGCTGTCGTTCTCCTGGCCGGCGTCCGCCGTCGGCGTTGCGAACCGAGGGGCCGTGCCCGCGGCCCCGCAGTTTCCGGTCGGGTACGGCCTCGACTACGCGCGCGGGGGGACCGTCGGCCGCCTGTCCGAGGATGCCGGCCGGTCGCCAGTGGGCGGCCGCGACGGGCGACGTATCCTTGTC
>JANQQN010000497.1 GCA_028289325.1 Myxococcota bacterium | reverse complement strand
TGCACAACGTTCCCGCCCCGCAAAAAGGATCCACCAGCGCTTGGTCCCCCCGCCATCCCGCGACCCGCAACAGAGCGAACGCAAGGTCCGGTCTCAGCGGCGCTTTTGCCGTCGCGAGTCGATACCCCCGCTGGTACATCGGCGCCCCGGTGACGTCGAGGGACACCGTGCATTCGTCGTTGACCAGCCGAACGTGGACCGTCCAGGGCGGAAGCTCGGAAGCTTTCGCCAGCGTTGGCCCGAGCGCGCGGCGCAACCCTTCCTGCACGCGTTCCGCTACCGCGGCGGTATGGTAGAGCCTGGACTTCTTGGCCGTCACCTTGACCTCGACCGCATCGTTCGTCGAGAGCCACGGGCGCCAGTCGAGCGCGGCGACGTTACGTACGACCTGTTCGAAGCGTCGGGCGACAAATGTCCCTAGTCGAACGCGAATCCCCAAGGCGAGACCGCTATGAAGCGCGACACGGCACAGCTGCTCGCCGTCGGCCTCGAAGCTCACCCCGCCGTTGACCACCTCCGGTCCCCCGACATCGATCTGCACGAGCTCCTCGCGCAACCACGGCTCGAGGCCCGGTGCGCACGCGGCAAACAGCCGAAACACTCGTTTGGTAGTGGGGCAACGGGCTCAGGAAGTCGAGTCGGAGGACACGGCAGGCACGCTGATGTCGGGTTCGTAGCTCTCCAAGGTCTTCATGTACTGGGCGCGCTCGAACGCGGAGGGGTTCGGCGACTTCGCCTGGCTCAGCTGACCCTTGATGTCGGCGATCGAGCTCTTCTGTCGGCTCGCGAGCCAGATCCGAAGCCCACTCTCGATGGTGCGAATGTGCTCGACCCCGTGGCGGAGAATCGCCGAGCACAGCTGCACGGCGTCCGCCCCCACCATCATCAGCTTGAGGACATCGTCGGAGGAGTGAACGCCGCCCGTCGCCGCATAGCTGGCGGGGATTCGCCCCTGGAGGATGGAGATCCACCGCAAAGCCAAACGAATGTCGTGGGGGGTGCTGGGGGTCAGGTGGGGCCTCACACGAAGAGTGTCGAGGTCGATGTCGGGCTGATAGTATCGATTGAACAGCACGAAGCCGTCGGCTCCGGCCGACGAAAGCGCCCGCACGGCGGCGGTCAGGTTCGTGAAGTACGGCGAAAGCTTGAGAGCGACCGGGATGTTCACCTGGCTTCGAATCGCCCGCAGGGTCTCTACGTACCGAAGCTCGAGCACCGTCGAATCCAGCAGCTCATCGGTGGGCACGTAATAGAAATTCAGCTCGATCGCGCTCGCCCCCGCCTGTTCGAGCAAGCGACCAAAGTGGGTCCATCGAAGATCCGGGCTCCCGTTGAGGCTGGCGATCACCGGGATCTCCATCGCCGTGGACGCGGCGTTGATCGCCTCGAGATAGTCGATCGGGCTCATGTTGATCCGGCGTTTGCCGCCGAAACGAGCCACCGTGTCCGCGTAACTGCCGCCCTGAGCCAGGAACTCGAGCAGCTGCCCGTGATCGAGGGTGAGCTGCTCTTCGAACAACGAGTACATCACCACCGCGGACGCACCAGCGTCTTCGAGGCGACGAACGCCGTCGTGGGTCTGGGAAAACGGTCCCGCGCCCGCGATCAGCGGCGTCCTTAACCGTAGTCCGAGATAGTTCGTGGACAGGTCCATTTCGCCTCCTCGCGCCCTGGTGGGCGGCGGTGGGATTCATCGCTGCAAGACGAAGGCCACGAAGTATTCAAGTTGCCGATCGAAGGTGTGTTACGTGTGAGTAACGGGATTTCCTGAGGGGATACGAGGCGCCGGCCAAGTTTTTGGCTTGGAAGGCGATCTTGGTCATGATGGGCTCCACTGCGAAGCGTCAAAGCGCGGCCTCCGGTATCGAATAGACGCCGGGCCCTCGTCTATGCTCACCCCTATGGCCCACCCGCCCCCAACGCAGCCGACTGAGGGCACCACCGAGTTCTACGTCGGGCGTGGACCCGAGGTTCTCGCCACGCGTTTCTTCTTCGTCCTCTTCTTCGGCTCGTTCATCGCGCTGCTGTATCTGTTCTGGGCATTCGTCAACGATATGATCCTTGCGCTGCTCATCGCGGGCCTCAGCTATCCCTTACAGCGCTGGCTACGCGTCAGGCTCGGCGGGCGACGACACCTAGCTGCGGGGTTGGTGACCGCGCTGATCGTCATCATCATCGCGGTACCGACCAGCTTTCTGGTCACGAGTCTGTCCGTCGAAGCCGCCGCCGCTTTTGATGCCGGTCGAGGGGCGGTGACGGGAGAGAAGGTGCGCGACTTCCTTTTCGGGGAATCCGTCGCGGCCGGGTACCTGCGCCAGGCCGCGGACTTCGCGGGCGTCGAGTTCACTCCCGAGAGCGTCCGCAACGCCATCGCGAGCACCGCATCGACGGTGGCCACGTTCATCTACCTTCAGCTCAACGCGATCCTCTCCAACGTGGTGTCAGGCGCCTTCCATTTCGTGATGATCATGGTGTTCGTCTTCTATCTGCTTCTCGACGGGCGTCGGTTCAAACGATTCATCTTCCAGCTGTCACCGCTCGCCGACGAGGAGGAAGAGCTGCTCGCTCGCAAGTTCGCGGCCGTGGGTCGCGCCACCCTTCTCGGTAACGGGGTGGGAAGCATCCTTCAGGGCATTTTGGGAGGCGCGGCGATGTGGGCGGCCGGCCTGCCGGCGCCGGTGCTGTGGGGCACGATCATGACCATCTTCGCCTTCCTGCCCGTGGTTGGCATTTCGACAGTGGTCATTCCGGCAACTCTCTACTTGCTCATCGACGGTCAGACCGCGGTGGGCGTCGCATTTTTCGCGTTTTGCGGAACCCAAGCCCTGATCATGGAAAACGTGGTTAAGACCCGGCTGATCGGCAACCACATGAAGATGCACAACCTCGTGATCTTCCTAGCTATCATCGGAGGCATCGCCGCCTTCGGAGTCATTGGCATCCTGTACGGTCCGCTGATCGTCGTATGGTTTTTGACCATGTGCGAGCTGTACCAGCGAAACTACATCCTCCGATTCCACTCCGACGAGTCTAGGGTGGAAATGTCTCCGGGTGCCGAGCACTTACAGGTCGATGAGGGTATCTGAAGAAGACGCCGTCTCGACGCGAATCTCGGTGATCGTCGAGGTAGCATCGTGAGAAAAATTGGGGTAGGCGGCTCCCCAATGCGTATCGTCTACGGCGTTCATGGCTACAGCCGCGGCCACGCTTCTCGCGCGGGCACGGTCCTGAGTGAGCTCGTGAAGCAACACGAGGTCATGATCTTCGCAGGCCGCGACGCCGAGAGGATCTTATCCGAGCAGTACGAGATCAATTCGGTCCCGGTGCTCGCGTACGAGTATACCAACCGCGGTAAGATCTCGACTCTCAAAACCGCTCGTCACAACCTACCGATACTCACCGATCTGATCCGCCACGGCCGCCACTTCAAGCAAGTGAAAGAGAAGATACGTAGCTTCGACCCCGACCTGGTCATCTCGGACGCCGAGCTGTTCACCAACCACGTATCTCGGAACCTGAAGCTTCCGCTGGTCAGCTTCGACCACTTCGGCATCATGGTCCACTGCCGGGTCCCGCTGCGCTGGCAGGACCGCCTGCTGTCCACCATCGACCGCTTCGCGTATCGAACCTTGCTCGGCCAATCCGACAAGCAGCTCATCTCCAGTTTCTACGACGCGCCCCCGCGCAGTCAGAACGTGCAGCTGATCGGCCCGTTGCTCCGAGACGAAGTGTTCCAGGTTCAGCCCACGACCGGCGACCATCTGCTGGTGTACTTCAACAACGGTAGCTACCAGATGACGCCGGAGGTTGCGGACACCCTGCGGAGCCTCGACATGCCGATGCGGGTCTACGGGACCAGCGTGACCGGACGCGACGGGCCCATCGACTTCCGGCCCACCAGCAACCGCGCCTTCCTCGAAGACCTCGCCAGCGCAAAAGCGGTGATCAGCACCGCCGGCAACCAGCTTGTCGGCGAGGCGACCTACTACGGTAAGGCCATGCTCGTGCTCCCGGAGAACACCGTCGAGCAGCGAATGAACGCGGCCGCCGTCGAGCGGCTGGGCATCGGTCAACAGATCGACTGGAGCCGCTTCAAGCCGCAGACCGTCCGAGGGTTCCTGGGCCGGGTTCCCGAGTTTACCGCTCGGGCCCGCGCCGCGAGCCGCGACGGCCGAGCGGACGCATTGCGGATCCTGAATCGTTGGGCGAAGGAACTGGCCGAAAAGCGCAAGGCCGCGCGCCGGAAGCTTCTGCAGATCACCGCCTGACCGCGACCCTGCGCTTCGCCGATCGTCATTCGAAGAAGTAGGTAATGCCGAAACCGCCGTTGGCCTGACCGGTCAGGCCGAAGCGGTTCGAGCCGTCTCCAACCCGAAAACCGAAGCCCAGGTTCGCGTTGACCGACACGTTCCGGACCACGAACACCCGGATCTGGCCGAGCGCTTCGAAGTAACCGGCGAGCAGCTCATCGTCGACCCCCGGTGAAACGCTCTGGTTGTCGACGTACTCGAAGCCAACGCCGGCCCCGACCGAGAAGTCGGCCATCGACACCTTGTGAAGCCGGTAAAAGAACCGGCCCCCGATCCGAAACGCGGTGAAGTCGTCCTCCACGAACAAGACGTTAAGAAGGGTCGACACTCGCCACTGGGCCTGGTCGAACGCGACGGAGATCCCGGCCTCGGTGCCGCCGAATGGACCGGCGCCGGGCAAGGTGGTCTGCACGCCGACCCCTAACCCTCGCGCGTCACTGCGGCTGGTCGTAGGGGGCGGTGACTCCGTCTGGGCGGCGCTGGAGCCAAGGGCGATCAACAAAAGCAAAGAGTGCATCGATTACTCCCATTCGATGGTCGCGGGCGGCTTCGACGAGATGTCGTAGACCACCCGGTTGATGCCGCGGACCTCGTTGATGATCCGGTTCGACATGCGACCCAGGACTTCGTAGGGAATCTGGGCCCAGTCGGCGGTCATGCCATCGACGGAGGTCACGGCTCGAATCGCGCACGTGTTCTCGTAAGTGCGTGCATCGCCCATGACACCGACGGAGCGTACCGGCAAGAGCACCGCGAAAGACTGCCAGATGCTCGTGTACAGATTTGCCTCCCAAACCTCCTCGAGCACGATGCGGTCAGCTTGTCGAAGTACGTCGAGCCGCTCGCGGGTCACTTCGCCGAGCACGCGGATGGCCAATCCGGGCCCCGGGAACGGCTGTCGATGCACGACGTCGTCGGGCAGTCCCAGCTCTTTACCCAGGAGCCGAACTTCGTCCTTGAACAGCTCGCGAAGCGGCTCGATGAGCTTGAGATCCATCCGTTCTGGCAGTCCACCCACGTTGTGATGGCTCTTGATGGTCGCGCTCGGCCCTTTGAACGAAACCGACTCGATGACGTCGGGGTACAGGGTTCCTTGAGCGAGCCATCGTACATTCGCCCCTACGCTTCGACCGGCCTCTTCGAAGACGTCGATAAACACTTTTCCGATGGTCTTGCGCTTCTTCTCCGGGTCGGTCACCCCCGCCAAGGCATTCAGGAACCGATCGGTGGCGTCGACGTACTGGAGGTTGAGACCCAGCCGATCTCGGAAGACGGCCTGCACTTGTTCGGCCTCGCCGGCTCGAAGCACTCCGTTGTTCACGAACACCGGGATGAGCTGATCGCCGATCGCCTTATGGAGGAGCGCGGCGACCACCGACGAGTCGACCCCGCCCGAGAGCCCACAGATGACCCGGTCGTCGCCCACGAGTTCCCGGACGTCCGCGATCTCCCGCTCGATGAAGCCGCCCATCGTCCACGCCGGCTCGATCTTCGCGATGCGGAACAGGAAGTTGGCGATGATCTCATGCCCGCGCGGCGTATGTACGACCTCCGGATGAAACTGCAGGCCGTACAGACCGCGGCCGGGGGCGGCGACGACGGCGTAAGGACAGCTTTCGGACCGACCGAGAACCTCGAAGCCGTCGGGCAGCCGCTCGACCGAGTCGCCGTGGCTCATCCACACGTGGATGTGGTCTTCGGGCTCGAATCCGAACAGGAGCTCTCCGGGCGCGATCTGCTGCACTTCGGCCCGTCCGTACTCGTGGCGGTCGGCGCGGACCACGCGTCCACCGAGCAGATGACACATCAGCTGCATGCCGTAGCAAATGCCGAGAATCGGCACCCCGAGCGAGAACAGCGCGGGATCGATGCTGGGGGCTCCATCCTCGTGGACGCTGCTCGGCCCTCCGGACAGGACGATCGCCTTGGGCGCGAAGGCGCGGATGGCGTCGAGGCTGCGGGTGCAGGGCCAGATCTCCGAGTACACGCGATGCTCTCGGACCCGCCGGGCGATCAGCTGCGTGTACTGCGACCCGAAGTCCAGCACCAGAACGCGGTCGAGGTCTTCAGAGGTGCGCTCGTTCACGAGATGGGGCGTACCATGGGTAACGGACCTTGCCGATCCAAAAGCCGGCTCCCTAGGATCGGCGCATCATGCAGATTCCTTCCGGGCTCCGCGCCTTCCTTTCGCAGATGGGTCTGATGCAGCCGGGCGCCGGACAGGGGCAGGGCCAGGTCGCCAAGGGCAAAGCATCCGCGATGAAGGCGGCGCCCGGTCCGGCCACAGGACGAGTCCTCGGCGAGGATGGCCAGCTGCTGGCCGGCCTCGGTTACGCCGGAGACGACAAGCACACCAACCTGAAGAACGTCGCCGAGCGCAAGAATCTGACCCGGTTCTTCCAGGAGCAGCTGCGGAACCTCCCCGCCGGACCTCACGGTTCGCTCCTGGGCGAGGAGGGGCGGGCTCGGTCCGAAGCGAACGAGGGTCCGCGGCCCGGGGCCGAGGCCGGTGAAGGTGCAGATGCCCGGGAGGCCGGCACCGAGGCCCAGGAGGCCCGACCCCAGGAGGCCCGTCGCGACGAAGGTCGGATTCAGGGCCAGCGCGAAGCCACCGAAAACGCGGAACGTCGAGACACGAGCGAGGCCGGTGAGCCCGATTCACCGCATCAACACGACGAGCAGGACGAGGAGGACAAGCCCGGCGCAGGCTGGGTGGCGGAAGAAAACGAAGAAGAAGGCGACGAGAAGAAACGAGCCCTTAGAGAAGCCGATGTCCTCGGACCGACTTCTCGCTGCCGAGGGGAACTGGAAGATGGTACACGGTGCCTGCGCAAGCCGACGGACGGCACGCCCTACTGTGCGGAACACGCCGCGCGGTGGCGGAGCCCGGAGGCGCCCGGACAGATTTCATGAGCGACCTCGTCCTTCACTTGATTCGCCATGGCCGCTCCGAATGGAACGCGGCCGAACGCATCCAGGGCCACAGCAACAGCGATCTGACCGCGCTCGGGCGGCAGCAAGCCGCCGCCGCCGGTCGCGCACTGACCCGGTTTCCGCTCGCCGCGCTATACGCGAGTGATCTCGATCGCGCCCAGCAGACCGCCACCGAGATCCAGACCGCGGTGGGCTTGTCCATCCAGACCGACGCCCGACTTCGGGAAACGGGGTTCGGGGTCTTCGAGGGCCTGACCTGGCCCCAGGTCGAAGCTCAGGATCCTGAGGCTTATCGAGCGCTAAGAGGCCAGGACCACACGTTCGTGGTTCCGGGGGGCGAGAGTCGGGCCCAGACCCTCGAACGAAGCCTCGACGCCTTCGACGAGTACACCCGCCGTCATCCCGGCCAGCATGTCGCCGCGGTGACCCACGGGGGTCTGATGGCGTTCTTTCTCCGGTATGTTCTCGGAATGCCGTTTGATGGGCCTTCGACCTTCAAGACTGAAAACGGCAACATCAGCACCTTCGTGCGGAAAGGAGACCGGTGGAAGCTCCTCACTTGGGGCGCCACCGCCCACCTCCACGGACTCTCGGCGGGCGCGTAATCGATTGCGCACCATCGCGACCCGGAGTCGCGAAGACTGGCCGTTTGGTGTGGCACGTAGCGTGCTGTATCGTCGGGCATGGCGACTTCGAGGGCTTTTCGCGCCAAGCTGAGCGAAGAACTGCCCAAATGGACGGAGGAGGGATTGGTCTCCCCTGAGACCGCCGAGCTTCTCCGTCGCCGCTACCACCTCGACGAGGACGGGGGATCGTTCGCCGCGCTCGCCGTCTACCTGCTCGGCGCCCTGCTGGTAGGCGGCGGCGTGATTTCCTTCATCGCCTGGAACTGGGCCCATCTGCCCGACCTGTTGAAGCTCTCGGGCGGCGTGATCCTACTCGTGGCCACCCAGGGGGCGGGGTACTGGTTGTGGCGAGGGACCGAGCGGCGACCGGGCCTGGGTCACGGCCTCGTGTTCCTCGGCGTGGTCTTGTTCGGCGCGAACCTCGGACTCTTCGCCCAGGTGTACAACATTCACGATCACTGGCGAGGGGGGATCGGCGCTTGGGCCTTGGTCGCGGCGGCCATGGCGTGGGCGACTCGCAGCTTGCCTTGCGCGACGGCCGTGGTTCCCCTTGCCGTGGCCTGGTCGTTCGGCGAAATGGATGCGAACCCCGAGCGAGCGTCGGTCGTCGCCTACCTGCTCACCCTCGGCCTCGGGGGGTTGGCGTATCGATTCCAAAACGGCGTGGTGGCCGGGTTCGCGGCGATCGGAACCTTGGCCGGGCTGATGTTCGCGGGCGCCGGATCGTCCGGCGACGCATCGATGTACTACGCGCCGCTGGCGCTGTCCGCCGCGCTGCTCGCACTGTCACTACACGAAGGCTGGTGGTCGACCCCGCTGCGACGGGTCGGGATGGGCGCTTTCATCATCCTAACGTACTTTGCGTCCTTCGCCTGGGCGGCCGAAGATCTCGGCATATCGACCCTCTCTGTTTCGTCGCTGACTCAGGTCGCGGTCCTCGGGCTTCCGTTCCTCGGGCTCGCCACGGCCGCGGCGGGATTTCGGCTCGGGCGACCGCGACCGCTCAGCCCGCCGGAGCGCGCGGCGGGCGCCACTCTCATCGCGGTCGTGGCGCTGGTCGGCGCGTCGGTCATCGGTGTCGGTATGTTGTGGCTGGTGGCCAATCTGGGCCTGGCTGCCCTGGCCGGGCTGTCCATTCGCCGCGCCGTCGACGAGCTCGAGCGCGGCCCGTTCTGGCTCGGGGTGTCGGTGGCAGGGGTCCAGATCCTGACTCGGTTCCTCGAGTTCGAGGTCGGGCTGCTCATCAAAGCCGCGGTGTTCACTGTCTTGGGGGTGGCGGTGATCGGGATCGGCTACACGTTCGAGAACCGTCGCCGCGAGGTGCTCCATGCTTCGTAAACACTGGCCATTCATGGCTGCGCTCGGGCTGCAGCTCGTTTTGCTCGCCGCGGTCCCCGCCAAGAAGATTCACGCTCGGCTCACGGGGACGCCGATCGCTCTGATGACCCGGCCCGTCGACCCCTACGACGCGCTGGCGGGCTACTACGTCACGTTGGCTTACCAGGTGGAGCGGGTGCCCCCCGAGTTTCGACCGAAGGGCCTTTCGCGGGGGACCTCGGTCTGGCTGGAGCTGGCCCCCGCGGAGCCGGCGTGGCGGCTGGTGGCCGTGCACGGCCGCGTACCCGCGGTGGCGGACGGTCACGCGGTCATCAAAGGAGTCTGGCGACGTTCGGAAGCGGACTTGCCGGAGGCAAGCCGCCTTTACATTCCGGAGGACGACCGTCACACGGTTGCGGACGCGCTGCGGGCGGCCGGTGGGCGGGGCATCGTCGACCTGCGGGTCACCCGACAAGGTACGCCGATCGTCGTTCGTCTCCGGGTCGGCGGGCGAACTTTCGGCGGGTAGCCGTGGTGTCTTGAGACCTGCTATTCTGCCCCCATCCGGTGAAGATCAGGCGCAGCAACCTGCTAGATGTCGTCCACGAGGCCCTCGGCGGCAAGCAGACCGAGCAGAGTCCACAGGAGCGGCTGATCGCCGAGCGAGATGAGCGCCAGCGACAGTGGCGCGGCCACGTCCACTCGTACCTTTCGGTCAACGCGGGGCTGTTCGTCATGAATCTCGTGATGGCCGTCCTGTCCGGTCAATTCGTGCCGTGGTTCGTGTTCCCGCTCCTGGGTTGGGGCATCAGCGTCGGCATCCACACCCTGAACCACCGGGGATGGCTCTACGAGCACCGAGTGCCCATCGCCGCCGCCGAAGCGACGCTGGGCATCGCGGCGCCGAGCACCGTGCCCCTGCTCACTTCGGGCCCTCTGGCGCCCCCCGACGACGATCCGTGGCCCGCCCTGCTGGCCGCGTGTGAAGACGCCGTCGCCAGGGCCAGGTCCCTGATCGGCGAGGTCCATCCCGCCGCCATCGACGCGGTCGCGGATCTCAAGGAAGGTTTGAACACCATCGAACGACTGGCGGACGGCGCGGAGCGAATCCAAAGCGTTCTCGACGGACTCGCACCCGGCGGTCGAGATGGTCTCGATGGTCAGATCGCGAATCTGGACCGGCGCATCAACGCCACCGACGACGAGGCCCTCAGGGACGCGCATCTCGCCAACCGAGCGCTCCTGCTCGCCCGACGGGCCAAGATCGACGCCTTGCGCGCCGACCAGGCCCGAATGCTGGCCAAAGCGCAGGGATTTCTCCTCGCCGTCGAGAACCTTCATCTCGACGCCGCCCGCCTCGGAGGCCCGGATGAACCAGACGCGCTATCCGAACCGATCCATCGGCTGACGGAAGAAGTTCAAATTCTGCGCCAGGTCGACCACGAGCTGAAGCGAATGAGCTGAAGCCAGCCTTGTGCGCGGCGTCGTTACGCTCGTCGCAACGGTGGCCGCTTGCGGCTGCCGTGCCGGCGCATCACCTGACGCGCTTCTTCGCGTAAACCCGTTTTCTGGCGCCATCGGAACATCTTGGCTTTGGCGGTCCGATACGCCAGCCCGTGGTCGACGACCGGCGCCGGATAGTCGGCCCCGATGATACAGCCCACTTCTCGCTGCAGCATTGGGCTCATCTTGTGGGGTTCGGCCAGGTACTCGATGGGAACGTCGGCCAGCTCCGGAACGTACCGCCGAATGAACGTTCCGTGAGGATCTTGGTCCTCGGCCTGCTTGATGGGGTTGTAGATCCGGATCGAATTGATGCCTGTTGTCCCCGCCTGCATCTGAAACTGGCTGAAGTGAATGCCGGGCTCGAAGTCCAGGAAGTGTCGGGCGAGCGCCACCGCACACGGCCGCCAGTGAAGCCACAAGTGGTAGCTGGCGAAGCTAACGACCATCGCTCGCATTCGGAAGTTGATCCATCCCCCGCGATGCAGAGCACGCATCACCGCGTCCACGAGCGGATAGCCGGTCATCCCTTCGCACCACGCTCGGAAATGGGCACGCTGCTGGGCCGACCATCGACCGGGGTCTTCTTCCCGAAGACCGTCGTAGCCGCGGTGCATGTTGACGTATTCGATGGACGGCTGATCTTCGAGCTTCTGCATGAAATGGCAATGCCATCTCAGTCGCGACTCGAAGCTTTCTAACGACGCTTTCCACCGGGGGTCGACAGGCTCCCTGGACACCGGCCGCCCGCGAAGCTGCTCGAAACGCCGCGCTTGCCGCTGATACACGGTTCGCATCGAGATATGGCCCCATGCGATGTAGGGACTCAGCCGAGAACAGCCCTGCCAGCCTTCGACAGGACTCGACATGTCCGCGCGATAGTTGACCCCTCGCCGCTGCAGGAAGCTGTCGAGCGTCGCCAGCGCCGCCGCTTCGCCGCCCGCCACCGCCTCTACCTTGTCGCTGGCCGGCACGGCCAGCGCGGCGCGATCGATGCCGTGGCCGAAGTCGAAACCCGCTGGCCAGGCGGGCACGGGAAGGGTCTCAGGGACGGGCACGATCGGCGCCCGCATGCGCGCCGTCCATCGCTGAGCCCATCCCTCCCGACTGCGATGCGGTCGTGCGACGCCGGTCTGCGGCAGCTCCGTCCACGGCAGTTGGCGGTGCTTACACCACCGGCCGACCCGCAGGTCCCGGTCATAGGTGAGCCGGTTTCCTGTCTCCTCGTGACTCCACAGATGCTCGAACGGAATCTCCTGCTGCAGCCGCTCCAAGACGTCGGGAAATTCGCCGTGCCGAACTACCAGCCGATGGCCTCGAGCTCGCATCGCTGCATCCAGCTCCGTCAGGCCGGCAGATACGAAGTCGAGGTGGGACGGATCATGTTCGGGCGACGTGAGCAACGAAGGCTCGTGCACGTACAAAAGCACGACGGGTCCCCGCTTGGCGGCCCGAGCCAGCGGCGCGTGATCAAGCAGACGCAGGTCGCGCTTCAGCCATACCAGCTGAATCGCGCCGCTCACGAAGCGGCCCGGCCGCGAGCCTGGCTACGCCGAAGTCCCAGCTCGCCGGCGAGGCGTTCGGCGATCTTCACGCCGCCGATCGCGGTGGCGAGGGTCGATTGCCCTGGAAAGACCGTGTCGCCAACGAGGTGGAGATCAGGAAGAGCCGGCGGAGGAATGAGGTCCCGGTAGTGTCCAAGGCCCACCCGTCGCGGGATCCCACCAACATAGCCCAGGTGGCGGCCCGTAAATCGCGCAAACGTTCGAGGGGACGCGGTCATCTCGTGGCGAACGTCGGCGGCCCACTCCGGCGCCATGCGATCCAGGGTTTGGCGCATTCGCCGCTGAATGGAGGAGATAAGCGCGGCTTGGTCGGAGGCCTCGAGTCGCCGGAGCGTAGCGAGGGGGACGTGAGTCGACACCGTCATCGTCCGCAATCCATCGGGCGCGCGCCCCTCGTCTCGCTCTCCGCTGATGGAGCAAAACACATGATTGCCCTCGGTGAATGGTTTCGTGGGGTCCGCGACGAGCTCGAGGTGATGGGCCGCCGCCCCCGCACCGGAGGGGGGACGGATGACGCGGTAAAGCATCACCGCGCCCCACCCGTCCTCGACCTGCGCCGATAGCCGGTCGAGAAACGGATTTCGCTCCGTCAGCGCCGTAAGCCGCCGGACATCCTGCGGCAAGAGATTGGCGACAACCTTTCGCGCCCGCCACGTGCCTTTGCGAGAGACGATCTCCCAGTGGTCATCACGGCGGCGCAGGGACTGAACCCGAGTCGTGAGCCGAGCATCTCCCCCGAGCGACGTAAAGGCGCGAAGCAGGGCCCACGCCAAAGAACCGATTCCGCCTCGAACGTGGCCGGTGCCGCGGAAGTAATAGTCCATCGTGGCGAGCGCAAACGGTGCTTCGGCTTCGGCCGCCGCGCACTGAACGGTGATCTGGCTGATCGCGTCGAGGTAGATCCGAAGCGGCCGAAAGTCCTCGAGACCATGGCGGGCGAGGACCGAAGACAACGGCCGGCCGACAGCCCGAACGAGGGGCAGATATCGTGGCACTCGCGCCGCGTGGCGCAGCAGCTCCATCGGACCGAACGGAGGCAGCAACTCCGGAGCTTGCATGATCGACCACAGGGCGTCCGCGATCCGGGCTTGCTCGGCGAAGAACGCTTTCAAGCGGGCCACCGGAGCGGCGGGGATCGCGAGAAACTGACCGATGAGCGCGTCGCGGTCGGCCCGCGCCAGCAGCTCGAAGCCCGGCGCCCGCAGCTCGACCAACGGATCGATGAAGTCGATAGTGACGGGCAGGCTGTGGGCTTCTATCCAGTCGTGAAACAGCTGCCCGGGGCCGAAGCCCGAAAACAGGGTAGCCCCGGCTTCGAACTGGTAGCCGTGTCGACGAAAGGTCGACGCGCAGCCGCCAGGGTAATTCAGGGATTCACACAGGAGGACCTTGGCGCCGCGTTCAGCGAGGCTCAGGGCAGCCCCGAGTCCGCCGAAGCCCGCCCCGACCACGGCGACGTCGTAGTCGAGCACTCCCACCGCTCGAGCCCTTTAGCGAGCCCGGACAAGATTGCCAGCGCGAACTTCTGGGGAGGAGAGAAGGCCGGGTTAGGCCGCGCGATCGTCGGGGTTGGTCTTATGAACGTTCAACATTTCGGACGGGGTTTCGTCGTGGTGGACGATGGCCCTCACTCGGCGAATCTGCTTCTCCATCGGCGTCCCGTCGGCCTCGGCCCGGAACTTGATGCCCCGAACTTCGGCTTCGATGCCTCGCTGAGGGGCGCCGGCCAGGAACTGCTGGATCGACTCCTTGATATCGAAGTCGATGAACTCGGAGGCCGTACCGTCGACGATGACATGGGTGTTGTCGGGGATTTCGCGCAGCATGGAGACGAGCGCGGGCTTGTGAATGAACGATACGTCCTTGTTGAACTTGACCGCGAGCTGACCTTCCTTGCGAGCAACCGAGAACGCGGCATTCGTCTTATGGCGAAGGACGTAAATGATGCCAACGATGAGGCCAATGATGACCCCCTGCAGGAGATCGGTCAGAAGGATGGCGGCGACGGTCACCGTAAAGGGGACGAACTGGTCCTGGCCGTACTTGTACATGACCCGGAATAGCCGGGGCCGCGCGAGCTTGTAGCCGACCTGAAGAAGGATGGCGGCAAGACACGCGAGGGGAATCAGGTTGAGCGTGCGGCTCAGGAACGACACCGCGAGCAGCAGCATGAAGCCGTGGTAGATCGCCGACATCCGGGTTCGACCGCCGGAGCTAACGTTGGCGCTGGAACGAACGATGACCGAGGTGACGGGAAGGCCCCCAATGAAGCCGCTTACGGTGTTGCCTAGCCCCTGGGCCATCAACTCTCGGCTGGTGGGCGTACGGCGCCGAAATGGGTCGAGGCGATCGACGGCCTCGACGCACAACAGCGACTCGATGGATGCCACGAGAGCGATGGTCACCGCCATCGTATAGACCTCGCTGCGCCCGAGCGAGGACCAGTCGGGGAACCGAAGCTCGCCGAAAAAGCCGGTCAGGCCATCGATCTCCGGCAGGCTGACCAAGTGAGACGAGCCGAGATACAGACCGGGCGCCAGCTGCTTGAACGCGAGATTGATGCAGACGCCGAGGATGACCACGAGCAGCGCGGGAGGGAAGAAAGTGATCTTGCCGAGCGGGGTGCGACTCCAGCCGAACAGAATGACCAGCGAGATGGCGCTGATGATCGCAGCGCCCCACTCGATCTGCGTTAGCGAGTGCGCAAGCAGGGTGAACGTGTTCTCCCCGGTTTCCGCGTTGAACGCGAGGGAGAAGTTCTCGACGTCATATCCCGTCGCGTGGGGAATCTGCTTGAGGATAAGGATCAGACCGATGGCCGCGAGCATGCCTTTGATGACCGACGACGGGACCAGCTCACCGAGACCACCCGCGCGGGCCGCGCCCAGCCCGATCTGCATTAAGCCCCCCAAGACGGTGGCGGCCATAAACGCTTCGAAGCCCCCGAGACGCTCGATACCGAGAAGAACGATCGCGGTTAGACCGGCCGCAGGACCGCTCACGCTCAGCGCGGATTGGCTCGCGAGAGGGATCACGATGCCCCCCACGATGCCCGCGATGATCCCGGAGAAGAGCGGGGCGCCGGACGCCAGCGCGATTCCCAGACAGAGAGGCAGGGCAACGAGGAATACGACAAGCCCTGCCGGCAAGTCGTAACGGGTATTGGCAAACAACCTGAGGTCGGCTCGGTTCAAGGTTGTGGAGTCGTCATTGCTCATCGGATGGGCCTCCCCTGCCACAGTTCGATCGTCATCGGCGGCTCTGAATGCTAACAGCCCGAACCGAACTCATCTTATGAAAACAATGTCGCGGATCTGTACGCCGGGATCTTCAGCGGTTTGAACCGGACTTTCGACGGACCCCGTAGGTCAAAAAACCTGCCTGGTTTACGACTGTTGCAAAGCAGGAGGGGCACTCGCGCTCAGCGCGAAGTGGATGAAAGGATGAGCAGCAAGAATATCCCCGATACATTAGAAGGATTCAAGTTGGAAGCGGGACCTTATCGGGCGAGCAGACTCGGCTCGAAGTCTTCGGGAGGCTCGAATCCCAGCAGCTCCAAACACGTCGCCGGGAGGTTGGCGATGCCCGCTGACGGAAGATCCGAACGGAGCACTGCGTCACCGCCGACAAGATACAGGGGAACGGGATTAAGGGTGTGACTGGTCTTCGCCTGCCGCGACCCGTCTTTCTTCGTCTTGAACGATGAGGACTTGCTGTCCCACATGTACATCTCGTCTGCGTTTCCGTGATCCGCGGTGACCAACGCGATCCCGTTGGCTCGGCGCACGGCCGCCAACAACCGGGCGAGCATGAGGTCCACCGACGCCACCGCGAGCACCGTGGCGTCGAGATGACCGGTGTGCCCCACCATGTCTCCGTTGGCGTAGTTGATCCGCAAAAAGCGATGCTTGCCGCTCGCGATGGCCGCGATGGTGGCATCGGTGATCTCGGCGGCCTTCATCCACGGCCGCTCGTCGAAAGATACGTTGTCCGACGGAATCTGCTGGTAGGTCTCTCGTCGTTCATCGAACATCCCGCTTCGGTTGCCGTTCCAGAAATACGTCACGTGGCCGTACTTCTGGGTCTCGGAGCAGGCGAATTGCGTAATGCGGTTGCGGGCTAGATACTCACCGAACGTCCGATCGATCGCTGGCGGCTCGACGAGAAACCGAGTTGGGAGCTGCTCGTCACCGTCGTACTGCATCATTCCCGCGAACAACACGTCGGGTCGCCGCCCGCGGTCGAAGTGACCGAAGTCGTCGCGCTCGAAGGCCTTGGTAATCTCGATGGCCCGGTCGCCGCGGAAGTTGAAGAACACGACGCCGTCGCCATCGCGAATGGGCCCCACCGGTCCATCGTCATCGCCGATGACGAACGCGGGTAAGTTCTGGTCGATGACGCCCGGATTCTCGTCGCGCAGGGATTCGATCGCCTCCCGCGCAGTCTTATAGCGCCGACCCTCGCCGTGCACGTGGGTCTGCCAGCCGAGCGCGACCATGTCCCAGTCGGCCTCGTAGCGATCCATCGTGACCTTCATGCGACCGCCACCAGAAGCGATCCGGTACACGCGGCCCTCGCCGCCGTCGAGTTCGCCCAGGCAGCGCTGCAGGTCATCGACGTACTGCAAGGCCGACGTCTCAGGGACATCTCGACCATCGAGCAAAGCATGGACGAACACCCGCTTGACCCCTTCGCGGTGGGCGTTGCGGATGAGGGCTTTCAGGTGTTCGATATGGCTGTGTACGTTGCCGTCTGAAAGCAGCCCGATGAAGTGCAGTGCGCCTTGCCGCTCGTGGGCCCGATCGATGAGGGCGCGCCAAGCCGAGCCCTGGAAGATACCTTCCGACTGGATCGCCTCGTTCACCAGCTTGGCGCCCTGAGAGAAGATCCTTCCCGCCCCGAGCGCATTGTGGCCGACCTCACTGTTGCCCATGTCGTCGTCGCTGGGCAGGCCCACCGCGGTCCCATGGGCGCGCAGGGTCCGATACCTGCCGTCGACATGAAGGCGGTCCATCGTCGGCGTACGGGCGATGTGAACGGCGTTGCCTTCGTCCGTTCGCCCCACGCCGACGCCATCCATCACCACCACGATGACCGGGCCCGGACAGGCAGAGAAGCGCTCAGATTTCCTCAGCTCGAAACTCATAGGAAGACCTTGGAACGTCTCCTCCGCGAAGTCGAGCCGCCACATCGCTCCGGCTCGATTTCGAGGACAAAACGGGGTGAAGGCGCCCGTGAAACGAGTGTGACAGCTTTGGAAAACCGATCCGCGTGCACTCGACAGTGTGGGCGGCAGGACGGATAGCTTTCGATCATCCGCCCTTCGGGCTTCGATGTCCGGTCGCCCCGTAGCGAAAGTAACGAGGGAGCCTTTTCACCACGCCGCAGACCTGGTTGACCTCGAGCCTCGGGTCCGTCTCGAGCTCGAAGAGCCGGACTACGAGCATACCTTCCATCTCACGACCCCACTGCAGGACAGGTTGCTGCCAGTACCGGAGGCCCGGAGCGACCGGTATGCAGGCCTTCTTTCGTCTCGGATACCGAACCAGGCCCTGATCGCGTTACCCGACGGCGCGTACATCGTCCCGGACGGTCTATTGCAACGCGGGGCCCGCAACGACATGAAGGCCCACATCGAGCGCACGATCCGCCATAACTACCGACTTGTTCGGGATATCGCGGATGACCGGCGACGGGTGACGCCGGACTACGACTCGGGCCGATATCTCGTTGGTCAGAAGATGTCGGCGCGCCTCGCGGCCATGGTTTTGGCGCTGAAGCGCATTGAGGCCCATTACCAGATTGTAGGGTTCTCCCGGTGAGACGGTCGGACCCGCGGTAGACTGCAGCAGATTGACTGCAGCTCTGGGGATGCGTCGCGTGCAAGGCAGCCCCGACGATGAGCGCGGCCACATCGCCCTAAGGCATTGAAATTAGGGCAGTCATCAGCATGGCACGGCACCTGCTTAACCTGGGGCCATGACCACTCGTTACGCGATGACCCACCATGAGCCGAGCCCGGTTGGCGAGTTCCTGACCGTCCTTCTGTCGCTCCTGCTGCCACCGCTGGGTGTGCTGGTGCGGGTCGGGTGGCACCCCCACCTGTTGGTCAGCGTAGTGCTCACGTTCCTGGGTTGGCTGCCCGGCGTGATTCACGCGGTCTGGGTGCTGGGTCGATTTCCGAACCGGCTCCGCTCGGGCCGATGAAGCGACACGGCGACGACGGGAGACCCAAATGACGTCTTTGCCGATCTATGCCATGGAAGTCTCTAGACCAATGCAAACCGAGTGGCCGCTAGAGCGTCGCACGCACCGTCGTCGGCGCCGACACAAGGAACCCGAGCGTATCCTCACCCCCCACGAGCAGGCGCTCGAGGAGGCGGATCGCGCCGCTCAAAAGCGCGTAAGCTTCTTCGGTCACACCATCGTGTGGGGCATGTGCGTTCTGTTCTTCGTGGTCACCGCCGGCGTGTTTCCCGCCATGATCATTGCCTTGCTGTGGGGCATCTTCCTGGCCCGCAGCGGCTACAACGCGGTCATCGCCCCGGATCTGAAGCGTCGTTACCTCGAAGAGGAGATGCAGCTTCGGTTGCCGCAGCAGGTCCTGCGCGAACGCCAGCTCGCCGAGGGCGAGCACGCCCGCACCCTCGAGCGCCTGTCGGCCGGCATCGCCCACGAGATCCGCAACCCGATCACCGCCGCCAAGTCGCTGGTGCAGCAGATCGGCGAGGACCCTAGCGATCCCGAGAACGCGGAGTACGCGAAGGTCGCCGTCGAGGAGCTCGACCGGGTCGAGCGGTCCATCGCCCACCTCCTGCGCTATGCCCGCGAAGAGCCGGTACAGACCGAATCCACCAGCCTCGCCGACGTCATCGAGTCGGCGATGGACACGTTCAAAGACCGGCTGAGCCGGCAGGCGGTACGGGTCGACCAGCAGGTCTCCGGCGATACGCGGCTGGAGGGTGACCCGGACAAGCTGCGCCGAGTGGTGATCAACCTGGTCAGCAATGCGCTCGATGCCATGGAGGAGACGCCTGACGCAACGTTGACCATCGCATCGGGCCAGAACCTGGCCGGGACCGAGGTCTGGGTCCAGGTCAAAGACAACGGGCTCGGCATGAGCCGAGACAAGGTCGAGCAGATCTTCAGCCCCTTTCACACCTCCAAGGCGTCGGGAACCGGGCTCGGCCTCGCCATCACCCGTAAGCTGGTGGAAGGCCACGGCGGCCGAATCGAGGTCAACTCGGAAGAAGGCGTCGGAACGGCGTTCATCGTGACCATTCCCCGCAACCTGTCGAACGAGGATCGATCATGACCAACCGAGTGCTCGTCGTCGAGGACGAAGCCGCCATCCGCCTGGCCGTCACCCGACTGCTGAAAAAAGAAGGCTACGAGGTCGACGAGGCCAGCTCCGGCGAGCAGGCGATCTCGAACATCGAAGCCAGCTTCTACGACCTGATCATCACCGATAACGCGCTGGGCAGCGGCCCGTCGGGGATGGACGTCCTCGAGCGATCACGCGCCCTTCGCAGCGAGACCCCGGTGGTCATGATCACTGCCCACGGCAACGAGAAGATCGCGGTGGAAGCGATGAAGAAAGGGGCGATCGACTACGTTCCGAAGCCGTTCGACAACGACGAGATCCGCCTTGTCGTCCGCCGCGCGCTGGAGCGAACTCGCCTCGAGCGGGAACACCGGCTGCTGCTGGAGCGAATCGAGCGCGAGTATGGTTTCGGCGCGTTGATCGGCTCCGGACCCGCGATGCAGAAGACGTTCGAGACGATCAAGAAGGTCGCAGAGACGGACCTCACGGTGCTCGTTCGAGGCGAAAGCGGGACCGGCAAAGAGCTGGTCGCCCAGGCCGTGCACCACCGCAGCCCGCGCGGCAGCCGGCCGTTCATCGCCGTCAACTGCGCGGCGATCAGCCGCGAGCTCGTCGAAAGCGAGCTGTTCGGCCACGAGAAAGGCGCGTTCACCGGGGCCGATGCCCGCCGCATCGGCCGCTTCGAAGCGTCGGCCGGTGGAACCATCTTCCTCGACGAGATCGGCGACATGCCCCTCGAAACCCAGGCCAAGGTCCTGCGCGTCCTGCAGGAGCGTAAGCTGGAGCGGGTCGGCGGCGTACAGCCCATCGATCTCGACGTTCGGGTGGTCGCCGCGACCCACCGTGACCTCGAACAAGAAGTGCGCGAAGACAAGTTCCGCGAGGACCTGTACTACCGCCTGAAGGTCGTGCAGATCAAATTGCCTCCGCTTCGCCAGCGCAGCGAGGACATCCCGGCCCTCACTGACCGCTTCCTCAACCTGATCGCCGAGCGTCTGGGGCGCGACAAGATGAAGGTCTCCCCCGCCGCGCTCCAGGTGCTGATGAATCACTCGTGGCCAGGAAACGTCCGAGAGCTGAGGAACGTAGTGGAGCAAGCGGCGGTGATGGCATCAGGACCAGACATTCAGCCTGACGACCTCATGTTGACGGGCAGCCAAGCGTCGACCCCGGTCATGACCTCGGCCGGACCCGAGCCGGGCGTCACGTTCGCAGAGGCGAAGAAAGACGCCGTCGTCGCGTTCGAGAAGACCTATATCGCCCGCGCGCTCGAGCAGCACGGGGGCAACATTTCGAGGACCGCAGAAGCGATCGGCATGGTCAGGCAGAGCCTGCAGCAGAAGATCCGAGAGCTGGGCCTCAACCCAGAGGACTACCGATCATGAGCAAGAAAAAAGGCATCCGTGCCCTCGCCGAGCGCCTCGGCTTCTTCGACCCCATCCGCGCCCACGCGTCGGAGGTCGTCGACGCGGAGCGACAGCTCGCCAAGGTGTCGGCCCAGATCACCAAGCTGAAGGACGTCGTCGACTCGATGGACGCCCGCCTGCTGGATTGCCGGGCCGAGATGGCCCGCCTCCACTACGGTGCGCGCAAGGCCGTCCGAAACGGCGCCGAGCCCCGCGCGCTGCGATTCCTGTCCGACAAACGGGTCGCGGAGACCAAGGTGCGAGAGCTGGAAGAGGAAGTCGACGCCGGCCGCGCCCTGCTCCGTCAGGCCCAGCGCCACCGCGAGGAGCTGAGCCTGAACCTGGAGAATCTGCAGCGCTCGTTCGAGGCGTCCCGGATCGTCCGCCTGGCCAGCGATGTCGCCCGAGGCAGCCGCGCGCCGGCCCCCGGATCCTCCGCCCGCCGCCTCGAGAGCGCCCGCCGCCGGCTCCTCGATGCCGAGACCCTGGCCCAGCTCGAAGACCCCGAAGACCCGTTCGCGGGTCTCCTCCCCGAGCTCGCCGCCGACGACGACCGTCTCCTGATGGCCCGTTGGCGGGCTGAAGACCGAGCCCGCGCCGCCTGATGGCGCAGTTTCGAGATTTTGCTTGGCAAGCGGGCCCGAATGCCTACAATGCCAGTCCGCTTCGGGCGCATAACTCAGTCCGGTTAGAGTGCCATCTTCACACGGTGGAAGTCGCTGGTTCAAATCCAGCTGTGCCCATAACGATTCCGAATAGTTAGCTCTTGCCGGTTTGACGAACTCCTCTTCGGGTCACGGTTTCAGCCTCAGCATCACCGCCATTGATCACGCGCAGGCCGGCGAAGGCTCTGCGACCCGCTTCCGCTTTCTCCTCCGGATCAAGCGGCGTGTAGTGCCGGTGCATGGCCTCCGTTCGGTGCCCCGCGATGTCCATCGCCGTCCTGGTTCCCGCCGTTCGGTCGGCGGCGCGTCGACGATCAGCCCTGTCACAACTGCTGGACTGCTGGTCGCACATAGTACAAACACTTGCCTGCCCCCGCCGCGGGCGATGTCGAGCGAAGAGCGGCCTGGCCTTGATGGCCCAACGGAATCACGGAACCGCCCATGCTGTCCTGCCCTAACGAATCCACGCTGCAGTGCGGCGACATCAAGGCGGCCGCGCTAATGTAGCCACCCGCGAGACTCGACGGAAAGGAAGGACAATGACTTCTGAACCCGGTATGGGCGCACGATGGTTGCGCTGCGACCTGCATGTGCATACGCCCTTTGATGGTGAAAAGAAGTTCGGCGTAGACGTACGCGGCGCGGTTGACGCCTTCAAGAAGGAGAAGACGGAGCGGTTGGCGAAGATTGCGGAGGACTTCATTAAGGCCTGTCGTAGTAGCGCCAACGGAGCCGGCATGGATGTCGTGGCGCTGACGGACCACAACAGTATTGACGGCTATACAGTGCTCCGGCCGTTCTTCGACTCTATAGGTCGCCAAGCAGTTCAAGCCGGCAATCCCATGCCTACGATCCTACCCGGCGTGGAGTTTTCGGTTGGCGGCGAGCGCCCACTGCACTTTCTCGTGGTTTTCGCCGCAGATACGGATGCCGAGCTCATTGACCGGGCTATCAGCCACGTATTCGGCGCTCGTGACCGCTTCGATTCCAATAGCGGCGTTCCTTGTGCCACGGGCCAATCTGTCGACGACTTCCTCGACAAGCTCTACGCCTTCTGCCATCCGCCGACCGGCGAACGCCAAATGCATATGGTAGTGCTCCCGGCTCACGCGGACAGCAATAGCGGTGTCATCCGAGAAACCTCTGGGGAGCTGGCCCGCGAAGCGGAGTTAGCTGTGTCTGTTACCCTGTGGGACGAAATGAAGGGACACCTGCGCGAGAGGGTCATCACTCGGCGAGACTGGCACGGCTTTCAAACCCGCAAACCGTACTCAAAGCTTCCCCAGGCGTATCGGGACCTCCTGGCTCGCTGGAATGCGGCGCGCCTCGGCCAAGACTGGGAGCAGCTCTCTAAGCAGGAGAAGGACGAGATCCGTGGCCGCGAGCACTGGCCGCTTATCGACGCATCGGATCCCCACAACTATGAAGCCGTCGGAAACCGGTTCACCTGGCTGAAGATGGAAGTGCCTGACGTCGAGGGTATTCGGCTGTCATTACTGGATCCTGAGTCCCGTCTGCGTCGAATGTCTGATGGCCCCCCAGGCCAAGACTATCCAAGGATTACACGCGTCAAGGTGGAGAACACCGATTTCTTCCCAGCAATCGACTTGCCACTGAGCCCTTGCCTTACCACTTTGATCGGTGGTCGTGGTTCGGGTAAGTCGACGGTCATCGAGCTCGTACGGTATGCCCTCGACCGATTTCGGAAAGACGACTTCGGCGGCGAGGACGAGCAAGCGATTCGGAGAAACATTACCGGGCTGCTCAAGTCCAAGAAAGACCAGGACTTCGGCCAAAGCGAAGGCGTGCTGCTCCCCGGTCACCAAGTCGTAGTTGATATTGTACTTGCAGGCCGTTCCTATCGTGCAACTCGGCGTACCAACGAACTCACGATCACGTCCGACCCCGATACCGAAGGCGAGGAGGTCGCTGACCTCGATGTACGAGCCCTTATCCAGCCACGCATCCTTTCGCAGCGCCAGATCTCGCAGATAGCCCGGGACCCCGCCGCACAACGGCGGGAGCTAGACGCACACATCGACCCGGAGCAACGACGGCAGTTCGATGTACGGCGGACTGAGCTGCTGCAGCAAATCCGACAGCTACAGTTGGCACGAGACCGCCTCGAGACGGGGCTGAAATCGTTGCCCTCCAGAAAGACTGAGCTCCAGACCATCACAGACCAAATCGCCTACCTGGAGCAAGGCGGTCGACGTGAAGTGTTTGAGAGGTTTCAGCACCTGGATCGCGAGCGTCGATGGCTTGAGGACCGTATCAAGGTACTCCGGATGCTAGCGGCCGACCTTACAAGCCGCGCAGAGGAGCTAGAGGAAGGCATACCGTCGCCGGTCGCTCGTCCCTCCGCACTTGATAGGACGGGCTGGCTTGCCGAGGTGGACCAACGCGTTGACCAAGTCCTTAACCAGACCAGTGCCGCCCTACGGGCACAGGCAGACCGCATTGAACAGCAAGTACAGGCAATCGAGGCCGAACAAACGGAGCGGTGGACTCCGGATTTTGAAGCAGCCCGCAACGCCTACGAGGCGCTACGGGAGGAGCTGGAACGCCGCGGCATCGACTTCGGACAACACAGGAAACTGCTCCAACAGCGGGCCTTAATCGAACGGGAGGTTGGCGACCTGGAGCAATCCAAGGGTCGACTGCTGCGGACTGTGGACGAGCTGGAGGCGGCGCGGAACCGACTCGCGACGCTGCACGAAGACCGCTTAGTGTGGCGCCGAGGTCAGGCCGACGCGTTGGAGCAGGCAGACGCCGACGTACGGCTCGAGGTTCGGCCCTTCCAGGACCGGGCTCAGCTCAACGAAGCCCTACAGCACTGGTTCTCGGGATCGGGCATGCGGGAGGGTGACCGCGAGGCCTTGCTGGATTATGTGCTGCACAATGGCAACTCAGTCGTTCAGCGCCTCGGGGCACTAGCACGGGCCATTCGCGCCGATGCGAGGAACGTTGCACGCGGCGAAGCTCCCGGGCCAGAGGACACCGAAACCGGTAGACTCCTCGGAGATGAGTACCGAAGCAGGTTCACCGGCTACTTCTGGCGAATCTTCGCTAACGGCGACCGCCTCCAGCTTGGAGAGATGGAACAGTTCGTGCCCGATGATCTAGTTGTAATGCACGCGCGTGGACCCGACGGACACTTCAAGCCGATCACCCAGGGCTCACTGGGCCAGCGTAGTACTGCCATTCTGAGCCTAGTGCTGTCTTCGGGCCACCAACCGTTGATCGTTGACCAGCCAGAGGACGACCTCGACAACAAGTATATCTACGACGTCGTTGTCGACTTGCTGAGGCACAGGAAGTTCTCGCGGCAAATCGTTGTCGCCACCCACAACGCAAACATACCGGTGAATGGGGACGCTGAGCTCATTGTCGCGCTGGAGGTGCCCCTAGACCAGCGCACCGGCTCGTTGGCTGCGTGCGGTAGCATTGACAACGACAAGGTCAAGGACCAGGTGAGCACGATTATGGAAGGCAGCGCGCAGGCCTTCCGGCTCCGTCGCGAGAGGTACGGGTACTAAGATGTTCTACACGGTTGGGGAGATCCGAGGGCAGCTTGGCGTCGGGGAGGACAGCTTCGCGGAGTTTAAGGAAGTGCGCGTCGTTGGACGGTCGGTGCGCTCTCCCAACTCCGATCAGTTCGCTGCCGAGCTCGTCGCGTTCGCGAATGCGGAAGGCGGTGTCGTCTTTCTCGGCGTGGACGACGATGGAGTAGTCCATGGCATTCCACGGGAGGCCCTCGACCTGGTTGAACAATGGGCCGTTAACGTGGCGACCAATAACTGTGACCCGCCGATCCGGCCGGTTCTCCGCAAACAGCAACTCCCTGTCGGCGACGACGACGAACGCGACGTGATCTTAGTTGAAGTGCGTCGTGGGGTTTATGTCCACCGAACGACTGGCGGCCGTTGGCTCGTTCGAGTTGGTTCCACCAAGCGCGACCTCACTAGCCAAGAGCTGGCCAGGCTACTACAGGAGCGTGGACGCTCCTTCGTGTTCGACGAGCAGCCCGTATTCGATGCGACGGTGGACGACCTAGATGCGGCTCGCGTCGAACGTTTCGTTGGCCCCGACACCTCGCTGCCCAGGATGGATCTCCTTCGGAACACGCGGGTCGTAACCGAAGGGCCTGCGGGCGACATCCATCCAACGGTCGCAGGGCTCCTGACGTTTGGCCGCCAACCGCAGACGAGATTGCCATCGGCCCGCATTGACGCAGCTGTCTACAGAGGCATCGAGCTGCACTCGGATACGCTGGTTCATGCCTCTTCGATCAAGGGTCCGGTGGACCAGCAGATCGACGAAGCCATCGCCTTTGTTGACCGTTTCATGTTGCGTCCCGCCAGGAAAGTCGCAGGTCGCACTGACTACCCTCAGTACGACCTGGATGCAGTTTACGAGGCCGTTGTAAACGGAGTCGCGCACCGCGACTACAGCCTGTCAGGCGCACCGATCCGGCTGTTCCTGTTCGCCGATCGCATGGAGCTGTATAGCCCAGGGGCACTCCCGAACAGCATGACGCTGGAGAGCTTGCCCTACCGAGTTTTTACCCGGAACCAGCTCCTCGTGGGCTTCCTTTCGCGTCTTAGGAGCGAACAGCGAGGGCGCGCCTACCTCGAGTCGAGAGGTGAGGGCGTTCGAACGATTCTGCGGGCTAGCGAGCAGCACAGCGGCCGGCGTCCACATTACGATCTGCTGGGAGAGGAACTGAGACTAACGATTTGGGCCCTGCCCTCGCCGCACTATACAGACGAGGAGAAGTAGCGAAGAGCGTCCGCGAAACATATTGGCGCGGCCCACAAGTCCCAGCTTATCTGCAGGTCAAGCTGACGGAGTACTCGACGAGGAGCCTGGGCCGTCAAAACCAAAGGCTCCTCGTCACCTTCCCCCCTTCTGGGGCGCTCCCCTCCATCGCCCTGACTACCTCAAGAACCTGGATCTGCAAGAAAACGGCACTTGAGGGCGTGCCGAGCTTTTTCCATCAGCCAGCAGGATCGACTTTGGGCCTGGAGGCCTCATCCAACGTGGGCGCTAACAGCACCGCTCTTGCCCCACGCCTTCCCTCCTTCTCCGACGTTGATTTAGGCGCACGTGGACCATACGCTCGCCATAGTCCGTAGATGCGCGACGCGATCTTCATCTCGTACCGTCGAGCCGACAGTCAGTCGACCTCGGGGCGCATCTACGACTGGCTGGTCCGCCGGTATCACAACCGGCTCTTCATGGATGTCGATGGCATCCCGCCGGGGGATGACTTTCGGTCGGTCATCGACCGGAGACTGGCCCAAACCAAGATCATGCTCGCCATCATCGGGCCTGACTGGTTGGACGCACAGCAGCCCGACGGTAGCGGAAAGGTCGGCCGGCGGCTCGACGACCCCGACGATATCGTTCGATCGGAGCTTCGAGACGCGCTTCGCTCGCCGGACATTCGAGTCATCCCGCTGCTGGTGCAGGACGCCAGATTGCCCGACCGCAGCGCGTTGCCTTCGGATCTCGCCACGTTGGTGGATATCAACGCGGTGGCTGTCCGGCCCGGCGAGTTTCGTCACGATATCAAGCAGCTGGAGCAGGTTCTGGGGCGTGAGCTGCCTTCGCCGCGCTGGCCCTGGCTGGTCGGCGGGTTCGCGACGGTGTCGCTTGTCGCCAGCGTCGGCGGTCGGCGTCCGCTTCGCCCACCGTCGGTCGACAACCTCAATCGGTGGTTCGAACACGGCGGCTGGTGGGCCTCGGTGATCCTGATAACCGGTCTTGTCGCGGTATTCGGCAATCTGGGTCTCGGCGCCGCGATGTGGCGGCGAGACCGCGTTCCTGTTGCTGGCTACCTGTCAGCCGCGGCTACGGTGCTGTTGACGGGATTGCTCGGCGCGTGGGCGCTCCGACAGTTTTGGGGCCTCGCGGAGAATCTAGCCTCGTTGTCGCTGGCGTTGGCGTCGCTCAGCACGGTCCCTGGGATCGTCCTGGCTTCGTTTCGGACCGCCGGGCACGACACGAGGTTCAGCGTGGGCGGTTTGCTCTTGGGCGGCGGCGTTCTCGCCTACTTTTTGGCCATCGCTTTCTACCTGGAATCGATTCTGTTGCTCGGCTACGCCGTGGTGACCGGTTCGGCCTGTTTGGCGGCGTGGGTCCGACACCCCGAAGCGCCCGAGGGCGTGGATCGCGCCCTCGACGCGCGGATGGCGATTGGGGTCATGGCCGCGGCGTCGATGAGCTGGTTGGTCCTGATCCATTACTGGGATGCCAGGAAGTGGCCCTTGATACTCACGAGCTGCCTCGCCGCGTCGGTCGTATCGGCGGGGGCAGGGATCGCCCTGCTGGGCGGCAAGCCCAGCGGCCCGCATCGGCGTGGGCTCTTGACCGCCACCGCCGTCGCGCTGGGGGCCACCCTTCTGTTCTTCGCGCCCGTGCAGTGGATGTTCGCCACCTCCTCGGAATAGTGGCCGGAGCCTCGCGTGAACGATTACCGCCACCGTTCGCAATCCGGACCCGTCCGAATCCGGACGCTCGCGTGAAGAAACGCCTTGCCGCGACGTTGGCGCGCGCCGTGATGGGTGACGTGTATGGTCGACCCGATCTACGACGACGGCTGCGAGGCGTTCGCCTCGTCCGGCGACGAGAAGACCCGGGTGCGAATGGTGTTTGATCGTGGCACCCTCGTGTTCGAGGGCGCGCCACGCGGGTCGGCCGCCGACAAGCTCACTGGCGTGTTGTGGGATGAGCGAGTCGCCGCTTACCGCGCGCCCGCTTTCCGATACCGAACACGACGGGTGGCCCGTCGTCGCCGGAGCTGTGCGAGCGCCGGCTGCGCATCCATGCGAGCTCTGAGCAGGGCCTCGGCCTCGCTTCGTTTGAGAGGACTGAGCGGCGCCTCCCCTTCGGACATCCGGTGAAGATCGGCCCCGCCGACCGCCTTCTGCAGCCGGGCGATGAACCCGGATTGGACGCTGCTGATGAGCAGGTTGTGGCCCCCGTTGAAGAGGTCGGCCGCCACCCGGGCCCTTTGACCACCGCCCGCGCTTCGGTCTCGGCGTCGCCGGGGTCCGTGTCGGGGGTTCACGCCGAGCGTCGCTTTGTGCTCCGGCGAGACGTAGTCGCCACAGAGCCAAGCGCGCGCGTGCCGCAAGCTCCGCCGGTGC
>JANQQN010000488.1 GCA_028289325.1 Myxococcota bacterium | reverse complement strand
CATCTGGGCTTTGCCGGATGCAATCCGCGAGCCGATCGAAGACGTCAGCCTGCTCGTGGTCCCTATCCAGACGACGGCCAGCCTTCCCGTGGCCGAATGGAGCTCCGTTCATCTCAGCCTCCGGTACGTCCACGGCGATCTCTTCGGATCGGTCGAGGATGACGCCACGCTGATCGATGCGGGAGTGGGCCTCCGCATTGCCAGCGTCGCGCCGTCGATCCACTTCTATGCTAGCGGGTGGCTCGCCGTCATCGTTGGGGCCGACCTTCCTTTTCTGGTGTTCGGGCGCGAGAACACCGAAGTGACGACTGACGTCGAACCGGGTGTTCGAGGCGGGGTGCGAAGCGTCGAATGGGTCTCTCTGCCGGTCGAACCGTTGATCAACGTCTACGGTGCCGTCGAAGCCTCCCTCGGTGATCTGACGATCGTACGGATATCCGTCGTACGAAATGCCGTGGCCCGCGCCGTTGAGCTCCCCCTGCTGCCTGCGTTGCTCGTCGCCACGCGCTTCTGAGTTATCGATGCGCATTCCGCTCGTCTTCGCGCTCGGTCTGGTCGCTTGCGGCCCGGACGTTGTCGTTCCAACGTGGACCGCTGTGGACCTCGAGGCGCTGCAGCAGCGCCTCGACGCGCCGCCGGGCTCGATCGAGTCGCTGATTACCTCGGCGGAGCTGATCGAGAGCTTGGCCTCGCGGGCAGAGGTCCTGGCCGCGCTGACCGAGTCGCTCGAGGAGCTGCAGACGATGTCCCCGCCTCATGATGCGTCTCCGCCCTCGACGGGCATCGGCAGCGGAACCGTCGCCTTCGTAGAGATCGCTTGTCCCGGCCCGGACCTGGATGTGCGAAAGACCGATTTCTCGTCCGGCTGGGTTCGGATCGACCTTCCTGGGCTGCGGGTTGTTCAGGCCCTTCGCGGTGCATATGCGTTCGAGGGAAGCGTCCTGCTCTCCTTCGTGAACTGTCGTCGTGGCTCGGTGGTGTTCAACGGCCTGTGCCCGCTGTTCGTCGGGCGGGACGCGCGTCTGGCGTTCAGCGCCAGGATCGACATCTCTGTCGACGATGAGTCGCAGCTGTCGGCGCTGTCCGCCGACGGTGTGTTCAGCGCGGGTGAGCTGAGCTTTATTCTCTCCGATCTCAACGGCATCACCGTAGGCTTGACCGTCAGCGACCGCACGGAGCTCCGGCTGAGCGGACGCGATGGACAGCTCCTCTGTCGCCCCGATCAGGGGTTGTGCGAGGCCGACTGAGCGTCGCTGTGGGCGAGCCGGAACGCGCGCCACTGTTCAATAATCGCTTCGGCAAAGGCCTTCGATACCTGCGTGACGTCGTTTCGCGTGCGCTCCAAGGCTCGCAGCTGAACCCACTGTAACTGCGGTTTCAACCAACGGGGCGCGCGCCCGGTGTTCGCGGCGCCGAGCTGATGCCCGGCATCGTACGCCAGCTCGTCGAGCTCCCGTTGGCTTTGCAAGTCATCGATCGAGACCTCGGCGTAGCCAGGCGTCCAGGATTGGACCCAGAAATGCTCTGGGCGATCCTCGGTTTCGTCGAGCGGCGCGTACCCCAGGATCGCCGGTCGCCGCCGGCCCAGTTGCGCGGTCGCCACGACCGGCCTGAGCATGCCGCCTACGGGCGGCAAGCTCAGACACGGGACATGACCGGGAAGCGACTGACGCTTGGCCTCCAAGATGAGATCATCGTGAGCGCCGTCGGTCGGGCCCCGAACCCGAAACAGGAACTTGTCGACGAGGGCGCTACCGATGCCCATCTTCAGTCGGCCGACCCGGATGATCTGCAGGGCCATCGGGTCGAGGTCGGGCGTCACTTCGGCCATGTAGCGGACGAAGATCGCCCACGCGCGGCGGACGTTGGCTTCGACGCCGTCGTCGACGGGTAGCATCTTACTTTCCGCCCACGACAAGAATTCGCGCGGGTTGCTATGGGGCGTCCGCCGAAGTCGATCAACGATAGACGGGGATGGAACGGCGCGGTTCGGGTCTTGGATACCCGCCGCGTAGCCGTCGAGGAAACGGGTGATCGCGGCCTCCGGCCGGCAGTCGAAACGCGGCCCGTAGCAGACGAGGTGAATCGAGCTCGAGAACCGGACCAGGTCGAGCACGGCCGGCCCGAAGCCCACCTGATCGAAGTCTTCGAGTCCATAGGCGTTTCGAGTGAGCACGAACTGCTCGACATGGGCATCGCCGTGTACGGTCACCATGGGCAACATCCATCGCTGGTCGTTGAAGTGCGCACACACCCGCCGTGCGAACGGCTCAGCCAGGGCCCGAAAGTATGCATACGGATGTTTTGCCAGCCGCTCGAGGAGGTCGTCGGTCGCGCCTTGCCGGCCGAGCTCTTCCGGGCGCAGAATGAACGACCGGGAGGCGTCGTCCCCCGAGCTGGCCCTCGGCGGCGTGGAGCTGACACACGCTCCGTGGGATGCGACGAGCGCAACGGTAGTGACCATCACCCGCAGGATGCTTGGCATGTCTATCGGGGCCCATAACACGATGCTTCGAATGGCCGTTACGTCGTAGCGCCTCAGGGCTCCGAAGCAACCCAGTAACGGGCGCAGCTCATCTGTCGCCGGGGCCATACTCGAGTTACGGTGCTTTCGCGGGTGTCACGCCGATAACTGCATCTCTGCTTACCTCGATCGCGGGTGGCTGTGGCGCCCGAAGCTGAAGGGCACCGGCTTGAGCCTGTCGGCTGTAGTCGATCGATTCGGCGAGAATGCGGACCGACTCCTGAGGCGCGTGAAATCCGCGCGAGTTTTCACTGCTGATATAGTCGAGACGCCACATCGCTTTTCTCTGCAGCGCATGGAGTGGCGCAAGATCAGTTTCGGATGCGCCGCTGGCTTTCGCCTCGAGGATGGCGTCAAGCATGTCGGTCATGGCCCCCGCCGCGCGCTCGAGTTGCTCGCGGGTGGTCTGTTGGATGCGGCCGATCCGTTCGACCAATTGTTCCTCCCGCACGTTATGACAGGTCTGACAGGCGGTGTTGAGGTTGTTCAGCGGCGAATCGACTCGGTGATTACTGACCTTCATGGCGCCCTGTTTCTCGTAGGGCATATGGCAGTCCGCACAGCTAACCCCCGACCGCGCATGAATCCCCTGACTCCATAACTCGAACTCCGGATGCTGAACCTTGAAGATCTTTGCCCCTGTCTCCCGGTGTTCGTAGTCATAAAACGGAGTGCCGTCCGGGAACGTCTTCTCTTCCCAGACGCGTTCCAGTTGCTCCATTTTCAGCCCTCGGTCCCAAGGGTAGGTCAGGACGTCTTTGTTGGCGCAATAGTATTCGACGTGGCATTGACCGCAGGCGAACGAGCGCATCTCTTGCCGAGTGGCATCTCGGTTGGGGTCGTAGGGACGCTCTTTGTTCGAAGCCCGCCATTTCTCGATGCTCGGTAGGTGGGGCGTCGGTTCGTCACTCTCGGCGAGCGCGGCGATGCCCTTCACAAACCCGGGGCGCGTTATGCGGATCTGCATCGTCTTTGGATCATGGCAGTCGATGCAGCTCACCGGATGGGCGTTCTTGGTCGTAGGGGCTTGCTGCTCATCGACCGACTTTCCGGCGTACTCTTTGGTGAAGCCACCGTAGGGGGCCTGAGGAAAGACGGTGCTATCGTCGTCCGGAGTGCCGTCAGGGGCGTTCTGAACGAGAGCGAGCACCTCGCTATACGGCTTACGACTCACCTCCTCGAATCCACGAATCACCGCCGACATATCGAAGCTGGATGCGAGCACTTCGTCCGTCGCGGGCTTGCCCATCGCTTCCAAGCCAGCCTTTCGGTACATCACCGACGTCGAAGCATGACAGTGAAGGCAGGCTCCCGCCTGCGGCTTCTTGGTAACCCGTTCCGTCACGCCTTGGTCGTAGAGCATATAGGCGTGTCCGCGGGCCTCGCGGTAGTCGATGCTGAAGGCGTAGCCGGCGTACAGTCGCTTGAGCCACGGTTGCTGCTCGAGCTTGCTCTCGGGCATGGCGCTACTGCCGCCGTAGAATCTATCGCCCGCGGTCGCTTTCCAACCTTCGAACTGTCGCGGAAAGTCCCGCCCCCAGGGGCGGGGGTCCGTGGAGATCTCAGAGACGACGACCGTACGAAGGAAAGGGGTGCGAGCCGCTTGTCGATTCTCGAAAACGCCGACCAGTGTGGCTGTGATTAGGAATGCCCCGACGGCGAATCCCGCCGCCAACAACGAAACTAGCCATACCGTGCGTTTCTTCATCGTGGCCTCCTATCGATTGGACGAAGAGCCGCGCCGGGCGCGGTGCGCGTGACCGACTTGCGCATGGCAATGCACGCATTGAAGAGCTTCAGATTCCGAGGCTAGTGGTTGCATGTTGTGTACCGTATCGGCGTGGCAGTAGAGACATGCGGCTTGGGTGATCTCTATATTGCGCTGTTTGATCTGCAGTGGGTGCGGATAGTTGCCGGTGGTGAATGCGAGTGAATGAAAGAACCCGTTGTCTGCCTTGGACCACCACTTACCGACAAAACTATGGGGCGTGTGGCAGTCATTACATGCGGCGACGGTGTGATGTGACGAGTTCAGCCAGGTGTCGAAAGACTCTTGCATAACGTGACAGTTGGCGCAGCCTGTCGGGTCATCGCTCAGGTAAGCAACGCCGTCCGCGTAGTCGAACGTGTAGAGTCCAAGCCCAGCGAGTACGCCCCCGAGCACACCCGCGATCATGGCCACCTGAACGAGACCGCTAGTCTGCAGAGCGTTTTCGCCGTTCATACTCCCCCCGAGGCGTTGAATTTATTGAACCTCGTGTCTTGCCCGTATTCAAGCGGACCGAATACCCTGATGACCGACTCGCGGCGAAAGGTCCGACGAATTGCTCGTGAAAGATCATGCGGCGGTCTAGGCCAAGCAGGCCCATCACTCAGTACGTGAGGTTAACTATGTACGAATCGAATATGTTCGAACTTGAGGGCCAGATCGCCGTGGTGACCGGTGCCGGGGCCGGCATAGGTCGGAGCTTAGCCAAGACATTTGCCGGGGCGGGCGCCTCGGTCGTCGTCAGCGACCTCCACGCGGAAGCCGCTCACGCCGTGGCCCAGGAGATCGAGAAGGAGGGGGGTAAGGCGGTCGGCGTCCCCTGCAATGTGACCGAAGAGGAAGACCGCGAAACGGCCATCAAGACCGCGGTCGATCGCTTCGGCGGCCTGACCATCCTGGTGAACAACGCTGGCGGCGGCGGCCCGAAGCCCTTTGAGATGCCCATGAAGGATTTCCGATGGGCCTTCGAGCTCAACGTCTTTGCGCTGTTCCGCATGACCCAGATGGCGGTACCGCATATGGAGGCCGCCGGCGGGGGTGCGGTTCTGAACATCTCGTCCATGGCCGGAGACAACAAGAACGACCACATGGCCTCCTATGCGTCGTCCAAGGCGGCGGTGAGCCACCTGACGCGAAACATCGCCTTCGACCTCGGGCCCAGGAAGATCCGCGTCAACGGCATCGCGCCTGGTGCCATCCGCACCGACGCGCTCAAGTCGGTCCTTACCCCGGAGATTGAAGCCAAGATGCTGCGACGCACGCCCATCAAGCGGCTCGGAGAGCCGGATGATATCGCGTACGCCGCGCTGTTTCTCTGCGCACCGGCTTCGTCCTGGATCAGCGGCCAGATCCTGACGGTCTCCGGCGGTGGTGTGCAGGAGCTCAGCTGACGGCGCCCACCCGTCGATACGCGACGACAGTGACTACGTTGCCCCACTTCACCGGTGGCCATAGTGGAGTGGGCCTCGTATGACAGAGAAGGAGAGAAACACCGTGCCGCTCATTTGCATACGCCTCGCATGTGTCATCGTCTTTGGAATGTGGGCCTCTGCGTGCGAGCATCTCGACCCCCGATCCAACGTCGGAGCGAGCCCCGTTCTGTCGGCCGAAGACTCGGATCCGCGGGTGATGGGGTGGATGGAAGGATCTCCGCCGTCGTCGAAAAAACAGATCGGGCAGCCGAGCGCAAATTACTTCAGCTTTCCCAAGTTGCGTTGGTCCGTCTGCCGCATGCGGCAGTTTCTGCCGACGAAGCGTATCAGCCGCGGTCTGGGGGCGCCCGCACCGCTCTCCTACGCGCTCGATGTCGGTATCGACGCTATCGAATTCAAGCCGATAGGGAGCGATACGCCGATGACCTGGAAGGCGTCGCTGGCCGCAAACTACACCGACGGAATCATCATATTGCACGAAGGACGAGTGGTGTACGAGCACTATTCGGGATGCCTCGATGCCGCCGGTGAACACGCCGCGATGTCGGTGACCAAATCTCTAACCGGGTTGATCGGTGAAATCTTGGTTGCGGAGGGCACGCTCGATGATGGCGCGGCGGTGGCGAGTATCATCCCTGAGCTCGAACGGAGCGCGTTTGGAAGTGCCACCGTCCGGCAGGTTATGAACATGACCACTGGATTGCGCTATAGCGAGGACTACGCCGACCCGAAGGCGGATGTCTGGAGCTATACCATGGCCGCGAGCCCGCTGCCCAAGCCCGAGGGGTATCGCGGTCCCGATGGATACTTTGAGTATCTTCAGACGGTCCAGCCCGAGGGCCGTCATGGTGAGGGGTTCGCGTATAAGACCATCAACACTGATGCCCTCGGGTGGATCATCGCTCGCGTCGCCGGTAAACCGGTGACCGAGCTCATTTCGGAGCGCATCTGGAGCAAGATGGGGGCCGAGCAAGACGCGTACATGACGGTCGACGGTAAAGGTACACCTTTTGCGGGGGGAGGTTTGAGCGCCGGGCTACGCGACCTCGCGCGCGTCGGGCTCCTGATGCTCAACGAGGGCGAGATCAACGGGCAGCGACTCTTCCCCGCGGAGGTCGTCCGCGCGATCCGCGGCGGCGGGAGCAAGGAGGCCTTCGCCAACGCCGGCTACGCAACCCTCGCCGGGGGCAGCTACCGCGGCATGTGGTGGGTGTTTCACAACGCCCACGGCGCCTTCGCCGCGCGCGGTGTTCACGGGCAGACGATCTACATCGACCCCACGGCCAAGATGGTCATCGCGCGCTTCGCGTCGTTTCCCACCGCCAAGAACGCCAAGATCGACCCGACTTCGTTACCCGCCTACCAAGCCGTGGCGGCGTACCTCCTGCGCCAGTGAGCGCCGACGTCGCCCCGCAAATTCGCGCGTGGCCCGCGGGTGGACGGCGTCACGCGAGGGTCGGCGCCTCATGTCGAAGGGAAGGCGACCTCATCGTAGACGTCGTCTAAACTAGACTAAGGATCGAGCGCGCGGTCGTGGTGGATGACCACCGTACCCGTGCCGCTGAACCGGCGCGCGAATGCGCTGCCGTGCAGCTCGAGGGCGCCCGCGACCACCACTTCCGCCGCCGGCGCGAGGAGCTGTCCGAACAGGGCCGTGTCGCCGTCTAGGTCGACGGTCCCCGTCGTGCCGATGAAGATGCGGAGGCTGGCCGGTCGGGCGGGGACGCCGAGGGCGGACGGGCCGCCGGTGCGCCAGCCGCCGCCGACGAAGAGGTCCAAGGTGGCGCCGGCGGCCAGCTCGACGTCGAAGCGATCCACGCTGACGTCGCCGTCGACGAAGATGACGGTGGGGCCGGTCAACCGCAGCTCTAGCCCGGGGCCCGCGATGCTGTCGTAGCCATACACGCCGCAGGTCAGAGACACGACCTCGGTGCCCATGAGGGATGAGAGCGCGGTGGGGTCGTTGGTCGCCTGATTCCGACCGTCGGTGGCGATCGTGGCCAGGTTCGGCGGCTCGGCGCAGTCGCACGGCGGGGCGACGGTGACCGCCGCGATCGCGATGGCTGCGATGGCCTCGGCGCCGGCGACGGTCCGCGTGGCGTCCGCGGGCTGGGTGAGCCGACCGCCGACGCTGAGTGCGCCGGCCCGTAGGTCGCCGCCGATCACTGCATTGCCGGCGATCTCGAGCGCACCGTCGGCGTTGACCGCGCCCCCGACGGCGAGGCTGCCGCCCACCGTCACGCTCGCGGTTCCCGCCTGAAAGGCCTCGACGGCGGTCACGTTCCCCGACACCTCGAACTGCGCATCGGCGGCCAGTCGTTCGTTGACCGACACGTTGCCGCCCGGCCCGGACGGGCCGGTGTACGGGCCATCGGTGCTGTCGAACGCATCGACCTGCCATCGTGCCCCGGCCGACAGTCCCGCGCAGGCGCACGCCGCCTGGCCAAAGAAGCGACCGACGCCCGTCGTTGCCGTCGCCGGCACCGCGGGACGGTCCGGACACTCGCCGCCCCCGTCCACGGTAGAGGTGGGGCACGGCTGGGCGTCGGTGCATGTCCGGGC